>CASFHD010000001.1 GCA_949294455.1 uncultured Christensenella sp.
TATTAAATTAAAAAAATATAAAAATATTAGTAAAAAAACAAAAAATAACCAATTAAAAAATAAAATAAAAATCAAATATTTAAATACATATATAAAAAATAAAAAATAACTCACAATATAATATGAGTTATTATAGTTATCACAAAAACGCACAAAAATTAATTAAAGAAAATCATTTACTAGATGCAATAGTTTACAAAAAATATAAATCAATTTCACCAGCGCTAGTATTATATTTTGACAACCATAAGCCGATGCCAATCAGGGATTATAAATTTAAAGATTATATAGAATTTCTAAAGGATTACACTTCGATCAAGGATCCTGACAATATACTATATATGTATTTTTTAGATACTGGTAATCTATAGCACTTTTCAATAGCCATTTTATATAAATTTAATTGAGTTGAATAAGTTTTCTTTAAAGCATCATCACTTTTTTTAGAATATTTATAATCTACTAAAATTACATTATCCTTTTTAATAATCATAAGGTCAACCACACCTTGTATTAATACTTTATCTAAAATATCTGAATCTTTATATATTTCATTGTATTTTACATACATCATAAATTTAGCTTCTTTCTTTACTTCTATCGCACTTTCAAATAATGGCTGTAAGTTCTGAAATGCTTTTTGCAAAACCAAATTATCAACATCCAATTTTGATTTTTCAAAAGTTTCAAAATTCATTTGTTGCAATGCTTTATGATACAAATTCCCAATTTCATTTGCTTTTAAATTTGCATTTAAATCAATTTCTGTTTTCTCCAGCTTAATAGGTATTATTACATCTTCTTGAGATAGTTCTTGATTAATGGCGGTAACATTGTTTTTCAAATAAATATTGTGATTTTTTGAAAATTTATAATAAAAATCATTATATTTTATATTTTTTTCGCCAATTTCAATAAATTTTTCTAAATTTTTATTTTTATTTGCATTATAATCTTCAAAGTTATAAATTTTTACATTACAATTATACAAATTAAATTCTTTTGAATTTTCATTTAAAAATTTATTTAGATTAATTTTAAACACGCTTAAAATATTACCCAAATTGCTATTTAAATTAAATTTACCTTTAATCAAATCAGAACTACTTATATTCCCTGTTATTATCAATTTATTCTTTGCCCTAGTAAAAGCGACATACAAAAGTCTTAATTCTTCACTTAAACCAGATTCACCTTTTTTTAGATTTATCGCAATTCTTATAAGGCTATCTAATTTGATACGATTTTCCAAATCAAAATTATAAATACCTATCCCTAAATTTTTATCTAATACGACTTCTTTTTTAACATCTAATAAAATGTTGTAATTAGAAGAACTGCTAAACAATATTACTATAGGATATTCTAATCCTTTGCTGGCGTGAATGGATTGAATTACCACAGCGTCTTCACTATCTGAAATTGTTTGTTTGTTGTTTCGCAAGAAATTATCTTCAATGCATTCAATAAATTCTGGAAGTGGCATATTATCTTCAATATTAGAAATCGATGATAAAAATTCAAATATTTGAGTCAATTGCTCTTTTCCATTTATGGGTGCAATTAAATAATTGTAAAGACCAAAATCATATAGTATATTTTTAATTAAACTAACATTTGACACACAACTAGCATTAATTCTAATTTCATCTAAAGTGCAATAAAATTTATCAATTTTTTCAACTAAACTATCATTACAGTTTTCAGCGTAAAAATTTATTGCTTCAATCATACTTCCACTTGGAACGAATGCCCTAATAGAGACCAATTCATCGTTTGTAAAATTGCCAAGTGGAGAAGTTATACTTGTAATAAATTCAATATCTGAATAATTAAAAGAAACCACTTTTAAAATATCCAAGATTATTCGTATTGCTTCACTTTCAAAATATTTAATTCCTGAATCTAATTTTAAAGGAATATTTGAGTCAGACAAAATATTTTTTAACTTTGAAATTTTATTAGTATTTACTGCACGAGTTAATATAGCAATATCTGAATAAGTTGCAACCCTAGTTGTTTTAGTTTTCGCGTCATATATGTTTTTACCTATTATAGATTTTATCTTGTCGCGTACTAACATACATTCATACAAATCGGCATCATAATCATCGTCTTCAATATGATCTTTTACTGAATATATTTTAAAATTATTAATTTTGTCTTCCTTTTTTATATCCTTATCTATCAGCATCATTTCTACAGTGCAATCTAATGGAAAATCATCTCTTTTAGGTTCAAACATTGATGAACTTTTATAATCTATACCTGAGGAAGAATAAGTCATCAGTTTACTAAATATATGATTACAAAAATCAAGTATCGCAGGATTAGACCTAAAATTACAATTCATCTCAATAGTCTCGCCATTTAAGTTGTATTTGTAATCTTCATAAATACTTTTAAAAATATCAGGTGATGAACCTCTAAAACCATAAATACTTTGTTTTAAATCTCCCACATAAAATGTGTTAGAATTATTTGAATTTAATTTTGAAATAATCATATATTGCAAATCATTTACATCTTGAAATTCATCAACAAAAATGTATTTATATGTTGACCTAAATTCATTTAAAATATCATCATCTTGAAGCAATTTTAACATATATCTTTCAAGGTCATTAAAATCAAGTGAGTGATATTTTTTCTTTAAACAAGTATATTCTTCAGAAAACAATTTTACAAGGCTAACAAATTTATGTAATTGTACCTTATAATTCCCAGTAAAATTATTTAAAATGTATAAATTTGGTATTTTTTTCTTATAATTTTCAATTTTTTTCTTAATTTTTTCTAAATTTTCTTTAATTTCTTCTAATTCTTGAACAGCAATTTCATCATCTTTTTTAATTCGTGGAAGTGATAAATCCAAGTTGATAAAATTTTCAAAAAAATCTTCAAATATGTCAGGTAGCATTTCTAGATTGTTTACAATATCTCGAACTTTTTTAGACAATATTTCTGTAGAGATATTAAGTGAAAATTTTAAATTTTCATAAGTTGAATCTATACATTTTTTTATATCGTTATATATTATTTTTTTTGATATTTTTATATTTGCATCAACATCTTCTGATTTTTTTAAAAATTCATCTGGTTTATCTAGCGCCATTAAATATGTGTAAGTATCATAAACTAAAGATTTTAATCCTTCCATATTCCTTTTAGATGATTGAAACATATCAACTAAAGTATCAATATCTTCAGAATTTTTTGAAAATTTTAAAATTGCATTATCCATAGCTTTCGATATAAAGTACTCAACGCTTGCACCTGATATAATATTAATGTTCGGTTCAAGATTTAATTTATAGAAATATTTTTTTATAACTTTACTGCAGAAACCATCTATTGTATCTATTGACGCCAAACTAATTTCTTCTAACAGGTTATGCAAATATTCAGATTCATCTGAATTATTAATTTCATTTTTAATGGAATCAATTAATCTTTGCTTCATTTCAGTTGCTGCTAATACTGTAAATGTAACAACTAACAGTGAATTTATATCAACTTTTTTCTCTATTAAAAGTCTTTTAATCTTTTCTATCATTATTGTAGTTTTTCCACTTCCTGCAGACGCAGAAACTAAAATATTTTTTGATGTGGAATTCAATATTTTTAATTGTGAGTTTTCGTAATTATTCATTGCTATCCCCTTTGAAATCGTCAATTTGTTTTGAAGAAATATTTCTTGATTCAACATTATAACTTTTCATTCTGCAAAGTTCTAGATACGGACAATATGAACACACTAATTTATTTGCATTTACAGGATTAGGTGCAATATAGCCAGAGAATATTTCACTAACCGCTTTTTTTGAAACGTCTTTAGCATATTTCATAAGGTCATCAAACTCAGATGACGAAAGTGGACTATCCGAGTTTAAGCTTGCAGAAAATTCTGTACGTTTTAAATTTATTTTTACTATATCACTTTTTGTATAATCGCTAGTATTTAACCTAGTATCCATAGCCCTAATGTTGTTTTCTTCATTCACAAAATAACCATCTAATCTGTATGGATTTTTTATTTCACTACCAAATTCATTTTTTATCGGAAAATAAAAACTACCTAATGCTTTTTTGTTAAAAATATTTCTAATTGCATCTGCATATAAAAATAATTGCAATTTAAGTCCATAATATAGTTCTTTCAATGAAACATCGACACTACCTGTTTTGTAATCAATTATTCTAAATCCAAAATCACAAAAATCAATTCTATCTACAAAACCTAATAATTTTTTGTCTCCCAAAAAGTTTTCACTACTTTCAAAATTACCAAACCCATATTCAAAATATTTAGGAACAAAAGTTGAATATTTGTCCATATACTCAAGTGCATTCAAAAATCTTTGTGCTTCTTTTAAAAGAAGTTTTAAAATACTTTCATCTTTTTGAATTTTTAATTTTAAATTTTGACTAATAAACTGCAAAGTTTTTTGTGTAGCATATATATTTATATCTGTTATTTTATCTTTGTCTTGATAATACGCTTTTGCGAGTTTGTGAATAATATCCCCAATTTCTCTACTTTCGATATTATATTCTTCACGCTGTTTTAATTTTAAAATGCGTTCGTAAAAGAATTTCCTAGGACAAGAAAAATATGATTCTAAAAAAGATGCTGAAACAAAATCAATTTTATTTATTTCATTTACTGATAAACTATTTAAATTGTTTATGTTACAAGTCAAATCATCTAACAGTTTACAAGGCTCATTAAATTTCAAAGAATAATCTATTAAATCGCTATTTGATAATATTTCATTACGATTGTCAATTTCTCTATCTCTATCAATTTTTAAATTTTTACCACTTACTAAAATTCTATCTTCCAACTCTTTAACCAACACAGATTTTTCTGAAGGATTTTTGATAGACATTGTTATAGTTAAAGAATTATCAAAAGTCAACATTGAATTAAACAATTTAAATTTATTTATTCTATTTATGTGTCTAACAGTAGGACCCAACGAAAATTTATTGCTATTAATATTCAAAATTTCATTGTCTAAAATAATTCCACAATCTTGCAAAACAACAGGCGAGTTTGAACTATTGCAACCAATAATATACAAATTTGGATTTATAGACAAAATTTCACCAGCATCAACAATTTGCACTGCATCAAGTGTTAATGGTAAAGGATTAATTTCAATTAAATCCCCAGATTCTTCTAAAATAGATATTACCCTTTCCAAATTAGCATCAGCATAAAACTGTTCAATTTGAGAAAAAATTTCAAAAATTTGTGATTTTGATTGAATAAATGCTTTTTTTAGTCTAAAATTGCTTATTTTTTCTGAAATTTGGGTGATTTTTTTATCAATATTTAATAAATCAAATATTAAAACAACTTTATTTTCTATTTCTAAAATTGTATCAGTTTTTAAGATTTTACACTTGTCGAATAAATTTTTTAAAAGTTTTGCCGACTCCTCATCAAACAAATCAGAATTAAAATTGCCTCTATAATTATATTTTCTAATTCTATTAATTAAGTTTATTTTCTGTTTATTATCTATGTTTACAAACTCGAAAGAAATAAAATTTATCAGTTCAATATTTGAAAAATTTTCATTAAATAGCTTCAAAAAACTAATTAAAAATTTGTAAAGAGAAATTTCTTTTAATTTAACACTTTTATCAAGATAATAATTTATTTCATACTTGCTTAAAATATGTTCATATCTCAAACTGTCAAAATCATAAGTTGCAATAGTAAAGTCTTTATATTGATAACCGTTTAAAATTTTTCTTCTAATATCCCTTGCAACAAATTCTAATTCGTTTATTGAATCAGATGAATTGACAAGTCTAATCGGACAATTATTCAAATTTAAAGATGAATTTTTGTATGCAAATAAATTGTCTGTAAGAAAACTATGTAATTTATCATCTTCATAATTTGATAGTATTTCATTATATGGACAGCCCAAACTTTCGCAAATAGATTTTAATTTTAAAATAACTTCATTAGGGAAAATAGAAGAGTTAGGTTCTGAATAATTTGAATAATTAAATGAAATAACTTTTTTTGAATTTCTTAAAATATTTTCAAAAAAAGTATAACCTAAACTTGTATAATCATCAAAACCTAAAAACATAAAATTAGAATTAATTAGCTTTGCATTACACATATTCATACAAGCCAAATTAATAATATCACTGCTATCAATATATCCTGCTTTTTTATTTTCATAACAAGCGTAAATTTTTGATAAATCTTTTACTTTATTGGAAAGATTTTTAGACAAATTCAAATTAGTTAAGTTGTTATACTCTATATTTGAAGATTTTATTTGTGAAATGGTGTTAAAAATTTCACTAGCATAAGAAAAACTTGAATACTGACTTAAATATTCAGGTTTTGTTTCATCAATAGATTTTGACGTTAACATAATACTTCCAATTCTTGAAATTGTTTTATACTCAACATTCAAATCATTTAATAAAGACTTGCAAAACCTATTCATAGTCATAACTTGAATATCAAAACTAGCCTCCATATCAGTTGATTCAAAAAGGAAGCGTTCCATAAATAAAGACAATTTATCTGGAACTATGATAAAAGTTTCTCCGTCTAAATTCTTTAAGAAATATTTAAAAATTTTAAGAGTGTGTTTTAAAGATTTTACTTTAACAATATCTAAATTCATAAATTAATTATAACAAAATATTTCATAATTTACAAGCAAGAAAAAAGCCACAATTAATGTGACTTTTATTAACCTTTTATTACAATGTTCACAATACTGTTATTAACATAGATTATTTTAACAATTTCCGCCGTCAAATAATTTTCAACTGCTTTTTTTGCTTTGTTTTCTACTGAAATTTTATCTTCATTTTTTTGAATAGTAATTTTACCCCTAACTTTACCATTTACTTGAACAGGAATTTCTATTTCATTTTCTTCGCACAACTTTTCATCATAACTAGGGAAAGTTGCATTTATAATACCTGCATTTTCACCTAACAACTCAAATAATTCTTCTGAAATAAAAGGCGCAATAGGTGAAAGCATTAAAACGAAACCTTTGGCGTATTTTTTAGGTATTATATCAACCTTTGAAAATTCATTCATTAAAATCATAAGAGCGCTAATTGCTGTGTTAAATGCAAGATTTTCATAATCGCTTTCTACTTTTTTAACTGTCTGATTATAAATTTTATCAAGATTATGATTTTCTTCATCTTTAACTTTTTGTGAAGTTAATATTCTAAAACATCTTTCCAAAAACCTTTTAGCACCTTCAATGTTTTGAGTATTCCAAGGTTTTGTGTCTGTTATAGGTCCCATAAACATTTCATAGAGTCTTAAAGTATCTGCCCCATATTTTTTTACTACATCATCTGGGTTGATAACATTTCCTTTACTCTTTGACATTTTCTCATTATTTTCACCTAAAATCATACCCTGATGTACAAGTTTTTTGAAAGGTTCTTTTACAGGAGTCAGTCCTTCATCGTATAAAAAATTATTCCAAAATCTCGAATATAACAAATGACCGACTGCATGTTCAGGTCCACCTACATACAAATCAACAGGCATCCAATGTTTTAATAGGTTATAATCTGCAAATATTTTATCATTTTTAGGGTCGATATATCTCAAATAATACCAAGATGACCCAGCACTACCTGGCATAGTTGAAGTTTCTCTTACCCCATCTATACCATCAACTTTAACATTACACCATTCAGTAGCATTCTCAAGTGGAGGTCTGCCGTTTACACCTTTATAATTTTTCAATTTTGGCAAAACTAATGGCAAATCTTCTTCCTTTAAAGGCAGATCTACACCGTTTGAAAGATGAATGATAGGGACAGGTTCCCCCCAATATCTCTGTCTAGCAAAAATCCATTCACGCATTTTATAATTTACAACTTTTTGACCTATTTGATTCTGTTCCAAAAAGTCAATCATTTTTTCTTTTGCTTGTACTGTATTTAAACCATTTAAAAACTCAGAATTTATATGCTCTGCATCGCCTGTAAAAGCTGAAGTGGATATATCTCCATTTAAAACAGGTATTATAGGTAAATTATATTTTTTAGCAAATTCATAATCACGCTCATCATGTGCTGGACAAGCCATAACAGCACCAGTACCATAAGTGCTCAAAACATAATCAGCAATATAAATAGGTATTTGTTTGTTGTTAACAGGATTTATAGCATAAGCACCAACAAATTCCCCTGTTTTTGTTTTATTTAACTCTGTGCGTTCCATTTCACTTTTTTTAGCGCATTCAGAAATGTAGTTTAACACTGATTTTTCACATTCAGTTGACATAATCTCCTTTACAAGACTATGCTCTGGACTTAATACGCAATATGTTGCCCCAAATAGTGTATCTGGTCTTGTAGTAAACACCTCAAAACTTTTATCTGTGTTTGCTACCTTAAATTTAATTTTAGCACCTTCACTTCTGCCTATCCAATTTTTTTGCATAAGTTTAGTAGATTCTGGCCAATCAACTTCTTCTAAACCTTGAAGCAATTTGTCTGCATATTTAGGAATATCAATAACCAATTGTTTCATTATTCGTTTTTCAACAGGAAAATCTCCGCGTTCACTTCTCCCATTGATAATTTCATCGTTGGCAAGCACACAACCTAAACCTTCACACCAATTCACATAAGTGTCTTCATACCTTGCATAACCGCTATTATAAAGTTTTAAAAATATCCATTGTGTCCACTTGTAGAAATCAGGCTTGCAAGTAGATATAACTCTGTCCCAATCATAACTAAATCCAAGGTCTTTTAATTGCCTAGTAAATGTTTCTATATTTTTTTCAGTAAATCCGTCAGGGTGATTACCAGTTTTTACAGCATATTGCTCAGCAGGAAGTCCAAACGAATCGAAACCTATAGGGTGTAAAACATTAAATCCTTTTAACCTTTTGTACCTTGCGACCGCGTCTGTTGCTGTATAGCCTTCGACGTGTCCTACATGTAACCCTTGACCAGATGGATATGGAAACATATCTAGTACATAATATTTAGGTTTAGAAAAATCATTAATATCTGTTTTAAATGTTTTATTGTCTTGCCAAAACTTTTTCCATTTGTTTTCAATTATTTTAAAATTATATTCCATAACTATCCTTATATTTTAAAAAAATGGGAAGAACCCATTATTTAATAAATTTTTTCTTGTAAAGTGCGATAGACTCATCAACAATTTGTTTTGCCTTAGTGCTACCTTCGATACCATCAATTTCTGTTGTTTTGTTTTCCAATGCTTTATATACCAAGAAGAAATGTTTAATCTCATCAAATATATGCTTTGGAAGTTCAGATATATCATTATAATTTTTATATTGTGGGTCAGATGTTGGTACACATATAATTTTATAATCCATTTCTCCGCCGTCAATCATATTGATAACGCCAATAGGTTTGCAATCAACCTCTGTTAAAGGATAAATAGTTTCTTGCGTTAAAATTAAAACATCTAATGGGTCGCCATCATCACAATATGTTAGAGGAATAAATCCGTAATTTGCTGGATATCTAGTAGCGGTTGATAATACTCTATCTAATCTAAGTAGTCCGGTTTCCTTATCAAGTTCATATTTATTTTTGCTACCAGCAGGTATTTCAACAACTGCTGTAAATTTATCCCTAGACACATACTTAGGGTTTAAATCGTGAAATATATTCATAAAATTTCTCCTTATATCAATAAATGATTTTAGTTTAACACATTTTTAATAATTTGTAAATGTTTTGTACTAGTCTATTTAAAAATGTACTAAATTTAATTAATGTTTTAAATAAAATTTTCATTTTGCACATCTTCTATTTTATTTTTATTAACTAAATCATATATTGCTTTGATTAAAAGCGCAATTAAAATAAAATATTGTAAGATGCAAAACCTTATAATATAGAAAAATTGACAAAATAACGCAAAATATAAAATGTTGTAAATTATAAAATCTTTTTTCTTCAAATTTTTTATTTGTTTAAAGAATAATAAGAAAGGTATTAACATAAAACAAACAGAATAAGCGTAAGAAATCTCTTGAATAAGAATGTAAGTAGTTATAATAATTATAAGAATTTCCATTTCTCTAGTTGTATTCCTATATTTAATTACCAAAATCAACGCTGTAATTATCAAACAAATTTTAATAAACAAACTAATATATTTTGAAATGTTTAATAAATTCACATTTAGCAAATTGCCAATTTCAAGAAACATCAAATTTAAAACATTGGAAAATGAAATATTAGTCAAACCATATTTGGATAAATGATTAGAATTAAATGAAAAGCAATTTTTAAAAAATTTAATGATATTATCAATAAAATTGCCATTTATAAATATAAATGGCAAAAACACAAAGATAACAGTGTATATTGCAGTTTTTAATATAGATTTAAAATCTGATTTATTTAATAGATAAAGTGATAATATAACGGGATAAATTTTCATTGAAATAGATAATGCCAAAAACACTAATGACAATTCTTTTTTCCAACGCTTTTCACTATTGTAAAATTCATAAAATAATAAAGCAAACATAAACGCTGTTATTATCACATTACCTCTAATAAATGTATAAATTATAGGGCCAGAAAGTACCAACATCAGAGTAATAATAACATTATGTATTTTGTTTGATTGGATTAAATTGTAAAGAATAAATATTAGCAAAGAAAGTTGTAAAAAAGCAAATAAAGAATACGAAATTAAAAACATTTTGCTTGTAGCAAGGTCATTTAAACATATTTGATTTGAAATATACAAATTTATATCATCTTTACAAATCAAAGCGAAAGGATAATAGATTAAAAATGCAATAGGTGGATAAATAGTTGCCATTTCACCTTCAGCAAAATATGTATTATCCATAATGCAATAAGATAATACTGCGGCAAAATCATCAAATACATTTTTTATATTTCCAACAGTAAATTTAAAAATCAATCCAAAAACTATAGATGATAATAACATTGCAATAAAAATGAAAAAAAGAGTTAGCGTTACATCTCTTTTTTTATCTTGATAAAATGTTTTAATCTCCATTAATTATCTCCAGATTTTCCAAGGAGCATTGCCCTTATTCCAAATATCCTCTAAAGCGGTTTTATCTTTAAGTGTGTCCATAGGCTTCCAAAAACCTTTATGCTTATATGCAAATAATTTACCATCTTTAGCAAGATTAGTCAAAGGTTCATCTTCAAATGGCATACTATCACTTGAAATATAATCTATACATTCTGGTTCACATACGAAATAACCTGCATTAATCCATTGATCAATATCTTTTGGTTTTTCCTTAAAAGAACGTATCTTTATATCTCCATCAAAATCTAAAAGTCCAAATCTTTGTTCTGGCTTATAGGCAGTTAAAGTAACAGTCGCTCCGCTTTCTTTATGCTGTTTGATAACTTCATTTATATTAACATTAGAAACTCCATCGCCATAAGTCAACAAAAATGTTTCGTTTCCAATAAAATCTTTAACTCGTTTTAGTCTGCCACCCGTCATAGTATTTAAACCTGTATCAACTACTGTAACTTTCCAATTTTCACAGTTATTACATCTTACTTTAATTATATCTGAACTATTGTAATCGTATGTAATATCACAAGAAGATAAGAAATAGTTATTAAAATATTGTTTAATAATTTCCTGTTTGTATCCACCTAAAATTATAAATTCATTATGTCCAAAACTAGAATAATATTTCATTATATGCCATAAAATTGGTTTGCCTCCAATTTCTATCATAGGTTTAGGTTTATATACACTTTCTTCGCAAATTCTTGTACCAAAACCACCCGCAAATATAACAACTTTCATTTTTCCTCCCCAAATCGTAATTTAAACACTTATTTTTTAACTATTTCATAATATCTTTATTATTTTTATTTTCAAAATTCAAACTATCATTAATATTCATTTTATTAACTGTTTCTTTATCAGAATCGTTAGTTGTATCAATATTATTTTTTACTTTTGCACATTTGCCAAAAACAAAATATCTTTGACCTACAAAACTAACTATAGTTGTACAAATTACAGTTAATAACGCTATAATTATATCATTGAAATATGGCACTAATCTCAACAAATATTTTAACAAATAATCTAAACCAAAACTAAATAAATAAACACTAACAAATTTTATCGTTTCAATTTTGCTTTTTTTGACAGATTCAAAAGTAAAATATTTATTCCAAAAATAACTGTGTAACACTCCAATGCATTGACTAATAATTGTCGCAATTAAGATTGGCAGATAACCATCGTAATGTTTAGTAATATTAATTCCAAACATTAATAAAATTAACCAATATGAACCAAGACCAACAATAGTATTTAAACCACCAACCATTAAAAACTTTAATCTATAATCAAATTTCTTGAAAAAATTATAAAGTTTCTTTATCATCATCTTCCTCAAAATTTAATCGTTCTTGTTCAATAACAAGAGGTCTATGTAATAACCTAACATTCATATTCACAATGTATTCGCCTAAAATACCTATAAAAAACATATTTATAAAGACGATAAACAAAATTAAATTAGTACAAACAAATGTTGGCTGAATATTAAATATTGGAGTCAATATAGACATAACTATTAAAGATATAAATGATAATCCTGAAAACAACCCGCCAAAGATTGTCGCCAATCTAGGCAATTTTTTTGTATAGGTAGTAAATGAAAGCATTGCAGCATCATAAAGCGTTCTAAAATTATTTTTAGTTTTACCAGCCACTCTTTTTTGCTGAGTATATTCAATAGTAGCTAAATCACCGCAAAATTCTGCCACAAGTCCGCGTATAAAAGGAGTTGGATCATCTATCTTTTTCAAAATTTCAATAAAACTGTTATCGTATAATGCAAAACCTGTAAAATGTTCAATTTGCTTTATTGTACTCATCTTTTTTATCATTTTATAGTAAATCGTTCGCAAAAATCTCATAATTTTATTTTCTTTGCTTTTTGATTTTATTCCAGCGACAACTTGATGACCTTCTTTCCATTTCAAAACAAATTGTTTTATCATTTCAACAGGGTCCTGAAAATCTGCACACATTGTTATAGTGCAATTACTTCCTCCACCTATGTCATTTTGAAGAAGAGCATAAAAAGGAGAATTAAATTGTCCAAAATTTTTAGCATTAAAAGTTGCCTTAATTTTTTTGTTTTGTTTGCAAAGCCCTCTTATAAGTTCTCTCGTTCTGTCTGTACTCTTATTATCTATAAAATGAATAAAATAATCATATTCAGGCAATTCAGTTTCAAAATGTTTAATAATAGCATTGGCAATATTTACAACATTGCCTTCTTCATTAAATGTAGGTATAACAACTCTAATTCTATTCATAATTCACCAACAATATTAGAAATAGCATACAAAAACAGACAAAAGATGTCAATAAAATTTTATAAAATATAATAAAATTATTAAACATTACAAATTTTTAAATGTATAAAAGTAAATTTAATTTTTAAAAATATGCAAACAAAAATTTTAATATTGTAAGATAAACAAATTTTATAAAAAATTGATTTAAACAAATTTAACAAAAATTAAATAAAATTTAATAAAAATCTAAGTAAAATTCAAAAATTAAGAGATAAAATGAAGAAATAATAAATATTTGATAAAATTTAATTAATTTTTTAAGGTTATAGAATTTATAAAAAAATAATAAAATAAACTACAAATTGTTGACAAAATGAAATTGATTTGATAGAATGCAAAAGTGATTAAATGGAGATGTACTCAAGTGGCTGAAGAGGCGTCCCTGCTAAGGATGTAGGCGTAGCAATGCGCGCGAGGGTTCAAATCCCTCCATCTCCGCCATGAACTTGTCCATCCGTACCAATTCTGGTACGGGTGGTTTTTTTATAGAAAAAAAGTGGTAATTAATTATACCACTACGATTTTTATTGTTCTCTTTTTGAAGTACTGCAAAATATTCTTTTGAGTAGAATATTGATAGGTCTATGTTTTTATTTATTTCTTGTTCGGTTAATAGTTTTTGTTTTTCCTTTTCTAAATCAAAGTTGTCTATAATGTTTGTTATTGCACTTTGTGTATAGTTTAAATCGGTAAAGTTATAAAAGATAACTATTGCATCGTTATAAAGAATAATTGATTAAATAACACTTTTTCTACATGCTTTTTAACTTCATAATTTTTAATATTGCCACAAATAATTTTTTTAAAATATTTCATAACCATATATTATGTTAGGAATGATAAAATTCCCCAACAAAAAAGATATTAACTTAAACTTAATGAATGGAAGTTTGTTTAAATAATAAGGAAATTATTAAGAATAATCTTTTTACTTTATAAAAATTTTATTTAATAATTATGAATGTTGAAATGAAAGATACCTTATCCTATAATTCAACCTAGAAGTGATTGACTAAATAAGAAAAGCACCTCATATTCTATCTGGGTTGTTTTTCGCCCACGCAATATGATATAATATAAAAGAGGGGGAAAATGGAAAATAAAAAAGTTATTATAATTTACATACTAAAATTATTTGAAAATTTTTTTGATGAGACTTTACCAATGACACAAACTACAATTGCAAAAGTTTTAGGAAGATTTGGAATTGAATGTGATAGAAAAACTGTTGGTAGAAACATTAAATATTTAACTCAAATAGGTTGTCCAATAAAGAAAAATAAAACTGGTGGTTATTATTTTGATAAAAAAGTAAGTTGGAATTTATGGGTTGCAAAAATCAGAATATAAAAAAATTTGTAGCGCTTTTAAAACAAAACAATTTAAAGATTTTAACAAAGGAGAATGATTATGTTAGATAAAGAAAGAGAACTCGAGGTTTGGGCAAATTTAATTTACATTTACGCAAAAGAAAAACTTGAAAACGATTCGGTGGCAACAAGATGGATTTTTGATAGGGCTACCCACGATGAGTGGGTCCTTTCTTTGTTTCCAAAACATTTGGCAAGCGAAAAGGCATACAATCAATTTTTTGAGTTAACAGGTAAGGACATTAGAGATTTTGATTGGAATAGTTTGGTTAGGACAAAGTCAGGAGAAAAAATAGTTGTTCATCAATACTTTATTGACGAGCATTTGACAACTGCCTATGATTTCAAAAATGAAATCCTTTGGCTTTATAAAAATAAAGAACTAACTGTTGAAAAAATAAAAAAATTGATATCTATCCAAAGACTTTGTTGGATAACCAAGGAAGAAAATTCTATGCTTTCTAAAAAGGGATATATAAAACATAGAAGTGATCCACTTAAAGCATATAAAAATTGTGACATTAGTATCTATGATGCCGAAAATGAAAATTTAGAGGATATTATGAAACCTACTTTTAATAGAAATAATTTTATTAACATTGATAATAAAGAGCAAAAAGATTTTTCCATACATGACAATATAAACAAACTCAAAGAATATTATGAAAAAAAACTTATTAATGGCAAAAAGTATACCTTAAGATTTTATCCAAATGAGGCTTATGCTTGGATATATAATCAAAGAGGTTTTATGATAAATATTAGAATAAAAAGTGGTATGTTAAAAGATATTTCGTTATTTTTATATGGACCAAAAGCAAAAAATAGATTTGCAAGACTGTTACTTTACAAAAATAAAATTGAGAGTATGTTAGGATATGAATTAGTATGGGACAAAAATGAGAATAAAAAAGCAAGTAGAATTGGAAGATTTTTCAAGGATGCAGATTTAAGCTCAGAAATAGAATTAGAAAATAAATATAAATGTTTTAATTTTAATGTATATTCTGAAAATTATATTAAACAAACAGCAAAAGAAATGGCAAAATTTTACGATGTATTTATTCCATTTATAGAAATAATAGATGATTAATTTGTTCTAATAAATTTAGGTTAATTTAAGTTTTAATATAAATAAACCTACAAAGGGAGTTTAGAATTTAACTAAATAAATAACAATATTAACAACATTATAGTAAAAATAAAAAAAGTGCAAAGCAAAGAGAGTTTACCCTTGCCCACCTTTGATTATATAAGCCGTTTGTAGTTTAGTCAAAGTATGTTTTGTTACTTTTTGTCCATTATATCTATATCAAATTTATTACAATCTTTATATTTTAGGTTTAACACAGGAAGCACTATCTGAAAAATAATGTTATTCATTAGAATACATAAGTAGATTAAATTCAAAATTAATAGATTTCTTTTATTCTATGATGAATCTACCTGATTTCGTTATATAAATATATATGATATGCTTGAATAAATGATATTAATGATATATAAAAGATGTATATAATTATATGTCTTTACATTTGTGCGGTACGGTTCTAAAGTTAAGCGCTCCGCCAAATGAAACTGATAAGAACATATTTTGTTTTTATCAGTTTTTTTAATCTACTTTTGTTGGTATATTTAATCTTTATATTTATGATTTGAAGATTTTTTTATCTCATTTCCTTTTTTGTTTTAATAATTATATTTTTATTTATAAAATAGATATCAATTTATATTGTTTTAATTACTCTTACCTTTTTTACTTTACAATTGATTAATTTGCTTTATTTTTTAATTAAATTTTTAAAAATTTAACTATAAACGCTCAACAATATTAATACATGTTTATAGAAAAAAAGTTTAATTTTTAATGATAAAATAGTTGTTAATGTATGTTTTTAAATAAATACAAGAATAAATTGAAAATATTTTTAATACATCATCTTTTATTAATAATATTTATATCGTTAGAATTTGAACTATATATAATATTTAAAAGCTTCACAATAACAAATTAATGATAATTTTCACAAATATTTATTGCAATATATAATTTATTAAAATAGTGAAATGCAATAAATTATATTTTAAAAAGTGATTGACTTTTATTAACAAATTGTTTATTATTAAGTAATCCTATAAATAGTGTGGCGAACTATTTGGAGATAGTAAAATGCTATCCGTTAACTTTGCGTAAAAAAGAAAAGAGTGGATTTATTCAATTAGGGTGGAACCGCGGTAAAAATATCGTCCCTAGCATTAGTTTAGGGATTTTTTGTATCCTAAATTAATAATTTTAATTAATAAGGAGTAAATATGGTAGATAATTTAGATAAAATAGTGAATTTATGTAAAACTAGAGGACTTATTTTCCCAGGCAGTGAAATTTATGACGGATTTGCAAACACTTGGGATTATGGTCCTGTTGGAATATCACTTAGAAATAATTTAAAGAACTTATGGTGGAAAAAACTTGTACAAACACGACCTAATAGTTATGGAATAGATGCAAGTATTTTAATGAATCCAAAAGTTTGGGAAGCATCAGGCCACGTAAAATCATTTTCCGACCCAAAAATTGATTGTAAAAATTGTAAAAACAGACAACGAGCAGACCACTTAATAGAAAAATTTGATAAAACTGGAACTGTAATTCCTGACAATATGACTAACGAAGAAATGGACGCATATATTGCAGAGCATAAAATAAAATGTCCAGTATGCGGAAAATTTGATTGGACAAATGTAAGGCAATTCAAACTTATGTTTGAAACTTCAAGGGGTACAGTTGAAGGCGAAAAAGATATAGTATATTTGAGACCTGAAACCTGTCAGGGAGAATATATAAACTTTTTAAATGTTCAAAGAAGTATGCGAACAAAAATTCCTTTTGGAATTGCACAAATTGGTAAATCTTTTAGAAACGAAATAACTCCAGGAAACTTTATATTTAGATGTATTGAATTTGAACAAATGGAATATCAATGGTTTTGTCACCCAAATGATAGTGAAAAATATTATAATGAATTCAAAAACATTGCTTGGGATTTTGCAAAAGAATGCGGAATTAAAGAAGAAAATATGAGATTTCACGATCATGACAAACTCGCTTTTTACGCAAAATCAGCATGCGATTTACAAGTAAAGTTTCCTATTGGTTGGCAAGAGTTAAACGGTGTACACAATAGGTCTGACTACGATTTAACACAACACTCAAAATATTCTGGCAAGCCGTTGAATTATTTAGACCCATATACAAACGAAAGGTATGTTCCTTATATAATTGAATATTCTATGAGTCCAGAACGCTTAATGTTAGCAGTTTTATGCGAAGCGTATGATGAAGAAAATTTACCAAATGGTGATACAAGAATAGTTTTACATTTTGAACCAAAAATAGCACCATACAAAGTAGCTATTTTGCCGTTACAAAAAAATTTAAGCGAAAAAGCAACAGAAATTTATGGAAATTTATGTAATGAATTTATGTGCGATTATGATGAAGCAGGAAGCATTGGTAAAAGATATAGACGACAAGATGAAATAGGTACACCTTTCTGCGTTACAATCGACTTTGAGACATTAGAAAACCATACTGTTACAATTCGAGATAGAGACAGTATGGAACAAATAAGAATAAACATTGATGACCTTACAAATTACATTAATGAAAAAGTTAAATAATAAAAATCCACGGGTAAACCCCGTGGTTTTTCAATTTAGGGTAAAACCCTTTGTTCTAGCAACGCGTAAATCGCGTAGTCTACTTTTGCGAATCGCGAATCACTATTTTTTCTTAAATGGGTCTATTAACTCCGCCATTGTCATTTGTTCTATTCGCTTATCTTCTTTTAATTGATTCGCGATATACTCTTTTATTCTCTTTGTGTTCTTTCCTACTGTGTCTACATAATAGCCTGTACACCAAAATTCGCGATGTCTGTATTTTAACATTAAATTTGTATACCTTTGATAGATTAATACTGTACTTTTACCTTTCAAGTACCCCATAAAACCAGACACGCTCATTTTGGGCGGTATTTCTACTAGCATATGCACATGGTCTAAACATACTTCAGCCTCCAGTATATTTACTTTTTTCCATTCGCACAAACTCCTTAGAATTGCACCTATCTCTAACCTCTTCTCTCCATAAAATACCTTCCTTCTATATTTTGGGGCAAATACTATATGATACTTGCAATTCCACGTCGTATGTGCTAAACTATGATTGTCTTTCATGACATAACCTCCTATGATAAAATAAAATTTGTAGTCTACACAAATTTTAATCATAGGAGGTATCTTTATGTAAAGGTTAACCTCTTTGGAACCACGGGACTATCCCGTGGTTTTCTTAAACAAAAAAGTCGCCAAATCGACGACTTTTATTGATTATTTAGTTTGTTTTCGAGGTTTTTGACTTTTTCTTCGAGTTCTTTTAGCCTCTTTTTGCGTTTTCGATACGCAATACCTCCCGGAATATTAGGGAAAATTACAAGAACCGTTATTAAAACGATAGCTCCAATACTTACATAAAGCATAGTATCAGCCATTGTAAAATGTCCTAAATTGCTTAATGATATCATAATACCGAACCAAAGAGCTGTTGGCAAAACTCCAAAAAATATTATTTTCATTAAATATTACCTCTAAATTGCAAATAAATAGGCTTCGTGCTCGCGCCTTTCTTTAAGGCTTCGTCCACATAGATACAAAGTCTGTTGTTTGCGTCGATTATACCATAACCTACACAATTTGTCAACGCCGTAGTGGAATTATAAACCTCTTTGGAACCACGGGACTATCCCGTGGTTTCTTAAACAAAAACAGATTGTGAAATTGTGCAATCTGTTTTTATTTTACAATAAGATTTATCTGACAACTTACTTCTTTCATAAATTGAATTTCTATCTTATAATTTCCTATTGACTTAATTGGAGCAAAATCAACTATTTGCTTTTTGTCTATATCTATTCCATTTTGTTTTAGAATATTAGCAATTTCTATCTTCGAGATGCTACCAAATGCCTTACCGTTAGCACCAATTTTAAGAGTTGTATTAAAATCTTTTCCATTTATAGAATCTGCTATTTTTTGATATTTTTTAACTAATTCAGTGTGATGATAATCAAGTGATTTAATTTTTCCCAAGTTATCATTTAAATTACTAGCACTTGCTTCTTTTGCAATTCCCTGCTTTATTAAAAAATTCTGTGCATAACTCGCACTGACTTCTATTATATCGCCTGTTTTTCCTTTTCCTTTCAAATCTTTAATTAAAATAACTTTCATTAGTATCTCCTAGTTCATTATATAATAGATTAAAAATTCTGTCAATAAAATATACTAACAGCATTATTATATAAAATAAATAAAAATTAACATTAAATGATTTTAATTAAAATATTGCTGAATTATAAATGAATAATTTCACATAATAATTTAGAGGTAGAATATGGACATTGTATGTAGAAAATGCAGTTGCAAATACAACAAGCAACAAAAATGTTTAAGAAAAAATTTAAACATAAATAAATCAGCAGACTGTAACGATTTAGAAATTGATAAAACAAAGCCAAAAATTGATGTTTCAAAAGATATGTTTGAACACGAACCAGACCTTGCAAAAAACAGAAATTGTAAAAATGTAAAAATAAAATGTGATGCTAAAAACTGCCTATTTAATAAAGATAAATCTTGCTTTTCAAATGGTATATTTGTAGGTAGTGCAACAAATTGTGCCACTTGCAATTCATATCAAGAAAAATGATAAACTTATATTTGTTTTAAACAATATGTTTTATCGAAATTAAAATTAAATAAAATATAAAAACAACTAAAAATTGTTAGTTTAACATTGTAATAAAAAAAATCACTACTCGTGATTTTATATATTTTCAACTACTAAAAGATTAGCTCCATCGCCTTTTGTTATACCAGCTGTTTGAACAACCTGGTCGCCCTTTTGCACCATCTTTGATTTTAAAGATTGAGTTCTTGCACCTTTGAGAATATCATCTGTATTAGAATAAATTTTATCCATAATAGGATAAACATTCCATAATATAGCCATTTGATAGTAAGTTTTTTCATTAGGTGTTAAAGCCAAAATTTTAGGTTTTGCTCTAAATCTAGAAACTTCTTTTGCACTCAAACCCGTTTTTGTTGAAACAATAATAGCTTTTGCATCTAAAGTAGAAGCTAAAGCACAAGCAGAATATCCAATACCCTCACTTACCCCATTTGAACTATGAATATTACACATACACATATCATAATCAATTTCTTGTTCAGCAATTGTAGCAATTTTAGCCATAACCTCAACTACGTGTGGCGGATTAACTCCCACAGCAGACTCTCCTGAAAGCATAATACAACTAGTCCCATCATAAATAGCATTAGCAACATCAGATATTTCCGCTCTAGTTGGACGATAATTTGTTGTCATAGTCTCAAGCATTTGAGTAGCAGTAATTACAGTTTTCCCCTTTTCTATACAAGAATAAATTATTTTTTTTTGAATTTCAGGCACTATTTCAAAACCAATTTCAATACCTAAATCGCCACGAGCCACCATAACGCCATCAGATGCATCAATAATTTCATCTAAATTATCTACGCCGAATTTGCTTTCAATTTTAGACACCAAAAAGATATTCTTTCCGCCGTTTTTTGCTAAAAACTTACGAACATCATCAACATCTTTTTTAGAATTAACAAAAGATAGTGCAATAATATCTACACCTTCTTGAATTCCAAATTTAATATCAGCCTTGTCTTTTTCTGATAGATAAATAGTATTAATATTAATATCTGGCAAATTAATACTTTTATTATTAGACAATTTACCTCCGTTAACACAAATAGTTTCTACTTCATTACCTTGAATCTTAACTACTTTTAATTCAACAAAACCATCATTAAGAAGTATTTGTGTACCAACTTTTACAATTTTAGGAAAATTAGTATATTTAACAAATGCTTTTTTGTTATCACCCAAAATTTCTTTTGTTGTTAAAATAAATTTATCATTAGATTTCAATTCAATTTCATTATTTTTAAAAAGTCCCAAACGAATTTCTGGACCTTTAGTATCCAATAAAATAGCAATAGGTATATTTAAATCTTTCCTTACTTTTTTTACCAAATCAATAGCTATTTTATGACTTTCGTGTGTTCCGTGTGAAAAATTTAAACGCGCAACATTCATACCTTTTAAAGCCATAGCTTTTATAGTTTCATAATTAGTACTAGCAGGCCCTAGTGTACAAATAATTTTAGTTTTTTTCATAAACATCTCCAAATTGTAGTATAAAACAATCGACAAAAACAGTCAACAATATCAGTTTATTTTAAATAAAATTATTATTGGAATAAATTAAAATTTTAAACTAAAATTAAATATAAAGTAAAATAAATATTTACAAACACAAAAGAAAATTTTATAAATATAATCGTAAATGTAACTTATAAAAATTTTTAAATATAATATTTATTTAAGATTGCCTCAATACATAAAAAAAATATTATAAATTACAAATTCAATATCTTTTTTTAAGCAAAATTATAAAAAATAAATTAGGAAAACTTATTAAGAAATATTCATTAATAGTATAAAAAATTAAAAAATAAGTAGATAGCAATTAAATAATATAAAGAATTAAAATGATTAAACTGTATCATAATTAAATATAATAAAAAGAAAATTAAATAAAAAACACTTGCAAAAAGGAAAATTATGTGATAATATATAAAAAGTTTATAGTTTTATAAACTAATATTATACTTTGAAATTTTATTTTGCGTATCAAAAATCTAATAAAATAGGTATAGATATGAAAGCTTAAAACATTGAAATAAAATTGTTTATTAAAGTAATTAGATAAAATTTTTAAAAAAAGTATATAAAAAATTAAATATAAATGGAGGGCTGGTAGAGCGGTCTAATACAGCAGTCTTGAAAACTGCCGAGGTGAAAGCCTCCTGGGGTTCGAATCCCTAGCCCTCCGCCAAAAGATTGTCGTTTGAACTCAAACGGCAATTTTTTATTTTCATCATCTGAAATTTCAATTTCTTTCTTATAAATTACCGTTCCGTTATCGTTATTATTGTTATCATTATTGTCATCATCATTATTATTTGGTCGGTTATATATTTCTTCTACTGGGTTTAAACTTGTGTTGTAAACTATTGTAATTTTGTAATCATAAAGTAACACTTTTAAAATAAAATTATTAAAGAACTCGTTTTTATCTGTTTTTTATCAAATTGCTTTCTTGCATATACTTTTAAAAAATTCACAATTTGTTCCTTGTTGTCTTTCTTTTATAACATGTTTAGTATAATGTTCAGACATTTGCTTTAAACCAGATTTTCCTCCTGCGGGAGCCCAAGATTTAGCTGCATTTGCAACTTTTACAGTACCACTAATTGCTCCAAAAATTGCACCAGAAACAAATCCAGAAGCTGCACCAATCAAAGTATCAATTCCTATCTGTCCCCAATTTATATTATTATAACCGACAGTTAATCCTTGAGATATAACACTTATACCAAAACTTATTATTGCACCAGTAATCGCACCTGTTACAGCTCCACCAACTGCACTACCTAGGATTGTTGCTGCAACTCCGCCACCAAGTGCACCAGCAATTGCAGTACCTGCACCCGCAGTTAATACAGAAATTGCTACAACTGAAGCAATAACAACAACAGCAACAGAAATTGATATTAACCAATCCCACCATTTATTACCATATTCGTCAGTGTTCATTATTGGATTGTTTCCACAATATGTATAGAGATTTAATCCATTAATAAAATCTTTTCCTTCTAACAAAATTGATATATCATCAGCATTAATAAACCTACCAATCTCTGGGTCATAGTATCTTGAATTGAGATAATATAATCCAGTTTCAACATCATAGTAATAACCACGATATCGGAATGGATTTAGTTGTGCTATGGTCTTGTTGTTTAACCCGTCTGAAGTATAACTAAAACGGTTGAATTGTCAACAAAGTTGCTTTAATGAAAGAAACAATCCATCCTGATTAGGATTGTTTCATATTTAAAATAATGTTATAGTATAATGATTATTTTATTTCACAGTCCAATCTAATCACATCAAATTCAATAAACTCTCCTTCTTTAATATCTCCTGGAAGATGTGTATCTAACGAAAGCTCAATACTTCCTATTTTCACCATTGGAACATCAACATTAAATACCATTCCTTGCAAGTGATACTGATAGAAACTTCCAAACTTTTGTATAGAATAAATATTCTCATCTACTCGTACAATATTAGTTGTACAATTTGCAATAATAGAGTTAACTTTTGTTCCTATTTTATTGCATTGTGCTGGATAACAATAACATAAAAGATCGTATTTCCCATCAGACACAACAATATCAGCTTCATTACTATACTTATCATAATCTTGAACTTTTTTTAAATACATCATACCCTCCACTTAAATACTAAAGATTGAAATACCTAGTCTTATTAATTCTTTAACGCTTCTAATTCCAAATGTGGCTACTTTAGTGCCATTCATTCCAACAAATGCATAGTTAGCCTTTCCTAAATTTCCAAAAAATTTAATGTATCCAATAGTTTTCTTGCCTTTATAAATGTAAGTCACTTTCTGTCCATTTCTTGCGATATATTTAGCACCTTTAGCAAACTGCGACGAATTCTTATATAGTTCTCCAAATTCAGATCCATGCTTTGTAAAATGGCTTTCCAGACTTGCTGAAGAAGAAAAATTGCCATAATTCATATATCCAGCCGCTCCGCCGATTACTGCTCCGACAACAGCACCTATACCAAAGCCCGTTACTATTCCTGTTAAAATGCCCTCAAGTGACCAGCCGGAAACAGCCCCTCCGATTATTCCTCCTGCTACTGTTCCAACTGTAGCTCCAATTAACGCACCTTTAGCAGTACCTAGGGCAATTGCACCTACTATGCCACCAATAGCAGCGCCTGCAGATGCCGCAATCAACACTGAAGCCGCAGCAACCACCAATACTGCTCCTATACCAAACAACAACCATTGCCACCATTTTGGTTTATTACCATCTGGATCGATATAATTTATTGGATTATTTCCACAGTAAAGGTATAAGTTGAAACCATTAAATGAATATCCATCCAAATTAGACACATCATCAGCATTAATAAACCTGCCTGTTTCTGGGTCGTAATATCTAGTATTTAGATAATATAATCCAGTTTCAACATCATAGTAATAACTACGATATCGGAATGGATTTAGTTGTGCTATGGTCTTGTTGTTTAACCCATCTTGAGTATAACTTGTAGTTTCTGAAATGTCAACATATTGACTTTTGTAAATTTATAAATCTTGCGATATTTATTATTTAAGATTATTTTGATTATATTTTATAACATGAGATTATTCTAATATATTTAAAATATATTTAAAAATTGAAATTGTTTTTGAATTATTTTTTTCTAATTATTATGTATTTTATTAAAGATAAAACATTCGGGGAATCATTAACGAAATAGTAATTGGCGATGCTATTTAATATCGACACTTTTAAAAAATTGATTATACAATAGTTTGTTAGATTATGTTAACATTTGATTTATGTTATTTATTTTTATTGACATAACATATATTTACCATGTTATACTATTAGTAGAGGTAATTATGAAAAAGACTTTAACTACATTATGTTTATGTACAATGCTTTTAATTAGCGGTATTTTTATCACTGCTTGTGGCGAAAAATCAGAGACGAAAAATTATACTATTACATTACCAACTTCGACTGATTACACTATTACAAGCGACAAAGAATTTGCTGAAGAAGGTCAAACAATAAATTTGACAATAACGCTTACAAACAACGAAATTGTTATTGAAAATGTTTTAGCAAATAATAATACTTGTAATAGAATGGATAATTCAACATATTCGTTTATTATGCCTGATGAAAATGTAACAATAACAGTACAAACAAGTCATCTACAAGAAGTATTTGCTACAGATTTTGTGTGGTTTGACGAAGATAATCTCTACACTATTACACAATCAGGTTCTGGGACATATTCAAATACAAGAGATTTAAATATTACATTTGCAAAGAAACAAGGCATGACAAGCGTTAGAACAACATTCTCATCTTCAAATCAATTTGTAATTCCTAATTCTGCAATTTCATTTGATCCTGTAACAGACAGTGACTTAAATGGTTCTAGTGGTTCAAATCAGATTTTAAAAGGTATAATCGAAATTGACCCTACACAAATAAATGAAGGAACTTCATATTTAACAATGGAATTTGCCAGCAACAATAATAGTAGTAGCATTGACCGAGGGACATTAATAGTTAAAATAACTGTTGTTCCTTATGGGGAATTAACTCTTGAAACAGTAAAAGAAACCTTAGTTATTGATTTATTTTCTGAAATGCAATATCAAACAGGTGATACATTTTGTTTAAGAATTGGAGATAGAGATCATGTTGATGGCTCATCAAATCCGAGTTATGTTGATTATATTTTAACATTACAATCGGGTAGAAGATTATCAATAGAATTTGATTACATTTTAGGTCATAGATTCTGGATAAGACTTGTTGAAGGTGAATCTCAACCAGATGTTCAACCGGGATATATTGAAGAATTCATTTTTGATGGCAGAAGTATTGAAGGGGATGAAGAAAGCGGATATACTGGATTTTTAAACGATAGTTTGATGTATTTAAACGCTAATGACAGTGTAACAATAGACGCAGAACTAAATCCTGCTTTGTAAATTTGATTGAATAGGGATTAGAATAAAATCTAATCTTTTTTTATAATAAAATCCTTTTTAATTTTATTTTGATAAAATATAAAATCAAATTATTTAGTTTTCTTCTCTATTAGTCTTTTATTAATAATGTAACAATGTTAATTAATCATAGTGATTTCTTATAGCGCATTTTTAAAAATAAAAAATTAAATTAATATTACTTTCAAAAGTTATAATTATACATTTTATAGATATGTTTTAAGTCAAAAATTGAAGTAAAGAATAAAGCAAATTATACTTTAAATTTATTATAATTAAAAAACAAATTCTAATATTTATTTAATATATGGAATAGCAATTAAAACAATTTCTGTTGCAAAATAACACCCTCCATAATATCTTAAATAAAACTTATAATTTTTGTTATAATTTAAAATAATTTTTGGAATTTCAAACAAATCTGTATTATTATGATAAACAGAAATTAGCAAGGTTGGATTGTCTACTTCTATATGTTTTTTCATACCTTTTAGTGCAGATTTTTCGCCACCTTCAATATCCATCTTTACAATATCAATTTTTTCAATAATATCATTATCAAGTTTCACTGATTTTATAAAATTTTGCCCATTTTTTGAAAGTTTATTTGCAGATAGTTCAACATTCAAATCAAAATATGCTTTTCCGTTTTTATCACTGACCGCTAATTCTTTTATTTCTATATTTTTATAATTTTTAAGATTATGTTTCATTTTTTCAATATTTTCTTTACATATTTCATAACAATATATTTTTTTATAAGAATTATCCCCAAAACTTTTTATATAATCTAAACAACTATCACCAGTAAACGCTCCTACATCTACAAAAACATCATTATTGCGGTTTGGCATAATATCTAAATCAAAATAATGTTTGTAAATATTTTCCATACAATTCTTTAGCGAATCAAAATCAAAATTATAAAAATTATTTAAAATAGCAAATAAAATATATTTAGATTTGTAATCTGATAAATTTTCATATAGCCAAATGTAATCTTGAATATTTTTATAAAAAATTATTGACTTTAATTTTAACATTTCAAAATTTTTATTTTGTACTTCAATTTTTCCCCAATATTCAAATTGATTCAAAAAATTCTGTATTGCAATAATTCTATCAATAGGAAGAGTTATAAATTTAATGAGCATATGATTATAAATTTCTTCCTGTGATTTAGATTTTATATCTTCAATAAGTCCGTAAAATAATTTATCTATAAAATTTTTCATCATTAAAACTCCATTATATTTTATGAGTTTAAAATAAATTTAGATAATATAACCTTAAATTTAAAATTAAATTTTTTTATATTTAAATTATAATTAACGATGAAAATATATTTTTAAAGCATTAATTATTTGAAAATTAACAATAAACATTTAATTTCCATATTATAAATAAGTTGATTAGGGAGAATTATATAAATGTTTATAAATTGTTATAATCATAAAATATGTTGCAAAAGAAATATAAATACAAAATTATCTAACAACAAATATAAACTTAGTGCAATTGGTCCAACTGGACCAGCTGGTCCAGTTGGTTTGACAGGGCCTACAGGACCTACAGGGCCAATAGGTTTAACAGGACCTACAGGACCTCAAGGAATACAAGGGCCTACAGGACCTACAGGGCCAGCAACAACTTTAGTAAGAGTTGTTTCAACGACAACAATACCTTCTGGTGAAAATGCAAGAGTCGAGCAAACAAATGTAGGTCAAACTGCTGAATTATCATTTTTTATTCCACAAGGTGCGACCGGACCTACCGGCCCAACAGGCACTTCTGGTAGCATAGGAGCCACGGGTCCCACTGGCCCCACAGGTGCTTCAGGAGCAGCAGGAATAACCGGACCAACAGGACCTACAGGACCAATGGGTTTAACAGGTTCTACCGGACCTACAGGACCTTCTGGGCAAATAGGTGCTACCGGGCCTACAGGACCAAGCGGACCTTCGGGAAATACAGTTTTTAATCCATATAATGTGTTTGTAAGAAGTAATACCATTGGTGGAAATGGGACACAAGCAAATCCTTTTCCAAGTCTTGAAGATGCTTTAAATGTAGTAGCGAACAATGGAACAATTGAACTTTATGATGGGTTTTATCCTATTGATACTACAACTACTTTATCTAAAAATAATATAACGATAAAGGGAAAACCTAACGCCACTATATTATTAACCGCAAGTACAGTACCATTGCTTATAACCGGTAGTGGTAATGTAATTGAGGGACTAACCTTTACTAGCGACAATCCATACCCTGTTGAATTTGTGCAAATTGGTGGAAATAATAATGTAATTAGAAATAATATATTTTATGGACCAACACAATCAGGTAGTTCAGACATTTGGGTAACTAATCGAGGCATAGTTACACAAAATAACACTACTAATAATTGGATTGATGGAAATATTTTCTATTCACTAAGACAAAGCGGATATTTAAATCCAAATTCGACCGGATATATAACACATAATGTTGTATTCAACACTAGAGGATGGGTGGTTGACCAAGCATTATTTCAATTTTCTGGAAATTCTTGGGGAGACCCCACAAATGCCGTTGACATTGCGCTGTTATCTGGTACTACATCTGGAGCCCCTTATAGTTCAGTTTCTGAACTTCAAGAAAATAATAGCAATGCTAATATTAGTGACCAAAGATAATATTTATAATTACAATTTTAATTTTTGAATACCTTAAAAATTAAAAACAAAAAAAGATAACCTTATAATGTGTCAAATTAGTAATATATTAAACTAAACGCTTAAAAAATGACAAATGAATGAATTTGTTAAAACTTTAAGTGTTTTTTTATTATTAAATTTAAGATAAAAACCATATATTAAAATTTTAAAAATTTTGTAAAAATATCTTGACTAATAAATTTAAATGATGTATATTTTAGAGTATGGCGGCATAGCTCAGCGGTTAGAGCGATCGGTTCATACCCGATAGGTCGAAAGTTCAAGTCTCTCTGCCGCTACCACTAATTATTAATATGGTGCCATGGTCAAGCGGTTAAGACACCGCCCTTTCACGGCGGTATCAGGGGTTCGATTCCCCTTGGCACTACCAAAGCAAATATCACTCGGAATATTGCATTCCTGAGTGATATTTTCATTTTCTGAGGTTTCTAGCAAGCCATATTTTTCCAAGTCAGCGTTTGTGATTGACATTTCGGCAATAGAACCCTCATAAGGTAAAATATTGATAAAGGTTTCAACTCGGTCTTTATAAACCACGACACGATTAAGCAAAGTGTTGATAATTGTTCTTTGGTCTTCAACTTTTCCGCTTTTTAATAATTTCAAAACCTTGCAGTAAGAACGGCGAACTTGGTCTTTTGTAATAAACTCAGCCAAACCCATATTTGTTTCGTTTTTAAGATTTGCAAGAATTTTAATTTTTTCATCAGTAAGAGCATCCAACTGAGTTTCAAACATTTCAGTATATTTTCCTGTTTCGGCCACTATCTTTGTCAAGTTGCCAATTTTACGCTCAATATCTTGCAAATTCTTTTCAAGCCTTTTAATAATTTCGCTGTTGTTATTTCTTTCTTTATAGAACTCAGCAAAACGGTCAAGTATGCTTGCAACAAACTCTCCACTTTTTACAACTTTTTCAATTTCTTTTATTACAAAGTTTTCAATGGCTTCTTTGCGAATAGATATCATTTTGCAGTCATCATTATTACGCCCGCAACGATAATAGTGATAAGGTTGTCCGTTTTTGTAGTGAGTAGAGCCTGTAAATTGAGCTCCACAATTTCCGCAAACAATTTTACCAGTCAATAGATAACTAACCAGTGAGCGAGCATTTGGTTGATGTTTGCGAGCATTTAGCATTTGCTGAACTTTGTCAAAGTCTTCTTTGTCGATTATTTTTGGCAGTCCACCTTCGTTGCGTATTACTTCGGTGTCCATATAATTGACTTGTTTACCTTTGTTATACTCCAAAATATAAACACCTGTGTAACGCTCATTTCTTAAAATTTTATCAATATTAGTTGCTTTGAAATCTCCACCTTTTGAATTCTTGTAGCCACACTCTTTTAATCGTGCTAATATTTCATTTCTACTTGCACCAGCCAAGAACATATCAAAAATAAGTTTTACAGTGGCAGAATGTTCCGGGTGGAGAGTATAAATATTTACGGGTTTAGCCTTTCCAGTCTTGCTATATTTTTTAACAATATTGCCATTTTCATCTAATTTTGGTGTCAACATATAGCCAAAAGTGCAACTTCCAACGCTTATACCATTTCTAACATTTTCAACCATTCCGCCCAATACACCACGAGCAAGATTTTTTACATAGTATTGATTCATTGCTTCAAACAGACTTTCTATGATTTCTCCCTCGGGCGTATTCTCAATTCTTTCAATAACTGAAAAGACAGAAACACCATTTTCTTTTAGTTTATGTTTAGCATTAGCACTTACAAACTTATCACGAGAGAATCTATCAAGTTTCCACACTAGCACTAAATTAAACCCTTTCTTTTTACTATCCTCTATCATTTTTTGAAAGTCTGGTCTTTCTTCCGTTGTTCCAGAATACCCGTGGTCAATATACCAGTTAATTATTTTAATTCCATTCTCATCAGCATATTTTTGAATTTCTCGTTGTTGGTGGTCTAAACTTTCTTCTCGCTGTTTATCGGTTGAAACTCTACAATAGCCAACCGCAACCTTATTTGATTCTTTATTCATTTGTTTGTCCTCCTTTGTTTTCTTCTTTTTGTTCATTTTTCAATTCTTTCATTATTAGTTCAAATAAAGGGAAAAGTTCTTTTTTATCAATTTCTTTTAATGAACCAATAGTTGTATCAACTGTTTGATACTCAATTTTTTGTTTTTTCGCAATAAAGCGTATATTCATAATTTTTTCGCAAAAATTTAACTTGCAATTTTATTAAAGCACATTAAAAATAATAATGGAACCTTATAAAACACAAATTTCAATTTTGCTCATACCTCCTCATCTTCTTTTTTATTTTTTAAAATTAAAACTTTTTTATCAATGCAATTTCTTTTCTTTTGTGTGGTAGGGTCATAGTATTGATGTGATTTAAAATACACTTCATATTCTTCACTATTTTGCAACGCAGAATATTCTTCTGGTGTAAATAAAACATCCTTACTTTTTGCTCTTGGTAAATTTGGACTAATGTAAATTATTCTTGCACCTTTCGGGTAGCGGGTAAACTTATTGTCCTTTCCATTGGTCATATTATGTTTTAGATTTGTTAGATAATCAAAAAGACCAAATCTGTTTTTGACAGCCTTAATATCAACCAAACCCCAACCCCACATTTTGTGCAAATCTTCGCAAGTCAAATCAATATTTTTACTATCAAAAACCAAAATACAATGTATATGGAAAAAACCATTTTTTTGCAATTCAATAAATCTAGCAGTGCCAATAAAATGATTTTTTACTTTTTCACGAACCTCGCCAATAAAATGCTTAAACCTTTTGCTAACTTTGTTATAAATGTTATATTTCTCTTTGCTTATTGTAAGGGAAACAAAACGACAATTTTTGTCAATCAAGTCCAGTTCAAAAAGTCTTCCAAAATTATGATTTTTTGTCCTTTTTAATGCTTTTTTGGTCATAGGTTCGTTGCGATTTACGGGCGGACACCGACATCGCTTTTTAATGAAACTTTTAGCACCATTTATAACCTTTTTACCCACGATTGCTTTGCGACCATTTGAGTATGTTATTACTTTTGCTTGAATAAATTGCTGTGGTAAAACGGGTAAATCTTTACTTTCAACTTTCATTTTTTGCTCCTTTTTTGAATTGAGATGGCAAGTATTTTTATTTCTTGCCTCACTTACAAATACAAAACCTTGCAAAACTTCTTTCATTCTGATATAATATTTTTATGAAATGTGAGAAATGTCAAAGAGAACTTGCCAAAAACGGCATAAAAAAAGGTGTGCAATATTATTACTGCACACATTGTGGAAAATCTTATTCAAATAAAAAACCTAAAAAATTAAAACATAATATTTTTGAAGAGTATATTGCACAACTGATGAATGAAAATTGCGTTGAAAAGAAAAATGAATTTACGCAAACTGTATGGAATATAAATCAAGTAGCTCGTTTATTAGGACATCAATATAGAGATGTTCAAAAATGGTCTAGAAAAAAAGCTCCTCCAATAGATGCTCAACTTATTGAATACATTGAAAGTAAAAATAATGGTTTTGATATACTATGCGTTTTAGGCATTCGCACGGCAGAAAATCCTAGCGAATTTATAAATGAAATAATCACTAGAAAAAAGCGTCCCAAACTTCAAAAAAAGAAATGGGAAAAACTTTTTAGCATATCAGATTTAGAATATTTAAGGCTGGTCAATATGCCTATAACAAATAGAAAAGAAGCTATATTTGTTTTGGGTGCATTGCTCGGTTGCCGCACTAGTGAAATCGTAGGCGTAAAATATTCTGACATTGATTTTGATAAAAAAATAATACACTTTCATCGGACTGTTACATTTGGAAAATACTTTGAGATTAGTGAAAGAAATAAACTAATAAGCAATAGAAAATACCCTCTTACTGATAGAATGATTAAAGTAATTAAGTGGTTAAAAGAAGATAATGAATGCAATAAAAATAAATTAGATAAAAAATTTTATAAAGAATATTCAGACTTTTTATGTATTCAAGAAAATGGCTATTTTATTAACTCCAACACTCTAAATAAAGACACAAAAGATATTCGTGAAAAATGCAAAATTGAAACTGAAATACCATACATTCGGCAGTCTAAAACAGACGGAAATGTGTATGAAAATGTTAGAAAATTTCAATTCAAATGGTTGCGTTACACGGTTAAACTTATGATGATAAAAGCAGGAGTTAGTGAAAATGATATTCAAAATATTTTCGGCTATAATAATTGGTCACACAATGCAAATGATTTTGAAATAATGCGAAAAGCCTATGATTTGTTAGATAAATACATAGAAGAAAAAAGCAATCAGGTAAAAAATAAGTAAAGTAAAACAGCGGTTATAAACACCGCTTTTATTGATAGAATAAAACCACAAACCAGTCCTCAACCAGCCTTGTAAAAGAATTGTCGGGCTTGTGAAACACAATAAAGTAAGAAATTTCAATAAAAATATCGACAAATGTTTCCTTTTTTGCATTCATTGTGCTATAATACTATTGCGACCTTACAACTTCATATTTTATTTTTAGCACGCAAGCGATTTAATTTTGTTTGGCTATTCACTGATTACCCAACGCTTTGCGTGAGTTGTAAGGTCGCACTTCAACGAGGGTGTCGGTATTAGCACTGTGTCGCTCTCATTGAGGGCGGCACTTTTATTTTGTGCCAATTTTAAGGAGTAGATATGGCAGAAATACCAACCGAAAAAGAATTACAAGTTTTTGCATTAAACTTTGACAATGCGGTCATTCGCCCACTTGTTAGGGCTGGTTATGATAAATACAATGTATTTGACATTTTGAATATTAACCGACAAGAATTAAGGCATAGTGATTTTTTGGCGTTTCTTTTAGACCCTAGCAAAAGTGGAAATATCGGTCATCAGTTTTTAAGAAATTTTTTGACGCTACTTGCAAAAGATATAACGAGCGAACTTGACTTTTTTGATATGCTTTATGGAAACATTGACAAAGTCAATGTGTATCGTGAGATTGCAGTAAAAGATGGGCGAATTGATATTCTTTTCGACCTTGAAATTACAAAAAATGAAACTCAAAAAATTGTTGTTGCTATCGAAAACAAAGTTGATTCTGACCAGCACGACAACCAACTTGAAAAATATAAAAATTTCCTTTGTAGCGGAAAATATAAAAACCATAAAAAAGTTATGCTATATTTAACCCCAAACAAAGCAAATTCAAGTTATACTGAATGGCTTGAAATAGACTACAAATTTATATTTGATGTTTTACAAAAAGTCAACATAGACTCAGCCGACAACATAATTAAAACACTTATTGAGGATTACAAAAAAATAATAGAAAGGGAATTTGATATGAACAATGAATTTGAATTGAAAAAACAAGCATTAGAGATATATAGAAACAATAAAAAAGTGTTAGATTTTATCTTTGAAAGCAAGCCAAATTGGATACAAGAAACATCAAAGATTTTATCAAAATTGCTTGAACAAAAAGGTGCAACCATTGTAACGGAAAATAAAAAACAACTTGTTCCAACAACAAATAGGGGTCAAGTGAATTTGATGTTCAGAATAAACGAACTTGCAAATTACCCAACCCATTACTTTCAAATATGCGTAAATGAAATGTCTTTGTTGTTTGTAAAAAATTCCACTCAAAACCAATGTCCAAAACAATGGCTGTTTGGAAATAAGCAAGATTCAAGTGAGGCAGTTGAAAAATACCAACAACTTGTTTTGAATGACAATACACAATTTTTGGAAGAAGATTGCAAACAAATAGTAGAAAAAATATTTGAGCCAAATGGTGCTATTTCAAAAGCACTTGCAACACTTAATTAAGGAGTAAAAATGAAAAAATTTGAGGTGACATTTCGCATAATCCCTAATTCCTTTCTTGGCATTTTAACAATGACAGAAAATCAAATGATAGTTTCTGCATATAGTGAGGGTTTAGCCAAAAATCAAGTAAAGCAAATGTTCGCTGGTCAAAATGTTCAAATATTGTCTTGCAAAGAAGTAAAGCAACATTAACATTTTATTTAAAATTAACCCAAATAGATTGGACTAATATATTTTTTTAAGTTTTAATGGAAATAGGAGGTAAAAATGATATACGCATTTATCGCGTTCGGTGTGGCAGTTTTAATCACAGCAATCGTTTTAATTGCAGCAAAGGTGTGGAAAAAGAAATCATCAAAAGGTGAAAACCCGCTTGCAGAATTAAACGAACTTAAAGAAAAGGGCTTAATAACTGAACAAGAATACAATGAGAAAAAAGCAGAAATTTTAAGTCGTGGAGGTAAAAAATGAGTAAGAATGGGCAACCTAGCAATCGCATAATTTCACGAAAGTTTGTTGAAACAACAATTATCATTTTGTTTGCGTTAACATTATTTGTTAGCGTAGGTTTGTTATGTGCTGGCATTATTCTTAGCGTGAACCACGAACAAGATGCAATATACTTATATATTGCATCACCTACCATTTTACTTAGTTTTAGCACCTTTATTTCGTTTTTGATAGTTCATATTTTGAAAGTTTGTGAGTTAGAAAAAATAAATAGTCACTTAGAAAATGAAAGCCCAAAACAAAGCACGACAGAACAATTAACATATTTGAACGACTTGCAAAATAGAGGCGTTATATCAAAAGAAGAATATGAAAAAGAAAAGAAAAACATTTTAAGTAAAATGTAAATTTAAAGAGTAGTCAAGTTTGCCACTCTTTTTCTAGCAAAATTAAGGAGGTAAAATTATGTCATTAAAATATTCTTTGCCTAACACTTTCAAACTTGTTGATTCTGCAAATGTTTCGGTAATTTTCGGTGAGAACAATGAAATTTGTGGCGACCTTGCTAGCAATATTTGTTGTTACCATTTTGAGAATTATGAGTGTTTTAATGCAGAAAAGCCAAGCGAAGCGATAAATAAAGTTAAAAAATTACTAACACAACATAAAACTGAACACCTGGCAAAAATAGATTTATTTGTAATAGATTTAGATAAAATTTCAAATATATTTGACAGCGAAAAGCTTTTTGAATTGCTTTTAGAATTAAATGAATTTTCAAAAGCAAACAGCCTCAAAATGCTTGTGTTGTTCACAACTGAAAACAATTCGTTGATTTCAAAAGTTTATTCAAATTTTACACCCGAGCAAAAACTACAAATTCTCTTTTTGAAAGTGAGTGACACAAACCCAATAAAACTTGTTGTTGAAACGGGAAAGCATAAAAGCGAAAGCATTTTTTATGCTGTTCGCACCGAATTAAGATTTATGCAAGAAGTAAATTAAACTGATATTAAAAAGCATAAAACAAAGAATTGTCAGCCCGTATAACGCAGTGTGTCAGTTTTAACAAAACACATACGAACTATAACTCAAAGGAGTGGTCAGTAAAGACCACTCCTTTTTAACTCTTAAACCAATATAAATGTTAAGAGGAACAAACTAAAATAAATATTTTTCCTCGTCCTCAACTTTTTCAATATAACCAAAAATGTCTTCCGTTATTTCTTCATATTTGTTTACAACTCTTTGGTCTTCACACGATGTTTTCTGTTCTAATGCAATTAAAGTTTTAACGCAAGCATAAAGCCATTTTACTTTTTGCAAATTAAATTGATACATAATGACAAACCTAGATTCTTCTGCTGGTGCGTGTTTGTTGCGATTAAAACGATATTTGGTAATCAACCCCATTTCTTCCAAAATTTTAATACTTGTTTCTTTTGCTTTTCTTCCAATTAACCACTTTTCCCAAATGCTAGGCGAAACAAAAAAAGATACTTTCATATTAAACTTTTCAGCGGAGTGATAATATTGATGAGATAGTAAAGCAAAAACGCGAGCCACATTCAAAGCACATTGCTTGTTCTGTTGACTAGGGAAAAATTTGTTTAGATAAAGTAAAAAGAATTTTTCCAGTGGTCGAGGAACGACCAAAAACTCTGCTGTTGGCTCTTGCAAATTAAGTAAAGCATTTTTAACTATTTTGTGAAGACCTATCTTCTTTTCAAATTGTTCCCAATAAATTTTGTTTTTCATAAAAAATTCTTTTCTGCTTATTGCAGCCTCTCGGCTGATAATACTAACTCCTCGTTTCCTAACGGTATTGTTTTCAATACTCATAATTAACTCCTAAACTTATAAATCAAATTTTCTACCCCTTTGACGACAACCTTATAATCAAGTATAAAATTTTAGCGAACTCGCAAGTCAGTCCTCGCAACTACTGAACGCAAAACAAAGAATGCCCAAAGAATTTGTTTTTTATCAAAGTGTTGCATATCATTTGATAAATATGGTAAAAGTTTGTTATTATCAAAAATAACAAAAGGTTTTACCGTATTTTGAATTCCGAGTGAACAAACGGCGGGGCTACCAATTTACACCACATATTGTGGTGTATTTTTATTTTATTCACATATATTAATTGAATTTATGTTGATTATTTTTTTCAAATCGAATTTTAGTCGAATTTTTGATTTTTAAGTATTTCTATATACTTTCTATCAATATCTTTGTTAAAATTTATTCTTATTAAAAATGATTTATATCATTCTAAAATGAACATAATATTAATTTATTAACAAGATATAATATATTTAAATTATACTTTTTAGCAACTATAAATAAAATAAAAAATACTAGACTTTAAATTAAATTTGTTAAACGATAGATTATTTTGATATTATTTTTTAAAAAATAGACTTTTAGTACTTTATAAAATATTTTTAAACATTTGTATGAGTTAAAATTAATTTCACTTCAAAAATTTCACTTATATAAACAGTTGTTAATGTATTATATTTTTCTATAATAAATTTGCTTCCTATTTCAAATATATTAGTGCCTTCTGTAGTATAATCTTTATCTTTATAAATTGTTATTTGACTGTTATTTTTTGTATAATATAATCTTTCATATCTGTTATATAAACTATCAACTAATTCCACTTCATTAAAATTTATAAATTTAACTTTCAATTGTGATAAATCGTATTCTATTAATTCTTTTTTTGCATTCAAACAATATTCTTCATCTACCTGCATCTGATCTAAAATCGATTGTTTATCTGCTTCATCAATATTTTCTGCCCAGACAACCTCAACGCTTTCAATTATAAAATCTCCCAAAGTCGATTGAGTTTCAGTATTTTCTGAGTAATTGATTAAAATTACAGTTAAAAATAAACAAACACTTGATAGTAATATAACCAATAACTTTAAATAATTTTTCATACCTACCAACTTTACATATATTCAACTAAATCAATACACAGAATTGGCATCATATATTCTAAAGCATTTTTGATAGTTTTCACAAGCATAAGATAAATCTTTGTATCGTTTATATTTTTTAAATCTAAAATTTTAATATCTACATAAAATTTATTAAACGCTTTGCATAAATCTAAAATGTATCTTGCTAATATACTAGTTTCTTTTTTCTCAAAAGCAGAGTAAATTACTGCATTCATCTCATTAATATTTTTTAAGAGAGGATAAATATCGTTAATAACATTATCAAAATCCAAATCATTGTAATTACAATTTATATCAATATTATAAGTTTTTGCTTTAGTTAACAAACTACAACATCTAGCAAGTGTGTATTGAATGTACGGAGAAGTTTCCCCGTCAAGACTTGTTGCTTTTTCTACTTCGAAAATTTTGTCTTTTATTCTATCAACTTTCAAAACGCTAAAAGCGACTGCGCTTTTACCAATCTTTTTAACAAGTTCGTCCTTTTGTTCTTTAGATAAATCTCTGTTGTTAATCTGTTCTCTAACTTTCTTTTCTGCAGCAAACAAAATATCTTCAAAAAGTGCTTGTTTCCCTTTACGACTTGCAATTTTCCCTTCAGGTGTTGAAAACATACCATAATATGCGTGATACAATTTATTAGCATAAGGCTTTTTTAATAATTCACATAATTTAAAAAGTTTATCAAAATGATTGCATTGTTGAACTGCCGTAACATAAATCATTTCATCAAATTTATAAGTATTATACCTATCTTCAAGAGCGGCAAGGTCTCGAGTAACATAAAGACTCGCCCCATCACTTCTTTGTATTACACTAACACCTAAATTGTATTCGCTTAAGTCCACAATTAAAGCACCTTCACTGATTTTGCCTAACCCACTAGACTTTATTTCATCAATGACAGGTTGCATTTTATCATTATATGAACTTTCTCCTTTCCAAGAATCAAACACAATTCCAACTTTATCTAAAATTCTTTTTGCTTCAGATTTTGAAATTTTTATAAACCATTCGTAAATAGGGTATATATCTTTATCTTTGTCTTCAATCTTTTTAGAAATTTCTCTTGCTTTTGAAAGAAGTTCTTCATTTTCTTCTTTACAGAATTTCACATAAAGGTTTTGAATTTCATCAATACCATTTTTCTCTACGGCCTCTTTGTTCCCCCATTTTAAATACGCATATACCATTTTCCCAAAAGGTAAACCATAATCCCCTATATAATTTAGTCTATATACTTTATAACCTTGATTTTCATAGAGTCTTGCAATAGATTCACCTATTATAGTAGTTGACCAATGTCCTATGTGCATATATTTAGCAAGATTAACTGATGAATAATCAATGCAAACTACTTTTTTATTACTCTTACAAGGTTTAAACCCATCTTTAAAACTTTCTAAAAGTTTCAATGCTACAAACTTTTTATTTAGAAAAAAATTCAAATATCCATTTACAACTTCTGCCTTTTCAATAAATCCGTCTAAAATAAGAGAATTTTTTATTTCTTCTGCAATTTGCACAGGCGACCTATGTAAAGTTTTAGCAAATGAAAAACAGGGCAAAGCATAATCCCCCATATTATTTTCTTTAGGTATAGTTATCAAATTAAATATTTCTTGTTTTGTTAAATTTTCGTATTTTATTTTATCTAAAAGGATAGTTTTTAAATCCATAATCACTCCGCTCAAATTATAACATAACACATAAATTTTGTCAAAAGTCTATAAAAAATCGTTCTTTTTAAACAAAAAAACACATATATATGTAAATTTAGTCAAATAAATGTATTGAAACAATAAAAAAAATTTAATAAATTTAAAACCATACATTAATTTAAAAGGACGATATTATGAATTATGAAAATATTTTAAACAACGAAAATTTTATTATTATACCTAAAATTCCGAATAAATTACATTCCACTAGTTTTAAGAATTACATAAATGGTGAAACATATCTTGAATCTCCATATAAAAATAGCAAAAATAATGAAAAAACGAACTTAGTAATAACTGATAATGTATCAGTTAAAATAAACCAAAACTCTTTTAAATATGGAGGTAACTATAATTTAATAATACCTATCAATATGGCACTATTTAGAATATCACAATACGAATATATAAATGGTTTTAAAAAATATGAAAATTGGTTATTAGTTGCAAATAAAAATTTAAATAAATTTAAAAATAACAATAACTATAACATTATGGAAATTGATAATGCAGTACTATATACATTATTAGGAGAGAAAATAATATTATCAACTGATTATGATAAAACTTATGATATAGAAAACGAAAAAATAATACCTTTTGTTGACGCCTTAATCCGTAGTCAAATATTGCACCCATAATTAGAAATAATTGTCATAAAATGTAGAAAAACAAATACATATAATCTATGAGGTGTATCATGGATTATGAAAAAAAACAACTTATATTAAGTGAAGCAAAATATTTGATAAAAAACAATTCAACAATTCGAGCGACAGCAAAGCATTTTGGATTACCCAAAAGCACCTTGCATAAAGATATACACACTTACTTGCCAAAACTTAACAAAAGGTTGTATATTAAAGTTCAGCAACTTTTCGACAAAAATTTTAGTATAAAACATATTCGAGGCGGAGAATCTACTAAAAAATATTACCTTGCAAAAAAAATAGAATATAGTTTAAATTTAAAATAAAAATGTCAATCATTAAGGCATTTTTTTGTTTTATTTTTATGTGTAAATTATAAAAATCATATTCTTACTAAATTTTTATATATTCCAATAATTAACCTACTTCTTTTATATTTTCATATTAATCAAATAAACTCACATTAAAATAAGCATTTTGATAGCATATTAAATTGAATTATTAGTATATTCTGATTTGTAAAATTACAATAAAAAATTTGAATAAAGATGATATATTATGATGATATACTATATTTATTATCTGTTTAAATTAAATAATTTAAAAAATATTTGTCAAATACTTGACTAAATTTGTAAATAAAAGATAAACTAATCATATATAAAATTTATTTTTATATAAAATTATAAGGAGGAAATATGACAAAAATGTTGAAAAAATCGCTTAATGTTTTTGCAGTGTTGGTTGTTTTGGCTATTAGTGCATTTGCTCTTTCAGCATGTGGTAAAGATGATGAACCTAAGCCTTCTCCATCTTTTGAAACAGCAAGCAATGTAAAAGCAACAACGATTGAAATTATTGATGACTTTTTCGAAAAAGTTTACAATAATTCATCAGATCTAGGAACTGAAACTACTTACTCTGTTGAACAAATTCAAAACAAAGTTGCTGATTTTGAATACTATGTAGAAGTTGGAACAATCAAAAATATAGATGAGGTAAAATCAATTTCATTGAATGATACATCATTTACAGAAAATCAAACATTCTACCTTTCAATCGGTAATGCAAACCAATTATTAGATAAAGTTTACTATGTTGAAGAAAGCAAGCTTTATGTAGCTGCCCCTGTAGTTGCTTTTGAAACAGTTGACAATGCAAAAATAAAAATCAACAATAATGAATTTGAATTTGATTTAGATGTAACAACAGATCAAATTAATTTAACAAATGTAGCATTTAATACTGGTGCTAATAACACTGCTAGCAAAGTTTCTGACACTGAATACAATTTAACAATTAAAAGTGGTACAGAATACGCAGGCTTGTATTATGACGGCGCTTCTACAAGCGATACAATTATTACAAAAAGAATGTTAAATGGCGTATTAAGTGGCTATGGTATTGTAAATCCTGTTAATGGTTCAAACGGAGCTTGCTCATACTTTTACCCTGTTGGTTGGGTTGAAAATCCAGCAAAAATAAATTATGAAAAATTTGATGGTGCTACTTTTGACTATTCATTATACATTGTAAATCAGCAAAAATTAGTAAATGTAACATTAAATGTTGATGTTGATATTGTACAAGAAGTTTCTACATATTCTGAATTAACTAGTGCTTTGTACAATGGAAAAGCAATCATTAAACTTACAGACAATATTGATGTACAGTCATCTTTAAATGTTACAAGAGAAATTGTTCTTGATATGAATGGTAAAAGATTATATAATACTGCAGAAATTTGGGATACAAGCAAAAATAATTGGTCAATCATATCTGTTGGCGAAAATGGCAAATTGACTATAAAAGGTGAAGGAACTATTGACGCATTAGAAAACGATTGCCATGCTATTGATGTTAGAGATGGTGGTAATTTAATCATTGAAAATGGTACTTTTATTGGAAATATTCATTCTGTTTATGTTTATGAAGGAACTGCTCAAATTAAAGGCGGACATTATGCAATTAAACAAGTTTATGGTGCAGACAAACCATACGAGTTTGTTTTAAACTTATTAGATGAAAATCGTGAAGCCGGAACAGCATCTATAGTAGTAACTGGTGGAATATTTGAAAAGTTCAACCCTGCAGATTGTAAAGCAGAAGGTGAAGGAACTAACTTTGTTGCAGAAGGTTATACTTCTAGATTACAAGAAGGTAGTGAAGATATTTATGAAGTTGTAAAAAATTCATAAATTAGTATAAAAGAAGAAAACACAATGGTTTTCTTCTTTTTTTTATCATTACAGTGCATAAATTAAATCAAAAGACTTTAGTTTATACAAAATAAATATATCTTTCGTTTTAATAACTATTTTAATATATCTTTCGATTTAATGACTATTTTTTTGATAACTATTTTTTAAATTTATTTTTATAAATCTAATGAGAACAAATAATTATATTTCTAGTTTTCTTTTTATGATTATAAATTAAACACTCATTAAGTTTTATTTAAATTTATTTTTTTAAATTTTCGCAATAAGTAATTATATCCCCTACAGTTTTGAATTTAACTGCGTCTTCATCATTTACCACAATGTTAAATTTTTCTTCAAAATCGGTGATTAATTCTACCATATCTATACTGTCTGCTTTTAAATCTTCACTTAGCCTATCGGTTGCTTTTATTTCATTTGCCTTTAGTTTTAATCTATTTGCAATAATATTTATAACTTCTTTTTCCATAGATACTCCTTTAAATACAATTTTAATATATATAAATTTTTAATTTTTGTAAACAAAAATAAAATAAAATCCTAAAAATAACGAATTATGATAAAATTTTTCAAAAAATTACTACATTTTTTTTCTATCATTAATATATGTACACAATTTACGACAGCAAAAAAATTAAAGAAATGATGTCAAACATATCATATATTCAATCAGTTCTGTTTATATTTGATGACGATAAAATTTATAATGAATATAAGGATATAAACCCACATCATACAATATTCTTAAACTTTGATGATATTAAAAATTTACAAGTTGCTTTAAATCTAAATCCAAAATTTGTTGTTATTAATCTAAAATTTAATAATTATCTTTTATTAAAAAGCCTAGAAAGTTTTAAATACTTTGAAACATATTTATTTGTTGATTCAACACACACACTCCCTTACTTATTGAATGAAGAAAATATTATTGATTTTAATTTAAATATTGTAGTCGAGCACACAAACACAATTAGTCTATATGACAAATTGGACTTAATGATATACATTTTACTTCATCAAGATGTTGCTGAAATTAAAAATTACAATTTTTTATCTTCTTTAAACAGCATTATGCTAAAAGAAATCTCTTTATTAGATTATTTGAATTTGCTAGAAAAATATAAATATATATTTCAACTCCCCTTCTCTAACTACGAACTAATAAAAAGTTTGAAAATTTCAAATAATACTCTTTACATTTTTATAAAAAACGCATCACTTACAATAAACAAAATGTTTGATTTAGATAATTTGACAATAAATGATTTTTATAAAGATATTTATGAAACAAAATTATATTTTAATCCAAAACTTGTTTTAAGTGAAATTCTAAAACATTTTCACATTATACAGAAAAATGCGAAATTCATTTCTCAACTGCACAAAATGTTAAACTTGTTTGTAAAAGAAGAAAAAATAGAATTGGATATAATTGATTTAAAAAAATTTATTATATTAAAAAAAAATTATGATATGTTGACTATATTTTATTTATTCAATTTAATCTAAAATAACCTTTATTTTAAACATTTGAAAATTATTAATGAATTTGTTGTGAATAATAAAAAAACAAAAAAAATCTATTTATTTTAGAAAAAAATTGCAAATTTTTAATATTTTTTATGATTTATATTAAAATCTGAATAAATTTTTAATTTTTGATAATCATTTCACAAATGAAAAAATTCGTAATAGTATTTTTATTAATATTTAGTTTACTACTTGTTTTAACTGAAAAAACAAACTCTAATATACTAGATGGTGAAAGATATGTTTATACTGAAAATGGTTATGCTAACAGCATAAATTTAGGTGTTTTTTACGAAACTAAAACAAACAAAATCCTTCCTAATACTATTGGGGAAACTATTAAAACTAATAAAAATATACACGAAATATTTTCTCTTTTAAATATAGAAGATTACAAAGTTATAACAATTCCTTCTTTAAATATAACGCTATATGAATGCATAGGTAAAAACAAAAATTACAATACTTTACAAATTGCAATTACTGAAAGTGGCAATTTTGTTGGGTTTCCATATATATTGGGCAGTTATTGATTAAATTTTATGTATTAGTTTATAAAAAAAATTTGTATGTTTAAAAAAAATTTCCTTGTCAATAATTCAAATGGAGGATTTATGAGAACATACACAAAAAACACACTTATGAAAAGTATAATAATAGTTGGAATTATAACTTTTTCGCTAATTGCAGTAATAGTTGGATTTTTAATCGGAGTACCGGCACAAGCAAACACCAGTATAGATGAAAACACTCCATCTAGTACAGTATCAAACACCAGCATAACATTTATACTTCCTATGAAAAATGCAACCATCGTTAAAGATTATTCAGCAAAAGAACTTCAATATAATGATACTTTGGAACAATGGGAAATTCACAAAGCGATTGATTTCAAGTCGGATACAAGTAATGAAGTTTTAGCAGTTTATAATGGTACAATATCTAATATTTATACAAATTATTTAGAAGGCACTGTTATAGTCATTGACCACGGTAATGGTTTAAAATCAATTTACAAATCACTTAATAATGAACTTACATTAAAAGTTGGTGACACTGTAAAACAAGGCGATGTTATTGCAACTGTTTCAGATACAATGTCAAGGGAATTAAATACTGGAGCACATTTACATTTTGAAGTATTCAAAGATGAACTTGCTGTTGACCCAAATGACTATTTAGAAACATCTTCTAAGTAAAAGATTTAATAAAATATTAAAAAAGAAACCAAATAAGAAATTGAAATTAATGTTAAACCATTTTGAAACTAGCGAAAAAACAATAACAACTCTACTATTTAGTAGAGTTTCTTTTATATAAATGAAAAAAACTTAAAAAGAGAAGTTATAATTAAAATTATCTTTTTATTTCTATGTACAAATTTATTCATTGTTTTGTGAGAATTTGACATTCCTAAAACTATACATTTGAAAATTTTATGAATTTATTTTCTATATGACACATTTACTATATCAATTTTTAGTCCCATTTTTTTAGCTTTTAAAATCGTAGATTTTGTTCCGCCTGCAAAACCATTAAATAAGGCAATAACCTTTGAAGAATTATTTAACATATAATCGTTTCTTTCCAACATACAAGTTTTTGAATATTCTTCTGCAATATATCTTATTATGTCAGCTTTATTTAATATTTTTTTATATCTATTCTTATATTCATCACTCCAAAATTTATCTTGATTTTTACAAGGAATTGCACACACTAATTTAATATGTGGATATTTCTTTTTATACTCTAATACAAGCTCTGCACAAATCATATCAAAGCCCAATGCCATACCAGATATAAAATAAATGTATCCATCAATTATAGATTGTTCTATTTTTTCTTTTGTTGTATTTATCATTTCAAGACAACGAATATCTTGTTCATTAAATCGCCAAGGCAATTTTTGGCTTCTGTGACCTGTAAAGCATAATGTAACTTGTTTAAAATCTTTAAATATTTTTTCACATTTATTTTTAACATCTTTAATTTTATTATTTTCGCTTAAAAGCATTTCTATATCTCCTTTTGAGTGTTTTTACATTCATTATAACACATTTTTTATAAAAAACTACATGTTTGAATGTTTTTGCAACATAATATTCAAAATAATGAGTGTTAATATATACATACATAAAAACATTTAAGGAGAAAGTATGACTTTAGCTAATGCAGTTTCAAAAAGAATTAGGACAATTTTATCCGAAAAGAACATGACTCAATATAGATTAGAACAAAATGCAGGAATTTCTCATAGTACCATGAATTGCTTTTTAAATGCGAGATACAAAAGTTGCAATTTAACAACCGTAGTTTTAATTATTCGTGCTTTAGGTATGACAATCGCAGAATTTTTTGACGACCCAATTTTTGAAATTGAGAATTTAATAGTTGAATAAAGCAATATAAACATCTGGCTAAAGAAATTTAGTTGAAGGTTTTAATAAATATTAGTTATATAATTACTAAAAAATAAATATATTTTTAAAAAATTTTTCTCAATACAAGTTTAAAATATTATCATGCGTTCTTTATGGCACATTATCTTGTATAATTATTATGTTTTGATATATAAAAAGAGCAAACACTTTTTTAATGAGAACTAATTTAGTCTGCTTGTTTCAGTTTGAAGTATTCAAAGATGAACTAGCTGTTGACCCAAATGACTATTTAGAAACATCATCAAAGTAAAAGATTTAATAAAATATTAAAAAAGAAAAAATAAAATAAACAAAAAAATAAATAAAAAAATTGAAATTTGAATTTCAATTTTTTTTAACACTAACCTTGATTAGCAGAGTATTCTTCAAGCCATTCTGCAGGTGCGGTATCCCATACACTAGACGCAGCATCATTAGCCTGTTGTAATGCTTCTACAATTACATTTACGCTAAATGTCTTATTAGCATCGTCATTTGTCAATTCAGTTGGAACTGTTATAGACTCTACAAAGTCTATAGATTGTCCAGCAGTAAGCACTCCGTTATAATAGTAGTAGCCGTCTGTAGATACATTATCAGTCCAATTAGCATTTGTGCTAGCAGTAACAGTTGTTGATGCTCCATCAGTATTAGTGATTGTCAATTTTGCTCTTAGTACCGCATCAGAAGTACTGTCAGGGGCACTCACACCAATTTTTTGAGCATAAACTGTACCAGGCATAGCATTACCATCAAAAGTTAATGATGATACAGAAGCACCACCTTGTGTAATATTGATATTGATAGGGTCGCCGAGAGTGATTGTACCAGTTGCATTTTGAGTAGAACTAAAATATGCAATAGTAGCAGCCACTGCAATACTTGCAAGTAACAAAATTGCCAACACTATTATAGCAATAGTCGCAGGTGATAGTCTTCTTTTTGTTGTAATTGTAACATTATTATTTTTTGCCATTTTTCTCTCCTTAGACATACATATTTTGTATTACTTTTTTAAAATTATTCAAAAATTTTTAATAGACTTTGAAATGATAAAAAAATGAGATGCGTAAAGGCTTATTTAAATCAACTTACTATTCAATATGCAAAAAGTGTACATTAATCATATTTAAATTTATAGAAAAATCATATCACTAAAAATAACAAAATAAGTACGCAAAATTAAGTTTCTAAATGAATAAACTATAAAATTATGATTGTCATTTGAATTAATACAAAAATAACATATATTCATAAAAAATTTTAAATTAGGTAAAAGATATAAAAAAATATATTAGGTTTTCTTTAGACTAATATATTTTAATATTTTTTTAACATATTTTATTTGTTATTTTATTTATAATTATCGTACAAAATATTACACAATTACACTTTTAATGTACCCTTAATCTTATCAGTATATTTAATAACTTTATATTGACCTTTCAACATATCTGCTAAAGATGTTTCGTAATCGCTATAACCATTTGATTCTGGGAATAATCCGTCAGAATCAGCAGGATAAACTTTATCAAATAACATATCAAAATAAGTATAATTTGTTGCTCTATTATATAACATATTATAAAGATTTAATTCACTATTGCTAAAGTCGATAACAACATTATCAATATTGTTAATAGTGAATTTATTTTCAACTTTTCCTGCATACATAATCAAATGCAAACCATATTCACTAGAAACAAATCCTGATAAATCGCCAATTTTACCTTGTCCGTCATTGTAAAGATTTCTTGAAGCCTCTGTAAAACTATCTACCATAGAAGAAGTAGCTGTTCCTATAACATACGCACTTGCGCTTGATGTAAGTGTTGCGGTATCCGTAGAATATTTATACATAAGTTCATTAAATGCTTTAATCTTATCATCATCATCGCCTGCTGTATCAATTTTATTTTTTATTTGAGCCAATAAATTGCTATCAACAGATACTGTATTACCGCTATCTAATCCTTCTTCATTTCGGATTGAAGCAATAACACTATTTGAAAGTTTTTCAATTTCTTCATCATACTTTTCTTGAGAAATAAGTTTATTTTCTAATTTTTTATCTAAATCTTCAACATAAGCCTTTTGTTCATCATTATAACCAAATAAAATGTGATAAACATAGAATAAATCTTCACTAGTTGTACCCATATTATAATAAACATTGTAAGCTTCTGTTCCACTTTCGGTCATCTTTGAAATATAAGAACTTTCATTGTCATAGTATTTATCATAATCCGCTTTATACAATTCCTTAAATTTATCTGTTAATTTATCTACGCTTAAATTTTCATTTCTAATATAAATATTTTGAAGTTTTTCAAAGTATGCAGTTTCCAACTGACTTTCGTATTGTCTTTCAAACAACCAAGAAATCATATCTTCAGTCTTTGTGCTATACTTATTACCATTTTCATCACGCAAATAATATTGATATTGCAATAAGTCTTCGCTTAAAAGTTTCAAAGCCTTGTTGTAAACTTTTCTGTCAGTTTCTGTTGTCAATTTCTTTTCATAATTTGAAAAATATTGTTCTTTTAACGCTAGCGGAACTGATGCGTTTGTATAATCAGTTAAGAAATTTCTATAAGATTTCAAAACTAATTCATCTTCATTAACAGTTGTAGGAGTTTTTTCTTCTTCAACAACAATTTTAATACTACCTGTGTTTTCATCTTGAACTATTTTTGCACGCTTTTTATATGGAGAGTAAATATATGCAGTTTCTTCTTCATCAGTCGCTTCTTCTTCGTCTGCTTCATCATCTATATTTAAGATTTCTTTAGCCTCAGTAGTATAATTTTCCATCTGTTCGTCCATATAATCAAACAAATCGTTCCATACTTCATTTACTTCATATTCATTTAATTTATATTGTGAATCAGAGGTTTCATTTATATCATTTTTAATATATTGCAAAATCAAACTTCTGTCTATTAATAAATCTAGTGTGCTTGACAAAGCTTCTTCACTAGTGTTACCCAATTGAGAAACATAATAAGAATAACCATAACTATTATACGCAGAAAGCAAATCAAATCTGGTAATTTTTTCATTACCAACAGTTGCCACTACATCACTATAATATTTAACCATATCAACAGGGAAATAAGCGCACCCTGACAACAAAATCATACTAAACATTACAACACAAATTGCAAGTAGTGATAGTTTTTTACAAATTTTCATTAAGTTGAGCCTCCTAAATATGCAAAGAAATATATTAGATTATATATTAAATTAAAATAAAAATCAACCATTTGTTAAATCATAGATTCAAAATAATCAATAAACAGACTACAAGCCTTATCAATATCTCCTGCATAATTTAATAAAATTATTGTCAAATTTGAACTATTTTTAACTGCCAAATTAGAAAAACTTTTTAAGTTCTCTAAAATTTTTAATTTATTAGCATCTTCATAAAAGCATATTTCTGCTTTATTTTTTTGTATAGTTATTAATTTGGCATCAACTCTTTTTGCAAGATTAGCAAGCAATCCTAAATTACACAATCTTACAATATCATCTTGAAGTTTTCCATAAGTCAATTCTATGTCATTTAAAAGTTTTGACATTTCTGTTTTGTCATCAAGTTTAGAAATTTTTGCATATATTGAAACTCTTTCAGCCTCTGAACCAATATAATTTTCTGAAATACTATAAGATTTTTCCACATCTATTTTTACAGGTCTGAAATTTACAACTTTTTCGCCTTTTAAATTAGACACTGCTTCTTCTATCAATTTTAAATACATATCATAACCAATTTTTACAATATGCCCGTGTTGATTTTTGCCTAAAATTTCGCCAGCACCTCTTATTTGTAAATCTCTCATTGCTAACTTAAACCCGCTACCTAGTTCAGTATTTTCTACAATTGCTTCTAGTCTTTCATTCGCTTCTTCAGTTAATACCATATTTTTAGGGTAAGTAAAATATGCAAATGCCTTTACACTGCTTCTGCCTACCCTTCCCCTTAATTGATACATTTGCGCAAGTCCAAGTTTATGACTATCTAACACAATAATAGTATTAGCATTAGGTATGTCTATACCATTTTCTATAATGGTCGTCGATATAAATACATCTGTGGTTTTGTCATATAAACGCTTAACTGCATCTTCAAGTAAATTTTTATTCATTTGACCGTGTGCTACATCAAATGTGTAATTTGTATCTGAAAATTCGTTTGCCAATTTAGATTTGAAATTGTATATTTCATCAATGTTATTGTAAACTATAAAAACTTGTCCACCTCTATTTAATTCAAATCTAATAGCATCACAAACAAGTTTTAAATCAAACTCAACTGCGTAAGTTTTTACACTATTTCTGAGTTTTGGTGGAGTATTTATAACACTAATATCACGCAAAGACAATAATGCCATATTTAAAGTTCTTGGAATTGGTGTTGCAGACAACATTAAAACTGCTACATTATTTTTCAATTCTTTTATTTTTTCTTTTGCTTTCACACCAAATCTTTGCTCTTCATCTAAAACTAATAGCCCCAAATCAAAGAATTTAACATCTTCGCTTAACAATCTGTGCGTACCTACTAAAACATTTACTTTGCCATTTTTTAAATCTTGCAAAATACTAGTTTGTTTTGATTTTGAAACAAATCTGTTTAGCATTTCAACACTTACACCAAAATCTTTAAATCTTTCAATTAAACTATTATAATGTTGTAATGACAAAACAGTTGTTGGACATAAAAACGCTACTTGTTTTCCACTAATCACTGCTTTAAATATTGCACGCATAGCGACTTCTGTTTTGCCAAATCCCACATCGCCACATACAAGCCTATCCATAACTTTACCTGAAATCATATCATTTTTTATATCAGATATTGCTTTTAACTGGTCCTCTGTTTCTTCATAAGGAAAAGCATTTTCAAATTCGGTAAATAAATAATCATCTTCTGCAAATTTAAATCCTTTAATGCTATTTCTTTTTGCCTGCAACTGCAATAATTCTTTAGAAATATCTTCAATTGATTTTTTTGCTTGAGAAATAGAATTAGCAAACTCTTTTCCACCCAATTTATTAAGTTTTGGATTTTCTTCATCTGAAATGTATTGTGATAAATCACTTGTATCAAAAGTTGGAACATATAAACAATCCCCACCTCTGTACAAAATCTTATAATAATCCTTTGATACATTTGAGGTCTTAATGCTCACAATTCCTTCACATTTGCCTATGCCATGAACAGAATGAACGACATAATCTCCAGCCTTAGGAAGAAAAGTCACACTGTTTGATTTTGATTTTTTTGCAACTTTTTTATAAGCAAAATTTGTGTATCCTATATAAAACTCATCACTACTATCAAAACAAATATTATAAGGAATACATTGTGTTGATAAGTTGAGTCCTGGTTTATATTCTCCTAGTGAAAAAGGTGTCCCTGTACTTTTAAAAATTTCACTAATTGAATTTAATGTTTCTTCATCTTTTAAACAAATTATTATTTTTTTCTTTTTCTGAATATATGGGTTTAATTCAATTTTTAATAAATCTAAATTGTATAAAAAATTATTAAAAGTTACTACATCATAATTAATTTTTTTATAATTTCTATGTGAAAAATCAATAATATTTTCGAAAAAAACAGTATTTTTTAATTTTTTTTCATTATTTTTTATATTTTCTAATAAATTTTTAAAAATATTTTTACTTTCTTCAAAATTAAATAATGAATGAATTTTAAGTTTTAATTCGCATATCATATTATTTATTTCTCTAAATATATTTAACGAATTATAAACAAATAATTTTCTTCCATTAATTAGTTCATCAAATAAAGATGAAAATTTACCGTTAGAAAAAGGCAAAATAAATTCTAAAGGCAATTCACTATTCGTTTTTAAATTATTAACAATCCCCTGCAAAATTTCTTCAAAAAATTTGTTGTTGTGATTAGAAATTTTTTCAATTATTAATTTATTTTCTTCTTCATCTAACAAACACAATTTATTAAAAATAATTTTTACATTTTGTAAATCATTTATTTTAAATTTTGTAGTTATATCATAAGAATATATACTCTCTATTTCATCGTCAAAAAAATTAATCTTGATTGGGTTGTTTGAATTTGTTACAAAAATATCTAATCGGTCTCCAAAAAGACTAAATTCACCCATATTTTCAACTGTTTCAACCCTCGTATAGTTAAGTGCTATTAATTCTTTAATTAAACTTTCTAAATTGTAAGAACTACCAACAGATAATTGAATTATATTTGAGTTTACATTTTCTTGATTAGGTACAAAATAACAAAAAACATCTTTTGAGCAAACTATTGCGTCAAAACTATCTAAATTTGAAAGTAGATTAATAATCTTTAAATTAAAATCTTTATTTTTAAATTTTGCCGATTCAAAAAGTCCATCAAAAAAATTGATTAAACAAACATTTAATCCAAAACTTTTCAACATCTCGTACATTTGATTTGCTTCATTGTCATCTGGTGTAATATAAAGCGATTTTTCGAAATCTTTTATTAAATATGCTTTTTCTCCACAAGTTACAACATTGCAAACAACATTTGTGTTTATTTCTAATAATTTATTTTCAATCTTCATCTTTATTCAAAATCTCTACTAACATATCAACTGCTTCATCTATTACAGGATTTAATATTTCCAAACTTTTCATATCAATGTTTGACAACACATAATCAGCAAGCGGCATATTGTCCGGTTTAGAAATACCTATTCGAAGTCTTGGAGTTTGTCCCACTTTTGAAACTATATCTCTTAAACCATTATGGGTGCCAGCACTTCCCAACTCTCTAAATCTTAATTTACCTTTTGGCAAATCTATATCATCTAAAACTATAATAATATCTTTTATAGGCACATTGAAATATTTTTTTAATTCAATTACACTATCTCCAGATAAATTCATATATGTTTTTGGTTTTGCTAGCACAAAATTGTCGCCTTTTGCAATCTCTGCTTTACATTTCGTCTTATTAAAATTAACATTTAATTTTTTTGCAAGCCTATCAACTACCATAAAACCTATATTGTGATAAGTTTTTTTATAAATTCCATCAGGATTTCCAAGCCCTACTATTACCTTCATAATAATCTCCGATAATATTTTATCACATTTAAAACAAAAAATAAACCCCTAGTAATCAGATTTTTTTGACTACTAAGGGTTGATTTAGTTTTCTAGGTAAGGATTTTTAAAATTTTCAGTATTTTTTTGTTTTGCTCTTGCTATTGCTAACTGATTAGCTTCTACATCAAAAGTTATTGTGCTTCCCGCCGCTATGAATGCATTATCTGAAATGCTTAATGGTGCAACTAAATTTGAATTTGAACCTATGAAAACATTTTCGCCTACAATAGTATTATTTTTTTGTTTTCCGTCATAATTGCAGAAAACAACACCACAACCTATATTGCAATTTATTCCAATTTCAGCATCTCCTACATAGGATAAATGCGCTATCTTACAATTTTTTGCAATAATAGATTTTTTTATTTCTACAAAATTTCCAATTCTGCAATTATCACCAATATTTGAATTGTCTCTAATTTGTGCAAATGGCCCTATGTTACAATTATCGCCAACTACACTATCTTTAATGACTGATGAATGAACTTTTGTGCCACTTCCTATGCTAGAATTTTCCAATATTGAATTTTCGTGTATTTCTGCACTGCCTGCTATTTTGCAATTACCTATTAACTTACAACCTGAAAATAATTTTGCTCCATTTTCTATTTCTACAAATTTATCAATAAAAATATTCATAGAAAGAAGTTGATCATCCTTCCCTTTTTCATAAATAATAAATTGTTCCAAATCTACCACCTAAATAAAGGCATAAAACCTCATAAACAAATATATAAGATATTTTTGAAAATATGACTACATTTTCAAAATTCGACAATATTAGTGAAATTAATAAATCGTAAAATAATTTTGAATTTTATTAATATTGTTATATAATAAAATTATGTATGAAGATAACAAAAGTTTAACTAGCATAATATATTCAATTGTTGCACTAATATTAAGTTTTGTTCTAACGGTTTTAATAGGTGCTTTTTTAACACTGTTTGTTGAAATTATAATGTCAAATTTAGGTTATACTGCAGAAAAAATTGAACAAATTTTAAATAGCACAATTTTAAGTAGTGTGATTAATGCACTATCTTTATTGGGGTTTTTATTTACTTATATTATAATTTCAAAAATTACTAAATTAAATACTGAAAAACAAACTAAAAAATTCAGTTTTCACAATTCATTAATAGTTGTGACAATATCAATTATTTCATTTATTTTATTGTTTGGAATAAATGCAAATTTTCAAATAATGTTGAACCATTTTGGTTATGAATCATCATCTTTTAATATCTCTAACTATTCTGAATTTTTAGTTGGAATTATAACGATGTGTATTTTCCCCGCCGTCTTGGAAGAATTAATTTTTAGGGGAGTTGTTTTCAAAATCCTTCGTCAAAAAGGAGTTGTGTTTGCAACAGTTTTATCAAGTTTGATTTTTGCAATTTATCACTTCAACCTATCGCAACTATTATTCCCTATATTTATGGGTATGATTCTATGTTTAATATATGAAAAAACAAATGATTTAAGATATTCTATGATTTTCCATTTTACGAACAATTTTATATCATTATGTTTTACTTTCTTTTTAAAAAATTTCACAATTGATTTTTCAATAGTTTTTTTAGTGTTATCTATATTCTCGTTTATTGCCTTAATTGGTATTATTTGTTTGGTCTTGAAAAAGTTTTCAACTGCTGATACTTCAAAAAATAAAATTAAAAGTTCCAAACATATAGTTTATATTGATGAATTAGGATTTTATTTGGCATTTATAGCATTAATTGTGATTTATATAATAAGTATATCTTATGGATTTTAATATGAACAAGTCAGAATTAGATTTTTTTAAGTTAAATTTGATATATGCAATAACAATAAGTTTGCTGTGCATCGTTTTTGCAATCTCTTATTTAGGATTGATAACATCACAATATTTTTCTACTTTTTTAGTTCAAATATTAATACTTTTAATTATACCTATAATTTTATACGTTTTATTGTTTAAGCCTGATAAAAAACAAATTTTTGAACATTTGGGAATTAAAAAAGTAAATTATAAAATAATTATTCTATCTATAATCTTAGGATTTTTGTTATTTATACTCAATATGTATATAGCAGGATTTTCTCAAACTATAATTTATTTGTTCGGGTATGAAAATGTAAATTCTGGAAGTGCTATATATACAATGTCAGGGTTTTATATAGATATTATTTTAACCTGTTTGTTGCCTGCAATTTGCGAAGAAGTTTTGCATCGCGGAATTATTCTTCGAGGAATAAATAGACTAAATAAACCTATACTTGCTATTATTTTATCTTCATTGTTTTTTGGTTTTTCACATTTGAACATTTTGCAATTTTTCTATACCTTTATTTTAGGATTATTTATGGGAATAATTGTTCTTGCTTCAAATAGTTTAATACCTGCTATGATAATACATTTTATGAATAATTTTTTAAGTATTTATATTTCTTATGGTTCTCATTTAGATTTCCCATTGGTAAACCTATTTAGTAAACTTGAAACAATATTTATTCAGTCATCTGTAGTTTTAACATTTTTAATGCTAATGTTACTATTTACATTTATATTTTACCTTGTATTTATAATCATAAATAAAATTTACAAAATTCAAAAACCAAATATAAAATTTTTCAACATAGATAAATCACGCTTTTCAAATATTTCAAAACTTAGTATGATTTATAGTATTGTTTTAGGTATAATGTTAACAACATCTACTTTTATTTGGGGGATATTATGATAAAAATTAATCTTATAACAGTTGGGGATATTAAAGAAAAATATTTAAAAGATGCCATTGAAGAATACAAAAAAAGATTAGTTAGATTTTGTAGTTTAAAAATTGTCGAAATAAAAGAAAATATTTCTACAAGTCAAAACGAAAACGATATAATTAATGCTTTAAAAAAAGACGCAGTTTTAATAAAAAAATATCTTAAAGGTTATTGTATATGTTTGTGCGTGGAAGGTAAACAACTATCTAGTACAGAATTTGCAAATTTAATTTCAAATACCGCTTTATCTAATAGCGAAATTACTTTTGTAATAGGTGCAAGCAACGGAATCGCAGATGAAATAAAAAATATGGCAAATTATAAATTATCATTTGGGAAAATGACCTACCCTCATCAGTTAATGCGAGTCATTGCCCTTGAGCAAATTTATAGGGCTTTCACAATTTTAAACAACATAGCATATCACAAATAAGAGGTGATTATGTCATATCAGGAATTAGTTCAAAAAATTGTGCAATTACAAGATGAAGGACTAGAATTATTCAACGCAGGTAAAAGCGTTTTAGGTAAAAATATATTAGCCACACATGTTGGAAGTTTTGACGGGACACAGATATTAATCCAAGCCGGCATTCACGCTAGAGAATACATAACAACATTATTATTAATTGAACAAGCAAGATATTTATATCTAAACGACTTAGTAAAACAAGGTGGTATCTATTTTGTATTTTTAACAAACCCTGACGGCGCAGAAATAGCACTTGATGGAATTTCATCAGTTCCCTGCGACATTACTAAAGAATATTTGAAATTAGGAAATAATAATAATGATGACTTTTCAAAATTTAAAGCAAACATTAATCTAGTGGATTTAAACACAAACTTTGATGCAAATTGGGGAATGGGTGCACAAAATTTATTCTGTCCAAATAGCGAAAATTTTGTAGGATTTTATCCAAACAGTGAGCGAGAAGTCCAATCACTTATAAATTTTACAAGACAAGTAAAGCCTAGTCTAACAATATCATATCACTCAAAAGGTGAAGTAATATATTATGGATTTGAAGGTATGAGTGAACAAGATCTAATTCGTGATGAAAATATCGGTGAAGTGTTATCTAATTTAACAGGTTATAGATTAATTTTTACGCAAAACTCTACCGGTGGATATAAAGATTGGTGCATTCAAACATTGAAAATTCCAGCCTATACCATAGAAGTTGGAAGCGATAGTCTAGAGCACCCTTTAAAAGAAGAAACTTTACCAGAAATTTTTGAAAAAAATAAAGATGTGCCATTGACAGCACTGAATTTAGCAATACAATATCAATCAAGTATAACTGTACAAAAAATATTTAATTTAAATACAATGGAGAAAAAATATGAAAAATCCTATGGAAATTGCAATACAACAAGGTTCTATCGCCTTACGAAAAGGTGAAATACCAATAGGGGCTGTAATAGTTAGAGATGGAAAAATAATTTCAACAGGAAGAAACAAACGAGAACACAGTCAAATTGCCACTGACCACGCAGAAATAATAGCGATAAATAAAGCGTGCAAAAAACTAAAAAGTTGGCGACTAGATGATTGTGAAATGTTTGTTACACTAGAACCTTGTCCGATGTGTGCAGGTGCAATTTTAAATGCACGATTAAAAAAATTAACATTTGGAGCAACTGATGAAAAATATGGTGGAGTCATAAGTAGATACACATTGCTTGACGATAACATATTAAATCACAGAACTATTATAAATTATTCTTATAATGAATTATGTTCAGCAATGCTGAAAGAGTTTTTCAAAAATGCAAGAAATAAAAATTCAAAACGAGGTAAATATAGAAACAAATATAATTAAAACTTTTAAAAATTTTGAAAAGTCACTACAACAAAATTGTGAAAATCTATATAATGATTTATCTTCTTACCCACTATTTTCAACACTTGAAAAGTTGGCAAGTTTGTATGTCGCAAACCTTTTACCACAAAAATTTAAGAGTAAAGATTTATATCTGATACGCTCAGATATTGACTACGAAAATAAAAATTATTATATATACAACTCATTAAACGATATTGAATCATTTTATCAAACTGATGAATTTCAGGGTTTGAAATATATAACTACACCTAAAGATGAAGACATTATAAATTATATATCAAGAAACTTTGATGCTAATGTAAAAACAACACTTTTAGACAGAACAGATTTCAAGTTCAAATTATTTAACGGCGGCGGACTAAAAGATGCAAAATTTTACCTGTTAAAAGAAGATTGCTATTCTTTTTATAAAAAATATTTTAAAAAATTTAATAAACAAAAACTATTAATTTACATTGAATTAATTAGATTTTTGTTTGGCGGAAATATTGGATTAGCAATTTTAAACCTTAAAAGTAATTATAACTTTAGCAATAATAAAAACTATGCCAACAATATAAAAAAAGAAATAATATCAAAATTAATTCATTATTTATCAGATTACATACAAATTGATGAAAATATTATAAATAGCATAAACCAAATTGATTTATTACAAATAGAAGATTTATACAAATTTTTAGTTAATGTTTATAATTTATTAGATAAAACAGAAATAGAATTTAGTTTATTAAAAAAACACAAGAATCAATTTCACGATTTATTTGAAAATTACGAATTTTGTAATTCAAATATATTTAAAATTAATGAATTAAACGCACTTCGAAAACAACTTTTTATAGATTCTCACTTTACGCATAATTTTATTCTTTAGTAAAGTAAAACTTTTTTGTATGATTTTTAAAACAAATATAAAATTATTTCACAATTAAATTTTTTCTAACACGCATAAAGTTTCAACATTTTTAGTGTTTGGAAACATATCAAATGGGGTTACTCTTTTAACCGAAAAATTTTCTTTCAAAACATTTATATCTTTTGCTAGCGCAATAGGGTTGCAAGAAATATACAAAATCATAGAACAATTTTTTAATGCATTTAACAACTGTTCATCGCAACCTTTTTTTGATGGGTCAATTATTGCTACACAATCTAAATTATTTTTTAATTCATTTTTAAATAAATTATCGACTACCTCTTTGCAATCTCCATTAATAGCAACTATATTTTTAAGATTATTTTCTTTTATTAATTTATTGCAAGCATCAGTTGCTTGTTTTACAATTTCTACAGAATAAACTTTTTTGCTAGTTTTTGAAATAATCGCTGATAAAAGCCCTGCCCCTGCATATAAATCTAAAACAATTTTGTTTTTTATGTATTTCATTACTTCATCATAAATTTTAGTTTTTATAAAAGTGTTAACTTGTAAAAAACTAAATAAATCAATACTATACTTTATGCCATATTCATTGAAATTAATTTTATTTACTCCTGCAATATGTTTCATAGTTTTTCCCAAAATTGTCGAATTTTTTGCATTATTTACAGAAATAAATAACCCAACATTTTCTAAACTACTTTTTAACATATTGTAAAATTCTAATAAATTATAAATATTTTCATTTGTTACAACTAAACATACTAATGTCGTATTATTTTCACTACGTACCAACAAATGTCTAATATTTCCGGTGTGAGTTTTAAAATCATATCCTTGTAATTTGTTAATTTTAAAAAATTCTTTAAAAACTTTTAATACAATATTAATGTTTTTATTTGCCAACATACAATAGTCTATATCAATAATATAGTGAGAATTTTTTATAAACATTCCCGTTTTATCCCCTACCTGAAAAACTGCCTTATTCCTATAACCTACAACTTTATCACTAGGTATTGTATCATCGACAACATAATCATTATTAGTTATTTTTTTTAATGTATTTTTAACTAACATTTGTTTAAATTTTAACATAGTATTATAACTCATATGTTGCAAATCACATCCGCCACATTTTGAATAATACGGACATTCAGGGCTTACACGGTTTTCACTTTCTATTAATATTTTTTTAATATCAGCATATACAAAATTCTTTTTTTTCTTTTCATTCTTTATTAAAACTACTTCTTCAGGAAGTGCTTTATCAACAAAATAAACAAGGTTGTCTATTCTTCCAACACCTTCACCATTCATTCCAAAATCCACTATTTTTATTTCTTCCATAAACACTCCAAATTTTAATAAATCATTAAAAATTTAAAATTAAATTGGTCAAATTTTAATATAAAATATACAAATTGTAATTAACATTTCAATTCTAAGTTAAAATTTTAAATATTATTTACTTTAAATAATCAAGTATTTACTTTATTATAACAAATTTATTGTAAATGTAAATAAATTTTAATTTTTAATGTAAATAAATTTATTATTGGTTTACAAATATTTTTGTATTGAAAAAAATTAATTTTTATTACCTCAAAAAAATTTCAAACTAATATCATTTAATTATATAAAATTATAGTAAATTAATTAATAATTTTTTTTGTATTTAATAATTTTAATATTAACATTTATTTTAAACAATTAATCTAATTATTAAAAAATAATTTATCTTTTTAATTTAAATTTTTGATAAATTTTTTACAACATTTAAACTTAATTATTTTACAACACTAATTTTTAAAAAAATAATACATTCTTGTAATTATTAATAAAATTAATATGCCTTAAAAATGATAATTATTAATTTACTTATCTTGACATAAGTGTATATTTATTGTAAAATTGTAACAAAAAAAAGGAAAAGTTATGGAAGAAATTACACAATCAAGCGAACTAAATATTAGAAAAAATAAAATTCAAGAATTAAAATCATCAGGAATAATTCCGTACGCTGATAAGTTTGAAAGAACTCACACAATTTTGCAAGCAAGAGAAGTTATTGGTAAAAAGGTTAAAATTGCCGGCAGAATGATTTTTAAAAGAGTTATGGGTAAATTTGGATTTTGTCAAATACGAGATATTGAAGCTAAAATTCAAGTGTCTGTTGGAAGAAATGAATTTGATGAAGAATCTTATAACTTTTACAAAAAAATGATAGATATAGGAGACTTCATAGGAGTCGAAGGCGAAGTCTATTTAACCCAAACTGGAGAAGTTACAGTTAGAGCGGAAAAAATTAATTTGCTTAGCAAAACTTTGCGTCCACTTCCTGAGAAATTCCACGGACTCACTGATACTGAATTAAAATATAGACAAAGATATCTTGACTTGATTTCAAATGAAGATAGCAGAATAGCACTTTTGGGCAGAAGTAAAGGTACTTCAGTTTTAAGGCGTTTTTTGGAAGATAATGGATTTATAGAAATTGAAACACCTATTTTACAAACAAATGTTTCAGGTGCAAGTGCAAAACCTTTCTTTACTCATCACAACGATTTTGATATGGATTGTAATCTTAGAATTGCCCCTGAAACTTGGTTGAAACAAGCCATTGCAGGTGGATTTGATAGAGTGTTTGAAGTGGCAAAATGTTTTAGAAATGAAGGAAGCGACACTCAACACGTTCAAGAATTTACACAAGTCGAATGGTATGCATCATATTGGGACTTTGAAGACAACATAAAATTCTTTCAAAATTTAATCAAAGAGATTTTAATAAAAACAACAGGTAAACTTACTGTTGAATATCTAGGCAAAACTTTAAATTTTGACGGAAATTGGCAAAGAATTGATTATGCAAAAGCAATGGAAGAAATTTTAGGTTTTGACTATTTAAATGAAACTGATTTAAACAAATTTAAACAAAATGTTGTAAATATAGGATTATTTACATTAAAAGACCTTGAAGAATGTAAATGTATAAGAACACTTATAGACTTCATATTCAAGCGTAAAATTAGAGCAAATATAGAGCAACCAACAATTTTATATAATTATCCAGCAGTATTAAAACCGCTTGCTAGAAGAAATGATTTTGACAACAGAATTGTTGATGTTTTCCAAGTAGTAGTTATGGGTTTTGAGATATGCAATGCTTATTCTGAACTTGTTGACCCTGAAGTACAAAGAGAAACATTCAATGACCAATTAAAAGAAAAAGAATTAGGTGATGATGAAACTATGGACCTTGATGAAACATTCTTGCTTGCAATGGAACACGGTATGCCACCAATGAGTGGATTAGGTGTAGGTCTTGATAGATTATTTGCACTAATTTATAATTGCGATAATATCAGAGATGTTGTATTATTCCCACTTATGAAGCCAATAAACAATTAGGTTATTCCTAATTGTTTTTTTAAGTTTTTTATTGTTGACTTAAACTAAAAATTTTTGTTACAATTTAAATACGGAGAAATTATGAATATAACTATAGTGGGTGCTGGAAGATGGGGTAGTAGTCTTGCGTGGTATCTAACAAACATAAAAAAATACAATATAACATTATATGGAAGAGAAAGTGAACGAACAAAACTTTTTTTTACTACACGAAAAAATGAATATATAGAATTAAATAATTTAATAAAAACTTCATTCAATATAAATGATGTTATTAATTGCGATTACACGATACTAACCTTACCTAGTCAAGGCATTAGGTTATTTTTAGATTTATTAAAAACTGTTAAAAATTATCAAAATCACAAATACATACTATGTATGAAAGGACTTGAAAAAAATACTGGTTTAAGACTCAGTCAAATATTAAACGAATATGGAATAAACAATTCTAACATAGCTGTATGGGCTGGTCCTTGCCACATTCAAAATATTCAAAAAGGTTTAAAGACTATTATGATTATAGATTCGGAAAATAACGAATTTGCAACAAATCTTGTTAATAATTTCAAAAGCGAATTAATCGATATAGAAGTTGGAAATGATTTTATAGGAACAGAAATAGGTGCCGCAACAAAAAATATTGTAGGAATAGGAGCTGGAATAATTATAGGCAACGGAAATGAAGCATTGATTCCTGAACTTAAAAAACATGCGCTATATGAAGTTGGTCAAATAATAAAACTAGCAGGAGGAAAACAATCAAGTGCGTATGGAGTGTGTCATTACGGCGATTATGTAGCAACAGTTGATTCCCCATACAGTCACAACAGAATGTTAGGTGTAGAAATATCACAGAATATTCATCACAATTCAAAATATTTAGCTGAAGGGCTTAATACTGTAATTGCATTGAAATCACTACTAGAAAAATTAAAAAGCGATATAACAAACTATCCACTAATTTACGAAATATATAAATCTTGCAATAATTTGCCTTACAATATTGAAAAAGTTTTAAAAAAGCCATTGAAAATTTAATATTTCCTTGCTATAATATAGAAAATTAAAGAATTTAAATCAATAATTTCTATAAATTTAAAGAGAGGTAATATGATAACAGCTATTGCTAGTTTATTTGTAAAATTATTTGGCACTCATTCAATTACAGCAACAATTATAATGTCATTTTGTCCATTTATAGGCGGTCAAATTGCAATACCTGCAAGCGTAAACGAAGTTTGGGGCGAATCTGCCTTAAACAATATAAACGCATTTTTATATTCGTTTATAGGAAGCTCTTTAGCAATAATATTTGCAATATTTATATTTTACTACATAGTAAACTACATAAAGAAAACTAAATTCTATGAAAAATTAAGCGATAAATTAAAATCTAAAAACAATAATTTGGATAATGAAAAATCAATTTACAACAAACATTTATATTTAGTGTTTATTATAATGAGTATTCCTCTTCCATTTTTAGGTGTATGGCTATCTGCATTCTTAGGTATTTGGTTCGGTATTAAAATTAAACATTTATTCCCAACATTATTTGTTGGTAATTTAATATCGTGCATAATATGTACTATTATTTGTGAAATATTCAAAGGATATGTTTCTTTAATTTTCTCAGTATTAATACCTTTTGGATTTATAATATTGATTTTAGTATTAGCAAAAAAGTTTTTAATAAATTAAAAAAACTCCAAGTGGAGTTTTTTTATGCTTCGCCTATAATTTGTTTACAAACTGGTAGGCAATTAACATCTACAAAAGTTCTAGATAATGGTCCTGATATTAAGAAACATCTACCTAGCCCTGCAGAAACAATACCTTCTTGTTCATCTTGGTTCAACCCGCCTGCTGATTTATATAAATTCAACAAATCTGCCATATCGTTAGGCGCCAACTGGAAGATCATCGAATATTGGCTCGCATTAATAATTGCCGCAGATTTTCTTTCAATATCAGCACTACCTAAGAAGTCTTTTATATTTTGCGTAATTATAATTTGCATACCTTGATATTTTCTGATTCTTTTTGCCATTTTACTCATAAAAGATAATGCTATAGGGAATTGTGGGTCAATAAACATATGTGCTTCATCAACTACAACTACCACTTGCCTATTAATTTTTTCGCCATAAGTTTTGTAATATTGTTGGTTGAAATCTTTATTATTTATAATTTCATTAGTTAAATACTTGAATACTAACAACATTTGTGCGTTCGCTAAAGATGTGTTTTCACTTGCAAACAATGTCTGAAAGTTAAATGTAATAAAGTTTTCATTAGTCATAATTGATGTTGGACCATTCCAAAGGTCAGCATTTCTTCCACCAGTTGCAAATTTTTCAATATAATTGTGCAAAACATTCAAGCATCTTACTTGATAATCATTTTTAGCTTTATCTAATTTTTTATTAATTAATGCATACAAATCATCAAATATAGGATAATCATTAGCAGTTAATTTTGAAATATCTGTTGAATAATTTATTCCTTTTAATTTATATGTTTCAACAATTAATGAATTCAGCATTTCAAACGAGTCTGTATCAATACCATTTAATACTACTCTAAAAAATTGTTCCAAGAATTGTAAATGTGTTACGAATGCCTTATTTGAACTTGTTGTTACTTCTTCAACCCCTTCTTCATCATCTTGTTTAGTGTCAAATTCTTCTAAATCTTCTAAACTCGCCATTATGTGAAAAGGATTTAAAATTCCTGAAGTGTTTGTGCCTACATTGATTACTTTACCACCTAAATTAAGTGTCAAATCCTGATACTCATATTCTGGGTCACATATAAATATTTTCGTTCTGTCCGCCGCCAAATTAGCTAAAAGTGTTTTAGTTGCAAAAGATTTTCCCGAACCAGATTTTCCTACAATCATCATATTAGAGTTAACTCTTTCTCTGTCTCGTTTAAAGAAATCCACAAATACAGGATATTGTCCATCACCAATATAGAACCCTTTTTCATCTTGAAGCAAATTTGAAATGAATGGGAATGATGCCGCCAAACTATTGTTTGGAATTCCTCGTCTATATTGTTTTATTGTGTCTATTTTGCTTATGTTAGAACTGATAAATGCATCTACTTGTCTTCCAAACATTTCAGAGTATTTAAAGCCATCTTGACGCAAAATTGTTCTTGCTTCTTTTCTGTCTGACTCTTGAACTCGTATGTGAATGTTAACATCATATAATTGTTCATTTTTATTTCTAAGGTCTGCTAAAAGTTGTTGCAAAGTTTGAATGTCAGTTTCCTGTTCAATGAGTTTACTACGCCTTGAAATTCTTGACAGCCTAATTTCTTTTTCCATAATAGTTCGGTCAATCATTTTTTCAGCCTTATCTCTATCAATAGGAGTGAAATTCATTACTACTCGTGAACCATTAAGGTTAAATAAATTAAATCCCCAACCATTTCCAACTGTCAATGGATAATCTGTAATGGAAAAATTTCTATAAATTTTTTTATCTATAACAGTACGCATTGGCTTAAACTCTATTTTCTTAGGCATAATCCAATCTAGGTAATTTTTAGGAATTATATTTTCTACTTCTGTTTCATCAAAAATCTCTTGGTAGTTTGATTTTAAAAAAGTTACAATTTCTCGTTCTTTTAAAATTTCACTTTTTAAACTAGCCTGTCCTGCTCCTATATCATTCATAATACCGATACAAGTATCTTCCAAAGCAGTCCTGTCCGCGCCATAAACCACCAAATAATAGTGATCTTGAAGCACAGGTTCTGATTTATTTGCATTGTCTAGGACTCTCACTCTTTCTTCGAAAATGTATGAACGCGCTTGAACTTCTTGTTCGTTATATTGCCCACGCTCAGCAAGTGTATTCATAAGTTGGAACTTTTCATCATCATTTTGCATAAATTTATCAAAACGCATAGGCTTTCTAAGTTTTACAATACTTGCTGATTGTAGATTGCTAAGACGCTTTAATCCCCTACCAAAAGTAGATATTAAGGCATCTTGAACATCTTCTGACATAAGTCCAAAACCAACTGGCTTTATCTCAATTACCATACCATAGTACGAACCAAAATTTATAAAACGACCCAAGTCAATTTTTAAAAATGGAGTAATTTCTTTAATATCTCTATAACCTTTTAGTTTTCCCGTTTTCGGCATAATGGCATATTTTTTTCTAAAAGCAAAAAATCTAAATAATAATCCGATTGAACTCCAGAGCCTAAGCCCATCATCCATAGGAAGGAAAAGAGTTATAATTATTACCGCCCAGCCAATTAAAATATACCATTTATAAGGAAGATTAGTATAAACAAATATTAAGGCACCAGCAAGACCAATAACCAAAAGAATTAAATCACCCCAAGTGAAACCCTTAGCGATTTCAGATTTAACTCTAGTTCTTCCCGGAATATATCTAAGCATACTACCTCCTTTTATTTACTACTCGTTGCTTTTCTTATAGCTTTTTCATAAGCATCAATTTGACTCTGAGTCAGTGATCCATATGTAGAATTGATAGTAGATGAACCAACACCTTTCTTTTCAACACTGACAATTTCTTTAGCTGCTTGTTCTATTTTATTATCAATTGCAGAAATGTCAGTTTTTATACCAGTTTTAATATTGTCAATTCTTTTTGCATATAATCCCGTTGCTGATGATACTTTAGTTAATATCTCACTATCCCTCATTGCAGCCTCAACAGAACTAACCAAATTATCCGCCTCAGTATTTAACCCAGCAGTTCGCATGTTTGCTATCGTATTCTTCAATCCTTTAGTTATTGCACCAGTTTTGATACTATCCAAAACATCCTTAGATACATTTCTCATATGATTAGGATGTACCCCATACTTGTTTTCGTAATAACCAACTGCAGCCTGTGTCGCATTTGCAATAAGATTTATAGTTGATTCGCTTTTTTTCAAATCTTGTTCTTTACTCAAATCTGACTTATTTGTAATTTCAAGAGTTTGTTTTGCTATAGTTGTATCTCTAAATTTTGAGCCTGAAGCGAGTTCGGAATCTATAATTTTTCTTCGCTCGTATGCATCAAGTGCAGACTTCCTTTCAGCTTCTTTTTTCTCTTTACCAAATAAAGGTATGTTCTGTTTAAAAGTTTCGGCTGCTGCAAAATCTGCATCATTACCTGATCTAATTGCAGCATCTAACATCTTATTATATTTATTTTCTGAAACGTTTTTATATTGTTTACCATATGATTCTTTAATATTTGTAAAAGTTTCTTCAGGATTGGCAATTCCACTTATTTTACTAAATGCCTTTCCTCCTATTTCTTTCGCAGCAAATTTTCCTGCTGCTTTAATACCTCCTGCAGCTAATGCTCCGCCAGCTCCTGCCCCTAATGTAGCTGCTGTAACACCAACAGCAATTGCGGTTTTTGCTGCGTCTTTTATTGGTTTTGTATAAGATTCCCTAGATGTTTTTCCTATATCAAGCAAATTGTCGGAACCTAACAATCCACTTAACATAGTTATTAATCCACTGGCTTCATAAAACAATGCATTTATAACTATTAATCTTAAATACATACTTATTAAAGCATGACCCAATATTTGTAACGATATAAAGATTGGAATTAAGGCTAAAATTATGTTTATTATTGCAATCGCTGCGTACGCTAAAATTGCATTTTTAACAAATTCTCCCGCCCAAGTACTTAATGGTTGTCCATCTTTAATAGGATAAAGACAAAGAGGAATCGGACTTATTATATAAAGGATAACCAATTTAATCATCCTTGAAACTAATCCATAACATAATTTAATTAATATACCTATTAAGAAACCCGCTGCTATTATTGCTGTAAAATAATTCATCTCTCCTATGTTGTAAAAAAGAGAATATGCTTTCAATGTATAAATTATACTAACTCCTCTTGATATTGGTATAATAGAACTATTTATTGGCACACCAGTTAAACCAATAACAGAATCAGCATCTAAGTATAGAACTTGACCATAATTAGCATCTTGAAAATTATTTTGTATAGCATTATCTATTAAATCAGCTAATGAATTTATCTGATCTTCAGTGAAAAAATTTTCATTGTAAAAAAACTTTTCGTTCATAGCAGCAACATAATATACAAATAAACTGGTATTCTTTGCATCTGGATTTGAAAACGATACTTTTCTGGTTTCACTAAGACTATTAGCTACCGCACTTACTACACTTTTTAATAAACCGTATAATCCTGTATAATCTGCTAAAGATACTATATCATCAATAGTCAAGCAAACGCTTTCTGCAGTATTAGCCTTAGCTGCTTCTACAATTTTTTGATCTTGATAATCTCCTTTACCATAAACTGTCCACGTACCAGCTTTTGTTATATTAACAGTCTTTGTTGGTATTGTTGGTATTAATTTTGATGACAATGAATAATTTCCACTCTCATCATAATAAACTTTACCTCCATCTAAATCTTTTCTATCAACCTCGATACCATCATTATTTCGGTAAATATGTTTATCTTTAATACCATCTCCATCAGTATCAAAAAAACAATCATTAGCATTTAATGTAAAAATTAAATTTTGTGTTACATCATTATTTGGATAATAATAATAATAATAATCAACTTCAATTACCTCATCTTCTGATATTTCATTTCCTTTTTCATCATAAAAAACATTTACAGTTTGTTCAAAAGTTGTGCTGCCAGAAGTTTCATAATAATTTCCTAAATATTTATCAGCAATTCCATCAATAGTCTCTGTCATTCCAAAAGCTAGAACATAATACATTGCAAGCATTTGAGTCTCAGGCTCATTCCAAGTTAAATTTCTTAAATAACTAGCATTATAAGAAGCTATATTAAAAATTTCTGAAGATAGAGATGTTTCATCATCTCCATTTGAAGTTGCTCCATTAATTGCTCTCAATACAATATTCCCTATTAATATACCAAATACGCAAGTAATAGGAATTAAAATAAAACCCATTAATGCTTTGACAGCGTTTCCTGCTATTTTATTCCAAGGTAATTTATTCTCAATATATTGATTTTTAATAATTGAAATAATAGTTGTTATGATTAAAAGCAATATTGCGAACAAAGTAATTGATATTAGCAAGTTTTTTACAATCCTTGTTTGCATTAATGTCGACACAATATCATAGTTATAAGAATCTGATAGATTGCTACCAGTTATTAAATTTTGATTATTAATTTGCAAACCTTGTTCTATACCACACAGTTTGTAGAATATATCTTCAATATACAATATCATTAACATCATTGCATTTAATATTGCTGCTAATATTTCATATACAAAACTATAAAAATAAGCAAAAATACCTTTAACTGTATCCATAAATTCTCCATTTAATAAAATTACTTAATAGTTTATTATTACATCCATTTTAACGACAATAACTATTTTATTTTTTATAATAGGTTAACAGCATACTACACTTAGCTGAATATCTTGTATTATTTTTTTGATAAAATATTGCATTAATCTTTATAAAATTTATATTATTTTGGCTATATATATCATAACTATTTACTATCAAATTAAAACCTTCTACTCCAGTACCTTCAAAAATCCATTTCCCCCAATTGGTTCCTTCAATAAAGACATAATTTTTGAATATTCTGTTAATTTCAGTATAATCACCATTTTGCATATTGTTATACATATCTTCCGTAATAATTACTTCTTGTTCTGGCAAACTATCTCGTTCAGCGTAGTAATCTATATCTTGTAAAGCATCTACTAGCGCTGTAAAACCATCATCAACAATAGAATCTATATCTTCTATCGTAAATACAACTGTTGTATCAAAAAATTCTTCATATGAATCGCCACTACCAGTATTTCCAGCATCTTCATCTGGATTTGATGTTTCATTTGACCCAAATATTGGATTTTGTGTTAACCAGTCAGTTACTTTTCCTGTCCCCATATAACTTGCTACTGAAAAGAATATGACACATAGAACTACTACTACCACAAAACTTATAATTAAATTAACCATATTATTTATAGCCTTGCTTCTCTGATCCGTTCCGTCTGAAATTCCAATTTTAACACCTAAAACTATAGCATAAATACCCGCCACTGCAGTCAACACTATTAAAAAAGGAAGCGCAAAATCTCGTAAATCTTCTGCAAATTCATTTATCCAACCTATATTATCAGTTGCCAAAAATGTAAACATCTTAACCCCTTATATCTCTTTTATTTATTATAACTAAAAAATAAGATTTTTTACAAACATTTTCGACAAATTATTAATATTTATAAATGTATTAAAATATTAATTGAGATTTCAAACTAAATATTACACGCATTAAAATAAATTCAATTAAAATGAAATACATATAATAAAACAAAAATTTAAATTCACTAAAATTATATGCCTTAATTTTAAATTAAAAAAAACAAACTGTTAAATAATATTTATAAGTAAAAATTAATTAGTTTTGAATTCTCTAATATAATTGTATGCTAATAGAACATTTGGAATATAATTTAATACTCCATTGTTCTACAAATTTTTGAAATAGTCTTGAAATTTATATAAATTATGCTATAATGTTTCTCGAGGAAAGTTATGAAAGTTCAATGGATTGTTGATTTGGGTGAAAATTTAAAGGAATATGCAATACCTTTTTTGATTTTGTTAACATTATTTTGTGCCGGGTGTATTTTGGTTGCAGGCATTAAAATGACTTTTGCAAAATCAAAAGACGATAAAAATAGATTTATTAATAATTTTATTCACATTATTGTTTCATACATAGTTATCATTGTAATATGCGTCTTGTTATTTTCAATTCTTTCATATTTCGCAAATGGTGACTTTATAGCTTGGCTAAGAAGTTACCCTCTATTTTCAGAATAAATCATATTATTAATTGATTTTATTAAAAAAAATATGCCGTACGGCATATTTTTATCCTAATACATTTTTATCTGTGTCAACAACTTTTTCTAAAATATTAGGTAATGAGAATAACAAAATTACCATTATTATAGTAACCACTAATGCTATAATTATATAAATTAATTTCTTTTGTGCTTCTTGTCTAGCATCTGCATTTTCAGCAGTAGCAAGTTTTACACCTACATATATTGCATAGAACGCAGCCACAGCAGCAACTACTATCAAAATTGGTACTACAAACGTTTTTAACCAATTAACTAAATTTGTAACCCAATCAGGTACCATAAATGTATTTAAAAGCAATGACATATAATTTACCCCCATATCAAATATCATTTGACTATATTGAATAATTTATCAAATTGATTTTTAAAAATCAACTAATTTATACATATTTTTTATTATTTTTCAAATTTTATTTTTAATACGAAAATTTTAAATATTTTCTTTATTTTTCAGGTAAGTTAATACAATAATGTTTCATATTTAAATGATTTTACTTTTATTATTATTTATTTTTTTATTATTACTACTATTATACAAAAACAATATTTACAGTTGCATTTATGCTAAACATTTTTTTATTTTATTTTGTAATACTCCATAAAATTAAAAATGTTATAAAAATTCATTTTTTAATTTACTATTATTTTGCTATAATGTATAATAATATCAATTAAACAAATCTTTAATGTGTATTTGAGGTGTATATGAAGAAGTTAAGAAAAAAAATAATTATATTGTTGATAGCAACAATGTTTTTATATATTTTATCAGTTATTTTAGGCGGAATATGGCTTGGTTACAAATTATTTAGTGCTGATTTTTGGCTTACTGCTGAAACATATACCAACTCAACTACACTAATGATATTTGGGCTTGCAGAAGCAATTTTAGTTGTAATAATGTTATATAGACTAGCAGAAGGCAAGGACAAAGGTTCTTCAAAGGTAGGTTCTGGTAAAGACAAAAGAGGTAACACTGTTGAACAATATTTTAGTGATGATTTTGTTTCATTAAAAGACCTAAAAACAAAATCCATATTTAACTTTTGTACATTTAAAAATTTAAAAAATGTTAAAAAAGATGGCGTATTAGTTCGTGCTGAAAAGAAAAATCAAGATATGGAAATTAATTTTATTAAGCCAATTCATACTCTAATTGTTGGTACAACTTCATCTGGTAAATCTACTAAATTTATCGAACCTACTTTACAGATAATGTCAAGGACCGCATCTAAACCTTCATTTGTAATAACCGACCCAAAAGGTGAATTATATGACCACCATTGTGTTATGCTTAAAAATCAAGGATACAACATTAAAGTATTAGACTTAAGAAACCCATTTGGTTCAATAAAATGGAATCCTCTTGCTTATACTTATGACAACTATCACAGAAGTTTTCAGCTTGAAAACGAAGTTAAAATTCACGAGGCTGGTGATGATCCAAAAAGTTTTAAATTAGTAGTTGAAAGTGAATTTGACTACAAGATGGATAATTGGTTCGAATTTAATGGTGTAGCATACAATAATCGCAATTCTCTTGCACGAGATTTGGAAGTTATAAAGCAACAACTACAAACACAAGCAATTGCCGATATTCGTGATTGCGTGTTAGCGCTTGCCCCAGTTGAAAACCAAAACGATCAATCGTGGGAAAAAACAGCACAAAATCTTTTACAAGCAATAATGATTGCAATGCTTGAAGATAGTTTTGACCCTAGACTTAGTATGAATAAAGATAAATATAACCTTTATAATGTTTATAAAATTGTAAACACTCAAGATTCAGGAAGAGACCCATACGCTACATTAAAAGAGTATTTATTTGATTATAGAGATGAGTTCTCGCAAGTAAATGCTCTTGCAAACACAGCATTAAAAAATGCAGAAACAACAACAAAAAACTATATGGGTTTTGCAAGTGCTAAAATGCAATTGTTTCAAGACACAGGTATAAGTTTAATGACTAGCAAAGACGAAATAGGTTTTAAAGACATTGATGAAAGACCAACAGCGCTATTCTTAAAAATTCCAGATGAAAGACAAGAAAGATATCCTTTGGCATCTTTATTTGTTACTCAATTGTACAAAAGATTAGTAGAAAAAGCCAATTCTAATAAAGATTTAAGATTGAAACGAAATGTATATTTCTTGCTAGATGAATTTGCCAATTTGCCAAGATTCCCTGATTTTGGTAAAACTATGGCGGTAGGTCGTTCACGTGGCATTTTCTATGAATTAGTTATACAATCTTATTCTCAACTAAATAAGGTATATGGCGAACAAGAAGGAAAGGTTATTCGGGATAATTGTCCTATTCAAGTTTATGTTGGGTCAGAAGATGCTCAAACGAATGAAGAATTTTCAAAACAATTAGGTAATAAAACAATTGAAATGGAAAGTGTTACAACATCATCAGGACCAGACGGAAAAGATAACAAATCAAAGTCAAAAAATGTACAACAAAGACCTATTGTTTATCCTCACGAATTAAATGAATTTACACAAAATCAAGGTTACTTAATTATAAAATCATTTAGTCCAAATGCCTGCTACAAAAATATCTTTACACCATACTATGAGGCAACAGACTTATATGAAATTATACCCGCTTCAGAGAGTTATGTTCCTCTTTCCAAATTTGATGAAAAAGCAATATTTTATAATATTGCAGAAAGGAATAAAATACTACACGATGCAAATAAGGGGGATTCTAAAAAAGATTTTGATGATGATTTCTTCAATTTTGATTAAAAAAATATTAGGGCTACTCCTAATATTTTTTTTATACTTTTTTATTCTATTACGATTTTTATATCTTCTAATTTTTTAACAGTATTAACGACTAATTTTTGGAAATCAGTATCTAATGTTTTTGGGAAAAATGCGATAGTCGTTGCACTACCTTTTAAAGTCTGTTTTGACAAAGATAATGCTAATTTTAGAAGTTTAATATCTTGATTTTGTTCGTAAGTCAATAATCCTATATTTATTGTATCATCTATTACTAAAATTAAATGATAACCCATTTCTACTAATCTTTTTACTCTTTCTATAAACAATTCAACAGTTTGTCGCTGTCTGTGTCTGCTATCTTCAAAATCATTACAAAAAATCTCTATATTGGGCATCTTTTTTACTAATTGTTTTTCTTTGTCAGTCATTGATAGATTCAAATACATAACTTTTAATTTTTGAGTCTTTTTTATGCTACTTATAAGTTCAATTGCTGATAATATACTTTTTGTCTTGTCGCCATAAATAAAAATATTAGATGCTACAGGAATTTTCCCATTCATAGATTCAAATAAAAGGTTATTAGATTCAAATTGATAAAAATTTGGAGTGAACACATATTCCATATTATCAAAATTCAATTTATTTATTGATGAAAAATTTTTATCTTCGCCATTAACAGCCAAAATTTCTTTTAAAACCATAGGTTTATCATATCCGGTAAATATGGCATTGCAAAGAATTTCATCCCCATTTCTAAGATTATTTGCGACCACTATATTAGGTGCAATATACACTAGATTTGAAATATTGTCGCCATCTATACCTTTTCTCAAAATCGCCCCGTTATTTTCTAAAATTACAATAATCCCCTTAACTATTAAGTCTTTGTAATCTGCGTGAAATTCGGCTGGCTCTTGATTGAAAACAAAAGATTTGTTAACATTTTCTAACTTTTCGTTCTTTGTTAATAATACGTCTAGATTTTTAGGTACCCAAATGTCTATTAATTTACTACCTTCTATTACGTCTTTTGGGGGCCTGCCTTGTTTAGTTTTGGGTTTATAAGGCAACAATTGACCATTATAAATTTTCATAATGTTGTCAATTAATTGTTCTTTTTTCAATATTGTAGGAGAATATACCCCAACTTCTCTTGCAATCGTTCTAAGTTGAAAAATACTTAGCTTGTTCAATTCATCAATATTTATTTCCATAAGGATAGAATATCATATTTAAAAGCATTTGTAAATACAGATTTTGTAAAAAACTATATTAAATAATAATTTTATACAAAAAAGATAGATAGTATGAACTATCTATCTAACCTTCATTTTATTTCTGAACTTGAAGAATATTATAACAACTGCTAAAACTAATATAGAAATTGCTACTATTACAACTATTGTAAATGTTGTAAGCGGTGTTTTCTTAATTACTTTAATACTTGAATAAATGTCTCCATTCAAAGATTGAATTTGTACAAAATAAGTTCCACTTTCTGTAATGTTAAAACTATCTTGATTTACATTTAAATTTGAACCATCAATAACGATTTCATTGATTGTTTTCCCTTGAGAATTTTTAACCACAATTTTACATTCTCCAATTTGTTCAAATAGCATAAAAGTATTATAAGATATTGTAATAGTTTTAGTTGTACTTTCTCCACTTTTTATAGAAGACGTTAAAGCAAGACCCTCTGTATCTTCAAATCGTACACTAAATTTAATTAAATTATCTGTTAATTGATTATCCACAACAATTCTATAATAGATATTGTAAATTCCACTAGATAATCCGTTTTCTTTTAGTCTATCGAGAGTGATAAGACCACTAAATGAACCCATTTGTTTTAACAAATTTTTAAATTCATCTGTACAATCAACTTCTTTATTAGTTCTTGTAACTTTTTCTATTGAGTAAAGATTGTTAATATTTGACAAATCAAGAGCATAAGTTGCAGAATTTGGATTAACAATATTAAATACAAATTCTGTTTTTAACTCGTTTAAACCTGACCTTGCAATCAACACTACACGATAGTTACCATATTCTGTAAAAATAAACGATTGATTATTGCCTTGTTCCACATATTTGGAATTGTATAAAATAGTTTTAACATTATTATAAACAACATAAGAATCTCTTGAATAAAAAGAATATAAACTGCTATTATTCGAAATAACATTTACATTAACTGTATTATTAAAAATACCATTATTAACTATTGGCAAAGTTGAATCAACACCAGAAATATTTGTTTTAATATTTGCAATAACATCGTAAATTACATTAATTTTAACATTCAATTCTTTTTTAATACCATTATCCAAATAAGTTAATATATTTCCAGCCGTATTTCTAAATTTAAGCATATACATACCACTCATATTGAAAGGAATGTAGGTATAACTAATATTTGTATTTTCATCATATTCACCTTCAATTGATTTTAAATAGTTATAAGAAATTCCGCCGTCATTAGAAATATAAACATCGACAATAATTTTATTTAATCTTTCGAAGAATTTATAACTTGAAGCCTTACTAAATGAATTAAATTTTACATAAATTTTACCTAAAACATTAGACGGAAGAGTTTCTTCATCTAATATATCATTAGGATAAATGTTGTAATTCCCATTTGCAGATAAATAATTTTGAGAAAAACCTGTACTTGATATAATTTCACCTTTATTAGTCGATACGCTTTCAATCATATCATTAGATGATGCTTGCACCAATATTATCAACGTTTCATAATAATAATCACCAACTGCTTTAATTTGATAAAGTTTAGCAGGATAAACGCTACCTGTTATAGAACTCGTATCCCAAAGTTGTAAAGCGACAACGCCTTTATCAACATTTACATCTATATTCATATCATAAATTGACATGTAAATAGGAATGCTAAAATTTTTATCAAAATTGATACTGATTGATTCACCCTGATGCGAATTTTCATAACTTTCAATTAATTGTTGAATAAATAAATCAGTTGAAATTTCATTTACAACAAAATAATTTGTAAGAGTTGTTAACTGAGAAAGTGAAGAATATCCTACAGGAGATAATGTTTCTCCATTCGCCTTTACATCATACATATTTTTTGTTGAACTATCGTAAATTTCAAAGCCTATATTTTTACTAAATACCAATTTCCCGTTAATACTTGTTTTAAACGATACAACATAAATGTTTGGACTGTCTAATACGAGACCCGACATATTAGAGATATTACCATCAATAACACTACTGCTGTTATAAAGAACAAATTCATTATCAACTAAAACATAAAGATAAACTTCATTGTCAAAATAGTCTGTATTAAAATTACCCCATTCTAAACGCAATTTTTCACTTGTAGCAAAATTTGATTTTGGATAGTTGTTTATATTGAGTTCGTAGTTTACTGCTACTATTCTTGATGCCAAATTTTCTGAATATGTGTTTAACAATTTTAATTCTGGTACATAGTTATCTATAGTAAACTCATACCTTGAATTAGGTTCATTATTTATTCCATTTAAAACTACTATATAATTTGCTATTCTACCTGTTGAATTAGGAGTATTTTCTTCAGCCTGTTTTAAAAACACTATTCTATAAATATTTTGGTTGTTTTTATAAATGTAGTAGTAATATTCTTGACCATCTATTATATCAACAGGATATATTCGTACAAATTGTTCACTTGTAACAACGCTATCATCTAGCGAAGATAGAATTATGTTTGTTGTAGAGTTTGTAATGCTATTTGTAATATTTACTCTGTCATATCTAATTGCATTAAATTCAACAACCATATTCAAATCAGTATAATATTTTCCATCTCCTAAACTTGATACAATGTTATCATTTTGAATATTAACACCCATTATATCACTACTAGCATAAATTCTTGAATTGAATCCAACTGTATCAGTAATTTTTGTATATAAATTATCAGAATTATCTATAAGATATAAAGTATATTTCGTATTAGTTTTAAGATTAATAACAGAATTTGAAAAATCGTAACTTCTTATTGTTTCATTTAAAATATAACCATCTGCTTGCAAATTAGCAATTATATCATCTGGTATTATAGAATTTCCAGCCAAATTGCCAATATAGATTGTATAAGTTTTGTTAGTATCGTTTACAAGAATTAATTTATCAAGTCTGCAATTTGCTTCACCAATGTGAGTGTTGACATTAGTTAAATCTAATATCCAATTTTCGTTTTGTTGAACAGCTTGAACTGTATTTATATTTAATTCAATTCTTTGAGTGTAGTAATTCAAATTGATTGAATAATTTACTCCAAGTCTATTCCACAAAGTCAAAGTATAATTTTGACTGTCATTATTAATTATAAATTCAACTATTTCATCTTTTAAATCATTTATAAGAGTATGAGTATTTATTAATTTTTCAAAAGATTTAGTTGATGTAGAATTTTTTATAGAAATATAACTAGAATAGTCATATAAATTCAAATCAAAACTACCTTCGATAGAATTCAAATAAAAGGTTGTATTTGAATTGTGTTGAACAGTATTGCCATTATTAGATATTGAATTTGATAAGGAATCATTGTTCACTAGATAAATTAAATAAGATGTGTAATTACCAGCAAAATCTTTTTCTATTATTTCATAAAAATTATTTTCAGATATATTAAAAATTTGATTTATTAATTGACCATAAGTTTTAGGGACATTTAAACTTGTATAAGAACTAAGAATGACTGAATTATAATCTGTTTGATTTTCTGAAAAATTCAAATAACTATTACCAACATTTGAATAATACTCAGCCTCTGAAGGCAATAGTGATAAAGATTTATATCTGTCGCTAGAAGAGATATTAATTGCTCTTATAAATACTTTTTCTAAATCATCACTTGCAAAAGAAGTATTTTCGTTTGCCGACAATAAATAATCATAACTTAATTTTATAGAATAATAATAAACATTTTGAGTATCAAAGCAACTAGAACTATTTGTTTTTGCAATACTTGAAATTTCGCCTTGATTATATAGTTGTACAAAATAATTATTAATTTGATTATCACTTGATATTAGATTATTAATATTTATATTATCCGGTTGTTTGTCTATTACAACATCTTGGTAAGTTTCATAATATTGCAAATTTTCATAAGCAGACTTATCGCTATATTTATGACAATAAATAGTGTAAGTTGAAGTCTCTCCCTCATTTACACTAGAACAATCTAATATTATATAATATTTCCAAGGAGTATCAACTGCCTTTACAACTTTTATAATTCCATTATCAAAATTTTCCGTTGACCAAGCGAAAATTTCAACATCGTCTTTAAATATTTTAATTGAACTAGGGTCAACGCTATCATATTTAATGCTTGGATTTGCTGAATAATTTTCTTCAAACTCAAATATCAAATAATTTTGATTTGTAGTGCTATTTGAATTAAATCTATATACTTCATTTAATGAATTATCCGCATTTAATATGTTATCAAAATTAACTGCATAATATTTATCAATTTCTATTTCTTTAGGAGAAACAGTGATAGCAAATCTAAATTCATTTCCTGAAGATTTTGTCCAATTTTCAGTATAACCGCCAATTCCATCTGTTAATACAAATTCGTACACTCCTGATTTATTCAAGTATTCAATGTTAGATAAATCAATTAAGCCATTTTCATCAACTATGAGTTCTTTTAAAAGAATTTCACTATAAGAATTATTTGTACCAGATTCGTAATAATAAATACTTAACTTTAATTGCATATTAGCAATCAATGTGTTGTATGTTCTGACACCAAATTCATCATAGTATTTACTTGCTGAAATATTCAAAACAGCAGGCATAATATCAGTTGTTAAATAATTATAAGTATTTCCGTTTATCAATGCATCATCTGAAAGTGTTAAATTAAAGTTATCAAAAATAACATTATTTAAATCATCTCCCCAACTAACACTAATAAAAGCACCCAATCTTTCGTTTGATTCATAATGGACAATCCCATTTCTATCAACAAAAATTACATAAGTGCGTATTAAATCATCATTATCATCTGCAAAACTTTCTAAAGAGCCTACATATTGTCTAGTAATAACGTACATACCTGGAGCGGTAACAGTTTTGACAACTGAATTGTGATTTTCATCGACAAAAGTAGTTTGTATAGTGTGCAAAGGAGCGCTTACATTATATACTTCTCCATCTATTTCTATTGTCGAAGACCCTTCAATTAAATCAATATTTGAATATCCACTTGCAGGTGTTTCAGCATAAGGATAATTTCTACTTGAACTATCGTAATTTAAAGGATAATAAGAATAAACTAATTTTGAAATAGTATATTTGTCAATTCCACTATTAATCCACCTAAATGTAACTAAATCTGCGTTTGTAACATTTGAAGAATTTAAAACAGACTTGTTTTGTTCAGCGGACAAATCATCGCACATAATAAGATTTTCAACATTTCCTAAATACTCTTGATTGTTGTCAATATTAATATATTTTGAACCATTAAAAGTATATCTGCCTACAATTTCATAAAACTGCCCAGAAATTTTAATTAAATCATTTATATTTCCTTCAAAATTATTAATATCAACAGATTGTGACTTATCCACTTCAAAATAAAAGGTTGTAATTTTTGGTGAATAGTAATATAATTCATCACTGTTTGAAACATTGTTTGAATAAAATCTTCCTTTAGAATTGTCATAATTTATTTCAAAAGTAAAATTATTGACACTATTTGTTATATCAGTTAAATTAGTTTGGTTTTCCGCAACTAAATAAAATGAATATAATCCTTCTAAATCATCTAAATTCAAATCAGATACTTTTACTGAATAATCTTTATTAGTATCAACGACAATTTCTTTTTGTAAACTAGCGTTATCAGTAATACTATTTAATAAAATATTATTATTTTTTACTACATAATAATAATTATTATCATAAGTTTTAAATGCTGATTTTAATACAGCAATGTTAGTTATGTTATTATTTGGTGCATAATTGATAGAATTTGATGAATTATTATATAAAAAGTTAATATAATCGGCTAAATAATCTATTGAATTTACATTTCCAATATTTACAGATTTGTGAGAACCATAAGATATTGTTATATCATTATTCAATATGTAATTGAAACTATCAATATCAATAATTGAACCTAAATCATCATAGAACATATATTGATTTTTTATGTTGTCAATTACAATCATATAATTTGCAATATTTCCTGCTTCGTCTTCAAGCGTAAACAAATAAATACCACTTGCAGATAAAACATTGTCAGCGTCTATTGATGAAGTTGTCATACTTTTAGGTTTTGATATAGCCACATTTTCAGATATAGCACCTATTTTATAAGTAGTATTAATCCAAACTTCATTATTGGAAATAATAGTTTGCACAGATTTTGAATTATCTACAATAAAAGGAATAAATCTATAATAAGCATTAATCTTTGCCCCGCTTAAAGTTTTGTCGTCCCAAGTTAAAGTAATGCTAGTATTGACCATCGCTTTAGATGAATAATCTTTTAAAGAGCCATCAGCATTTCTTTCTAATTGATAAGAAGTGTAACCATTGATTATAGTTGATTTGACTCCCAAAATTCTTATATTTGATATAGGAGTTTTGTCAATAGTAAAGAAATACATTGTTTTTGACTTTGATGAATAATTAACTACCACATAATATGTTCCGTTTTGAGTAAACATACCGCCTTTATTTTGATAAGTATAAGGAGTATTATTAATTATAGAACTTTCATCTTGATAGGTAGATGAATAATAATATGTTGCACTAATAACGCTTTCAAATCTTCCGCTTTCATTCCAAGTCAAATATACATTTTTATTAGTAATACCATCTGTATAAATTCTAGTGCTTGAATCTTCATTATCTGGTAGATTTGCTTCATTAGTAGCCCAAATTTTTACATTTGGAGACTTTGAAGAAACTCTAAAAGCAAACGCTTGCGTTCCTTTTAAATTGCTGTTGTCTGCATTTGAATATCTAACTATTAAAACATAATACCCAATTCCACTAAACATTTGACCTTTAGTATAACTTAAATATTCAGTTGCACTATTCGGTAAACTCTCAGGTAAAGTTGCACTAAAATAATATTTGCAATAATCTAAATCAAATTCTCCATATAAATCTAGCCACAATCCACCTTGATTAGTTCTAGCAAAATAACTTTCTTTATCTACCTGTTCTAAATAACTGTTAGATAAATTTTCTATAATAGTATCGTAATTGTCAGTTGAATTTATAAGATTTTTTTCACCAGTTTCAACACTCTGTGCTGTACCTGTTCTCATTGAAGATTTGCTAGTTTCATACTTTAACCCTAAAGATAACGAACTATCCAATTCTGTTTCTGTAAGAATTTTTCTGTCCAAAATTGAATCATATTCCCAACCTATGAAACTCTTTCCATCTACTTCTTCATAACCACCTACAACAATTAAATTTGATATTCCATCATCAGAAAAATTATAATATCTTAAATCAGCTTGATAATAATCAGTTTTTGCATAAACAAGCGAATACCCATTTATGTCCAAATCAAAATTTTTAACTAAATTGTCGTCTTCAATAATGACAGACCCGTTTATACCATCCGCTAAAAAGCCGGTATATATGTAATTAAAGTTAAATGTATATTTACCCACATCACTAAACACTAAAGTTAATAAATGCGTATTATTTTTACTATTATACATAGCATAGCGATAGGTAGTGGTTTTACTTAAAGCAGAAGTTGTAATCTCGATATAATCTGTTGAATTTTCTTGAACATAATTTACTTCAACATTATAAGTAACATTGTATTTAACATAAGCGTATCTTAAATTAAATAATGTGTAATCGTATGTAAGTGTCGGTAAATTTTTACTACTTCCTAAATTATAATCAAAATTAGTATTTTCGTTAGAAAAATTATTAGCATTAGTTAAATCATCTGCCAAATAAAATTCAGGTGCAGAACTATAGCCTGTATTACTTATTGTTTGATTGTACGAGTCTGCATTTATTAAATAAAATCCAAAGTCGTAAGTTTTTGTAGCATAGGTATAGTCCCCACTTCGATAGCCGTAACTAATGTCAAATTTGTAATAACCAGTTATAGGATTAGAATCTGAATCTAAAAATGTGTTAAGATTAAAAAACCAAACCAAATCACAATAATCTCTACCATTTACAGTATAACTTCTATATCTAGGTATTACATTTGTCTGAATTACACCGTTTATGTATAAGGTTATATTTATGTTATAAAGCGATGCCCCAATATTATTTCCACCATCAACTACTGAAGCATTAGTTTTAAGAGTATCAATTGATAAAGGGTCTTCAAGGTAATATCCACCCAAGGTCATAAGCATATATTCTTGATAATTATAACCATCTATAATTTTTGAATTAGAATTTGATAAAAATACAAAGTCATTATTGTCAACCACATACTTATTAAATAAATCAGTACCAACCCTTTTTTCAATATTATAAAAATTATTATTTTCAAGACTATAACCAAATTGTGAATTTTGAGTTAGGTTAGAACCCAATATGTTATTAGCGCCCGTGTTAGCAATATTTGCATATTCAGGGTTGTAATAAACCTTTTCTAATGAAAAAATAGTTTTATGATTTTCAGCGTCTGCATATTCTTGTGAATAATAATCAGTTTTTGTACCATAACTTAATGCAGAAGTTGTAATAGATTTTCTGTTAAATGACGCACCAAAAAACACGCCTAAAAAGGCGAACATAATTGTCGCGATGAAAACACCCCTATAAAATTTATTCTTTACCATAAATAAATCCTACCCCTATAATTTATCGAATGTACCAATATAGTTTATTTTATCACAAAATAAAGCAAATAATCAAATAAAATACTAAAAAACAACTTAAATAAATATTTTAAAAAATATTAAAAAATAATTAACGGATAATTTAATGAATAAAATAATATTCAAATAATACTGAAAATAAAAGAAAAAATTTAATAAAAAATGTAAAAATATTGAAAATTTTATTAAAAATTAAAAAAAATAAATAAAAAATAATAATTTCTAATTATTTTTAATAAAAAAATGCCTATAATTAGACATTTTTATTTTTTTATACCATTAATTGAACGCCGTTAGAATTTACAACTTTTAAAACTTTTATAATATCTTGTTTGTTTACATCTAAATATATATAATAAATTCCGTCCATTTTTTCCACGATATATTCAAAACACAAACTTTCTTTTCCATCATCTAAAGGTATAACACATTTATTAATTGCCTGCAATTTATAATCAAACCCTAATTTATCTTCATAATCTGCAGGATTAAGATTAGTCGATACATTTCTAGTAACGTGGTTAAATGCGTAATTTCTTGCTTCCCAACCCAATACATTTCCTTTTGTCAAACAAACTTTGACTTTAATTAAATCAGGATACATTATAACATCATCTTGCACATAAGCCAAATTGATGTAAGCACAATTATTATCAACTTCCAACCATACAGCATTCATATTTTTAAGTCCTACTTTTTCAGCAAATGAAAGTGCAATATCAACTGCCTTATCATTAGATATTGCAACATCACCGATTTCGTTATGCCCATTGATATTTAACAAAAATCCATCTCTTTTTGTTACTTGTGCTAAATACACAACACCATCAATTGTAACATTAAAGTCGTAAGTTTCAAATTCTCCAGATGTTTCTCTTACAAACTCAATTTTTGTATTAGTTCCGTTATAAACTTGATTTTGCAAATAATTTAAAGCATCTTCTTTTGATACGACAGATTCGCTTAAACCTAATATTTGTTTTTCTTCTAGAGCTGAAGAAAACGGACCATCGAAAATCATTGCAGGGTAATCTATTGTATCATTTGATAAATCACCCATTGAAACTGAAAATTCATTCATTCCATTTTTATCTAAAGTTGTGCTATCTATAAAATTATAATTGCCCTTGTTTACTTGTTCGTTTTGTTTGTTTAAACTTGTCTTTATATCTTGTAAAATTAATGAAATTTGTGAAACCAAATTCAACTCATCGTTTGTTAAATTTTCACCAGAGTTCAGTTTATTTAAATATGCTTCACAAACACCACCAACTTGGTTAAAAAATTTTGTAACAGCTATTACATTATTGTGGCTAATTGGAAGAATACTAAGCCCTGCTAAAACTACTTCGCAATCTTCACTCATATTATTAAGACTCATTCTTTGAGCTTCAGTTGTAGGAAGTGATTGAAATTTTTCACTATCCACCACCATATTATTTACGCTGTCTACCATTGTATAATAAGAACTAGCATAAATTGAAGAAAGTGAGTTGTCAACTTGTTTCTTTTCTTTCTTTACTTGAAAAAACGCTATAGAAACTGCTAGTAAAACTATTGCTAGAGTAACAATTGTTATAATAAGTCCCGGCAACGCTTTTTCAGCATTTGACATTTTCTTTTCTCGTTTAGTAACTTCATTGCCAGCATTATAATTTGTTTGCATTTCTATCTCTTTTTCAATAGAATTATTTTCTAAATTTTCATTTTTTTTAATTTTTTTATCATTTTTTTGATTATTTTCTTTATTTTTTGCGTTTTTTTCTTGATTTTTTACATTATTTTTTAAATTTTTAGTTTTATTTTCCATACCTTCTCCTTACAACTATACTGCAAACACATGCTTTCCTATTGTTGTTACTGTTTTTAAACTATATATCCAACTGCTTGTTGCCGTTTTGGGATTATAGTAATATACACACCCATAAGTTGGGTCCCAACCATTTAAAGCATCTCGTGCAGCCTGATACGCTGTACTATTAGGTGTATAATAAAATTGCCCGTCATCTACTGCTGTAAAAGCACCTTTTTGATATATAACGCCAGATATAGTATTTGGGAATCTGCTGTCTTTTACTCTGTTTAGGACAACCGCTGCAACAGCAACTTGACCTGTGTAACTTTCACCCCTTGCTTCTCCATAAACTAGGTGAGCAAGCAAATCCAAATCATTGCTACTATATGATGAAGATGAACTTGTAAGTGTTATTCCCATTTTGGCAGCAGTCAATGGTCCCACAATACCGTCAGCAGTTAAACCGTATTTTCTTTGAAAAGATTTTACAGCAGCTATCGTTTTAGGACCATTAATACCGTCAACATTTCCTGTATAATAACCCCATTGCTTTAACTTTTTTTGCACAGTAGTAGTATCTGCCGTAACAGCATTAACTTCATCTATATCATACGCTGAACAAGTATTCATAGCAGAAGTCTTTGCATTTAATATGCCAGCACCTATAACAAACATTACAGACATAGCAAGTAATAGTGCAATACTTATTATCTTAAATTTTCTCATACCCCTTCCTTTTAACTAAAAAATTTATTGATAATTTCAATTATTTTAGATTGATAATAAATATCTTGCACATTGCTTGAATTTTTATTCACAAAACATAAAGGCGGATATAAAACACACCACCAATTATTTCCTTTAGCACTACCTAATTCAATAATTAGAGCATCATAATACCCTTTTTCTAAAACAAAGCCATTATAATCTCTGGTAGGGAAATATTCATTGTTAATTTTTACATTAGTTGTATAAGAAAATCCTTCATTTTGTAATACCGAGTCACTTACATACTTAATATTTTCTTTATTATTATTTAAAACATCAATCAATTCATCTTTGCAAGAAACACTTGAAACTAATGGCGTTAAAAATTCGACAATTTTATCTTTAACTAGATATTTAACATTTTGGTCAACTTCCAAATTACTATCAGCTCTAATATGTATTCTTAAATATTCTGTATATGTGTCATCTTTTATTTTAAAATTAAAAAAACAAAAACTAAAAATTCCAATAACTATTACTAAAATTAACCCAATTTTTTTCATAAATACCTCAATGATATATTTGACCACAAAAAAATATTTAAAAAAAATTTTTTAAATTTGACAGCATTCGTAAAAATTAACAAAAAAATATACCAATACATATAAAGAACTAGGAGAAATTTATGGCAAATGCAAGCAATTTTATAATAGGTGCAAATGACGAACACGGCTTAAACCCACCAACAGCAGGGAAAAGGACGCCAATACTTCCATACATAAACAGAAGTTTTTACGAAAATGAATTTAATAGAGAAGCAAAATTAAAATTTATAGAAGCAGATTTAAGATGTGGATACAATACTTTTGATGTAAAACCAGAAATTCAAGATATTAGTATTTCAACGCGAGTTAGAAGAATTAACAACGCAAACTTAACTGCAGTAGTAACATTCGCTTACAATGCAGCAGGGGACGGAACCACATTTAATAACGCACAAGGAATAGAGGTATATTATTCCACATTAAACCCCAAATCAAGTCTTAGCAGAACATTAAGCACTAACATTTACAACACACTAATAGCGAATACAGGAAGAAACGGGAGAGGTGTAGGAACATTAAATGTGGGCGTACTATCAAATGTAAATTGTGCATCTAGTCTGATTGAGGCAGGCTTTATGACAAATTTTATTGAAGCAAAATTAATGTTAGACCCAGACTATGTAACAAATGTTGCAGAAAGTGCGTGTATAGGTTTATGTGAGACATTAGATGTTCAATATATTCCACGCGACAATTTAAACAACTATCCTACAATTAGGTTGCAAAGCAGAGGAAATTTTGTAAAACTTTTACAATATTTATTAAATCAATATGGTTTCAATCTATCTACTGACGGATTATTTGGAAATAACACATTATCGGCTGTTAGAACTTTTCAAGGAAATAATGGACTATCAGTTGATGGAATTGTGGGACCAAGAACTTGGAATGCGCTTTTGAATTTAACACCAACCGCCACAACAATAAGGCGAGGTAGTCGCTCATCAAATGTTTTATATCTTCAACAAAAACTTTTATCAAAATTATATAACATAACAAATCTAGATGGCATATTCGGGCCAGAGACTGAAAGAGCGGTAATAGAATTTCAAAAAGAAAATGGTCTTACACCAGACGGAATAGTAGGACCTAAAACCTGGGCTGAAATAATAAAAATAGGCGGTGGAAGAAACTTATAAAAGTAACCCCACACAGCCTACTAAAAAACCTGTTAATATTAAAATTAATACAATAAACATATTTTCTAAAATGTGTTTATTATTTTTAAATAATACTAATAATCCAACACCCGCACCAACACACAAACCACCTAGCAAACTAGCAAAACTGATTATTCCAGATGCGTATAATTCAACCAACATAACACTAGCAAAACAATTTGGAATAAGACCTATAACAACAGAAATTAGCGGTTCTAATATAGTTCCTGTTTTAATGAAATTCACTATCTTTTCAACGCCTAAATATTCTATTAATAGACCTAAAATTATGTTAGCAACAAGCACAAACAAAGCAATTTCTACAGTATGTTTTAAAGCGTGTAGAAAAATGTGTGATGTACAACAATTACAATCTTCATCGTGAATGTGTTCGTGATGATGAATATGTTCATCTTCTACAATATGTTCATGGTCACAAGCGCAATGTCTGTTATTTTTAATATCTTTTTCAAGATTTTCTGCCAAAATCTCTTGTTTTGCGCGCTTTTTGAAGCACAAATCAATAATATAACCTACAATAATTGCAATTACAGCCTTTAATAATAACAATAAAAGCATTGAAGGAATTAATTTGTAATCGCTAAACATTAAAATAATTGCTTCATCGCTAGTCGCTATGAATATAGCAATAAGCGAACCTATTGTAATGTATCTTTTAGAATAAAAATCAGCCATTACCGCACTGAAACCACACTGTGGAATTAATCCTAAAGCAGTCGCTATTAAAGGACCTGTTTTTTTAGTACCTGCAATTGTTTTTAAAAACTTTTCACGCTTTCTATGTAAAAAATATTCAATCAATAGATATACTAAATATAATATCGGAATTATTTTTACAGTATCTATTAACGCATCTAACAAAACATCTAACATCTAATCTCCTTTTACCAAATCATAGATATAATTTCTACTTTTACAAAATTTTTTAGATAAATCTTTTATAATATCTAACTTTTTTTCGCCCAAACTCACTCGTTCATTTATTAAATCAATGATTTGTTCGTCAGTAATATTTTCTTTAATTTCATCAGGTTTATCTAAAACAATGACAAATTCACCTTTTGGCTGAATAATTTTAGCATCAAAAAGTTTAAAAAACAATACTTTTTCATACATTTTAGAAATTTCATTGCAAACACACACACGCCTGTTTGAATCAAGAAAATTTTTTAAATCATTCAAATCATCATTTATATTATATTTACTAGAATAAATAATACTACTGCCATTAAAATTTTTTATTTCATTTATTGTAGAAATTCTATCTTTTTTATTCTCACTTAAAAATCCCCAAAAAGCAAATTTAGATGAGTCAAAACCACTTAATACAATTGCAGAAAGTCCAGCATTTACCCCAGCGATTACTGTATAGTTTAATTCTTCTTCAATTAGTCTTTTGACAAGAATATTTCCAGGGTCGCTGATAACAGGCATACCAGCATCAGAAATTACTGCCACATTTTTACCTTCTTTTAATAATTTAATTATGCCTTCAGCACTATTTGTTTCATTGAATTTGTGATATGATATTAACTTTGAATGAATATCATAATTGTTTAATAAAATCATACTGTGCCTAGTATCTTCACAAGCAATAACGTCAACTGATTTTAACACTTCAATAGCACGCAGTGTAATATCTTTTAAATTTCCAATAGGGGTAGCGACTAAATATAACATACCACTTTCCATAATACCTCACTTAAAATCATTTATTAATAATAACTTATTAATTAATAGAATAATAATTAAATTATAAAATTACAATCATTAATGAATAAAATTTAAATCTTAAATGCTAAAATATAATCATTCATAAAATAATTCTTAAATGATGAAATTAATAATCAAAACCACAATCATTAATAAACAAAAATACAATCATTAAATATGAAATTACAATCATTAATGAATAAAACTACAATCAACAATTATGAAACTACAATCATCAATTAATAAAATAATAACATTAATTAATAGAATAATAATTATCTTTAACAGCAAAATCTACAACACCATTTTTATAAAAAGTTGAAGCGTTGCATATTCTATCAAATTCAGATTTTGCAACAAGAATTTTACCACGATTTAAGACTATAAAAATATCAGAGTCTTTGTCATCTTTTGTGCATAAATTGCCAATTGAATTGATTGAATTATCGGTTACAATATCATAACCTAAATAAATTGCGATTTTTGAATAATCATCAAAATTAGTAAACATTTTTTTAAATAATATTCTATATTTATTATTTTTTATATTATTAATAAAATTAATTAAAAAATCTAATTTTTTTCTGTCTTTTTCAGATATTTTACCAAAATAAATCCCTTGTAAATACGCTTTATAACTCAATAATTTAGAAATATTAATAATTTTTTCGCTATTTAATTTGACAGACATAATGTTGTCTTCATTTTGCTCTTTATCATCATTTTTTGTATAGTTTTTTGCACAATCAAAATATTTTGAAAAATATATACCACAACCTGATAGTTGATTACCCCTAAAATAATTATTATCACATAAAATATTTGCGTGATAATTGATATTTTTAACACCTCTATAAATTGACTTTGAAGAAAGGTTATCAAACTCATCATCAGCAATAACTTTTGGCAACATATTGTAATGATATAAATCAATCATATATTTAGATATTATATCGGCGGAAGAATTTTGCGGAATAATAGTTGACATTGCTCGATTAAAAAACGAGTCATAATTTTCGATTTTTTTTAACTTGTCGTCAAGACTATCAACCATAAATTTGAACAAGAGTTCTAAATTTTTATCTTCACTCATACTAACACCTTTTATTTAAGTCATCATATCTTAATATAACTTGTTAGATTTAATTTGTTTTAATATTAAGAATTATATAACATTTTAAACTATAAAATTATTATCATATCAATTTTCACTTATTTATCTTAACTAAATTAAATAATACCTATATCATAATAATGTTCGCTTGTTTATCTTAATTACACAACTACAGCAAATCAACACTTTATTATTAATTTTAACTTGCAATAATAATGTTAGTATTCTGTCGTTGATATTAAAATAAATTTCTATAAATTTAAAGTAATATTTAAGTCTTATAATTAAAATTCAATATACACTTATCAAACTTCAACAACACAACCATCATTTGCACCCTTGACCGCTTCGATTAAAACAGATTCTGCTTTATTTTTGCCGTATAAAAATTTGATTCTTTTTACAATAAGATTAAATTGTTGTAAAGTAGTTATAATTTCCGCCGTCCTCATTGCAGTGTGTACAATAAAACATTTTCCACCAAACTTTAAAAGTTGACTTATTTTTTTAGCAATATCTATAAATTCACATTCGACTTCTCGCCTTGAAATGTCAATTTTGTTATTATTTGAATGTTTACCTTCATTTTTAAAATATGGCGGATTACAAATAACCACATCATATTCAAAATCTGACTTTAAATCTTTCAAATTTAAGTTTATAACTTTTGTTGCGTCATCTAAATTATTTAAGGAAATATTTTTTTGAATTATTTCACAATTTTCTTTTTGAATTTCGCAAAATGTCAAACTATTAAATGGTTTTTTGTCATAACAATAAAAACCGATTACACCACTTCCGGCACAAAGTTCTAAAACATTATCTTTACCTTTAATCTTACAAAATTTTGCAAGTTCTATGGCATCACTTGTAAATTTATAGCCCGATTCGTCTTGATATACTTTTAATCCATTAGGAAAAACTTCAATCTTAGGCATAAAAACCACTCACAGATTTATCAAAACTAATATCTTGCAACTTTAAAGTTTTCTTTTCTGTTTCATCGCCCTGTTCATATAAAACTGTTACTTCTTCACGCAAAATATCTAAAAACACAACCTTTGCACTTCCATTGGAAGTCAACACAAAAGAATTTACTTTTGGCATTTTAGATAAAACTTCTTTGTAATTGTCGTCTTCATATTTTAAACAACACATAAGTCTGCCACACATACCATTAATCTTGCTAGGTGTTAAAGATACACTTTGATTTTTTGCCATTTTCATACTGACCTTATCGAAATCTTTTAAAAACACTTTACAGCAACATTCTCGCCCACAACTGCCCATAGCACCTATAATTTGCACTTCATCACGATTGCCTATTTGACGCATTTCTATTCGTGTATGGAAATTATTAGCCAAGATTTTTACTAAATTTCTAAAGTCAACTCTGCCGTCTGCAGTGTAATATATTATAAGTTTTGTTTTGTCAAGATTATAGTTAAGAAAACAAAGTTTTAAATCAATCCCATTAGCGCGAATAATTTCTCTAACTTTATCTTCTAACTTCTGTGCTTCTAAAAAAAGATTATACGCATTATTAATGTCATCATCATTAGCAACTTTTAAAAATGTTAACATTTCAAAATTAGTATCGTATTTAGAGTTTAAACCAGAAACAGTGGCAAGTTCTAACCCTTTAGAGCCTTCAACTATAATATGTTCGCCTAAATTTATTTCGCCATCTATACAAACATATCCTATACCATTTTTAAATAAATCTAATTTGACTATTTGCATAAATATTTTTCCTCCAAAATTTTGTACAACAACAAATCAAGACAATAATTAAAATTAACATTTGCTTTAAATTTTATATAAAATTCTTCAATCCTTTGCAAAATTCTTGCAACAGCTTTGTCGGTATAGCCCGAAAGTTCAATCTGTTTATTACTAGCAAGTATAAAATAATTTTGAATACTTTCAAAAAACTCATCATTTGTCAAAGTGTTTTCTTTAACAACTCGTGGAATATCAGATGTTGTTTTTAGATTTTTCATCATATCATCAATTAATTTAGTATTATCTAAAGAATAATTTTTTTGTAAAGTAAAATCAATTCTTTTAACACGCGATAAAATAGTTTGTAAAAGTTTGCTAGGGTTGGTAGTCGTTAAAACAAAAATCACGTATTTATTAGGTTCTTCAAGCGTTTTTAATAACTTGTTTTGTGCTTGTTCTAAAATCTTGTCCGCATTAAAAATTAAGAAAATTTTATAATTACTAACAAAAGGTTTTTTAATACTTTCATCAATTATAGCACTAATGTCGCCGACCTTTAAAACACTTAAATCGTATTTCATTATATCTGGTGTTTTGCCACCTTGAATTTTTTCACAAAAAGCAGTAGAAATTTCTTTTAAATCATCACAGTTTTCGCCTACAAACAAATATGCTTGACTTGGATTACCCCATTCATACGATATGCTATTTAAAATTTTATCTAGATTTTCTAACATATTATTAGTATAACACAAAATGTATTATTTTCAATAGTTTTATAATCAATTGAATATTTTAAAAAACAAAAAAATAACGCAAACAACGCGTTATTTACAGAAAATCCCCTAATTTTTCTTTTTAAGTTACAGCACTTTAGTCCAAGACTAAATATGTTTATAGTGAATAACACTTTTTTAAATAATTTCAAGATTTAATTTTGTATAAATTCTATTTTTATCATTGGTATGCTTTTAATTAATTAGCAGCGCCACCAGCAACACTATAGTACTTTTCGATTGCAAGACGAATGTCTTGAGCGTCAACAATTTCTTCTTCTAGGTTGTCCGCTTGAATTGCTCTAACTTCGAATGCGATATTGAAGTCTTTGTCCATTTCTGTGTTTGGAGTGTCGTTTTTGATTTTAATACTACCTAAATTGAATGTACCAGCAGTCTCAACAGCTTGGTTATAAACGAAATAAATTTCACTTAAACCAGTTGTTGATAAATTAGCTGATTCACCAGCTGCATTTAGTGGTGTAAACTTAGTATCAGATGCAACTAATTCTAAGTATTTAGCATCAAATGGGTCAGTTTGGCCTGCACCTGCAGTAATATAAACTACTAGTTCAAAATAAATTTTGATGTTAGTAGCTTCACTGCTTGCTACAAAGTATTGACCAGCATCAAGAGTTTCTTGACTGTCAACTTCAGCCACTTCAAAAGTGTGAGTTGCTGCATTGTAAGTATAATATTGTGTTGCTGGCTCTGAAACATAATTTGTTGCATAAACATAACCAGTTTGAGTTGAAACGGTTACATTTTCAAACAAAGTATCACCTGGAACAACAGCAGTTGTTTCTATAGCTGAATTTGCTGTAGAATTAAGTCCCAAAGTGATGTGGCCTGTTGTAAATGGTTGAGCAGTTGAACCTGCTGTACCTGTGAAATAAGCGTAAGTTACGCCGAAGGCAACAGAACAAGTTAAAAGCAATACAAGAACAACAATAGCCAATGTACTTTTTGACATTTTCTTAAATCTTGTCATTTGTTTTCCCCCTATTAAATTTTTTTTGAAAGATAAACCGATATTTGTTTGGTGCACCAAATACAATTTAACTTTCTGTTGCAACTTTAGGTTAGTTGCCAACCGGACTATAGATTGTCCAAATCAACTTTTTAAGTTAGTCAAACTAGTTTTAGGAAACTGACCAATAGTTTAGGATATTAGCCTGCAAAATTTTTAAAGAGAACCTCTTAAAAAATGATAATGAAAAATAGAAATTTACCCCATCAAAATTTTACAATAAAATTATACCAAACAATTTTCGACATAGTCAAACAAAAAAAACAACAAAATTTAAAATTTTTTAAAACTTGATTTGAATAAATTAAACCTTTTAACGCACGATAAATAAAAAGGAGATATTATGAAAGCGTTTAAAATAATTGCATTTGTGTTAACAATTATAGGTGGATTAAATTGGCTTACTATAGGAATGTTGCAATACGATTTTGTTGCAGGAATATTTGGCACACAAGCAAATTTATTTAGCAGAATTATTTATACTCTTGTAGGAGTTTCTAGTGTATATGTATTAATATCAACAATTTTCAATCATTTTGTCTTTGATTTTAAAAGCAAAAAAAATACTAATACTGAAATGAAAAAAGAGAGCAATTAGTAAATAACACTCTCTTTTCCATTCAACCAACTTTCAAAAAAAGAATTTAAGTCAATTTTTGAACTTTGTACTATTGTATTAATTAAATCATCTTGGTTTGCATTTTGATATGCGAACCTTTTTGCATATACAGACAGTGCGGTAATTAATTTATCTTTAATAATGTTTTTAAGGCTATCGTACATCATAACGCCTTTTACATATACAGAGTAAACATATTCAACTTCTGAACTGAAATCATCCAAATTTTTATTCATTGAAGTGTCAACTTCGCCTAAAACATCTTGATAAACTGTTACATAAAATTCAAAGTTAGAATAACACGCTTTAACTATATCACTGCTTAATTTGTTGTATCCGTCATTATAATCATAAAATATAGCGGTTGAAAATTCAGTCAAACTTTCATCTAGCCAAGCCTCATCATACTCATTATTACCGACAAGTGAATACCACCATTGATGTGCCGTTTCGTGAATTATACAATTCAAATAATCGTCATAGTCTTTAATTGAATTTGATATCATAACAAGATTAGGATATTCCATTCCGCCATAACAAAAATCTGCTTGAACTACATTGTAATTATCGTACGGATATTCGCAAAATAAATTGCTAAAAGTCTTAATCGAATCCACAGCACAACTTAGAGATTTTTGATAATTTTCATCGTCTGTGTAGTAATAATTTATATTAATATCATTGTAAGTAGTAGAATGAACTTTTAAATTCTCGCCACCCACTATACTAAAATCTCTAATTGCATTATTTGATATTTCGTAACAAGTTTTTCCATTTGTTTTAGTTTTGCTATTAATGTTACCTGAAAAAGCAAATGTCAAATCGCTATCCGCTGTAAAGTTTACTACATAATTTGACACCTCGCTATAAAATGGGTCGCCTATTTTGTTGTAAGTGTGCGTATCCCAAACTCCGTCTTCATACACGCAGGCTATAGGATAAAAATTATTAATGTTATATGTATTTTCGCCATATCCGAATCTATGATTGCAGTTAGGCAATATCACATTATATTCAAAATATATTTCCACACTTTCATTTGGGTAAAATGGAATATCTATCAAAATGCTTGCAATTTCTTTTGTCATACTAGCATAGTTTAGACTAATATCTACACCATTTAACTTGCACCTTGTAATTTCAATTTTACCAAAACTTTTACCATTATAATAGCAAGTTGAATAATTATTAGAACTTACAGGACTTTCAACTAGTTCGCTAAAACTATTAGGATATAAATGAAAATATACTTCCTTTAATATATCATTTGACCTATTTACATATTTTAGGGTTTGTTTTGCATTTAGCGTTTTTGTATTCCTGTCAAAATCAATATCAATGTTATATGTTGAAATATTTTTAGGTGCTTCAATTAGTTTATCTTCTTTTTTGCAACCACTAAATATTGTAGAAATACATATAATTAATAAAGTTAATATTATTATTTTTTTTAATTTCTTCATTCTATAATGTATTAAAGTTTAATAAAGTTTATTCATTTTTTATTTACAATTTATATAAATTTATGTATAATATAGGTCATAAATTATAGGAGGTTTAAATGGCGTTTTGTAGTTTTAGCAAAATTGACGAAGAAAAGACATCTACATTGTTAGATAACCAATTTATTTTCGAATATATGCCTGAATCTCCAAGCATTTGTGCTAAAGTTTATATTTTAGGGCTGTCATTATGTCAAAATCCTAATAACCCAAATAATAACATAAAGTATTTTGCAAATATTTTAAATGTTTGTGAAGATGATATAATTAGTGCTTTTATGTATTGGCAAGAATTGGGTCTTGTAGAAGTTTTAAATATTTCACCTGTTGAAATAAGATTTTTACCTATGAACAAAGACAAAATTAAAATGCGTACTTATAATCCTTCTGTTTACAAAGATTTTAATATTCAAATGCAAGAAATTATTTCTAAACGCCAACTAACTCCTACCGAACTAGACGAATATTACAGAATTATTGAAGACTATCATCTAACTCAAGAAGCTCTTATTATGATTGCTAAATATTGCGCTGATTTAAAGGGCGAAAATGTAAGTCGCTCGTATATTTCCACAGTTGCAAAAAATTGGGCAAAAGAGGGAATTTTAAATTTTGAAGATGTTGAAAAGAAAATTGAAAGTTTAGGTATTCTTGATGATAACTTGAATTTGTTATTTAATGCTTTAGGTATAAAAAGAAATGCCACTATTGATGACAGAGAATATTTGAATAAATGGATAAAAACTTTGGGTTTTGATATGAGTGTCATACTGCATATACCAAAAACTATTAGAATCAGAAAAAGATTAGATTTAATAGACCTTGATAATCAACTGATGAAATATTATGAAATGAAATTATTTTCAATAAAAGAAATTGATGATTATGAAAAGAATAAATCAGATTTATTCAACACCGCAAAACAAGTGGTTAAAAGTTTGGGCTTATACTATGATGACCTTTCAAAAGTTGTTGATACATATATAATACCATTTATTAATATGGGTTATGATGAAATAACATTAACGCAAATGGCAGATTATTGTTTCAAACACTCAATAAGAACGCTTGATTCTTTTAACGCTTTTGTTGGCAAAATGTATTCGTTAGGAATTACCAATGTAATTAGTTTTGCGGAATATCTTGAAAACATTGCTGTATATGATACAAAGATTAAAGAGATTTTATTTAACCTAAATATTTTAAGAAATGTAAATAATTATGATAGGGCTATGTACAAAACCTGGATTTCTGATTGGAATTTTGATGATGAATTGATTAGTTATGCAACAAGTTTGTCAGCAGGTACTCAAAATCCTATGCAATATATGAACAAATTGTTATCTAATTGGTACACTTTAAAAATTAATACTATTGAAAAGGCAAAAGCAAATAGTCAAACTGTAAAGAACGCACCAAATACGCAAAAAGACAAATTAAATGAAAGTTACAAACAAACTAATTTTTCAAAAGAATTTTTAGACAGTTTAATTACCAACTTGGACGAGGTTGATGTATGACAAAAGCAGAAATATTAAAACAAGTTTTAAGCGAACAAAAAATAAAAAGAGAACAGATTGAAACTGATTGTAAAGTTGCTTTGCAAAAATATTTAAACAATCTTGAATTTAAAAATGCGTATGAAAATTACAATAAAAAATTAATTAATTATGCAAAAGCAAAACATCAATCAATTGATGTAGATATTGCTTTGCAAGATTTAAATATTGAAAAACTGGCATTTGAAAATGTATTAAAAAAATTAAACATTGACAAAAATTCTTTATTTCCTAATTACGAGTGTAAAATTTGTAAAGATAGAGGAATAGTTAATGGAAAATACTGTTCTTGTGTTATGAATAAGGTAAATATTAAGTTGCAAAATCTTTCAAAATCAGCAACTAGTTTGCAAACATTTGAAAACAGCGATGAACGAGTTCTAAACGCCGACAAAAATTTGCAAAAAACTTATGATGTAATACTAAAATGGATTGACAACTTTGAAAACACACAAATTAAAAATATAAACTTCATAGGGCAGGCAGGAACAGGAAAAACATTCCTTTTAGAATGTATTGCTTCAAAACTTTTAAAAATGGGTGTAAATGTTCATTTTACTACAGCATTTTCATTAATTAACGAATGCAAAAATTATCATTTTTCAAAACCTAGTTTACTTGAAGAATACCTAAATTGTAAAGCACTGATAATTGACGATTTAGGGTGCGAGCCTATTATTAAAAATATAACTATTGAATATTTATACAATATCATTAGTTTAAGACAAAAAAACGGCTTGGCTACCTTGATTTCCACAAACCTTGACAGAGAAGACTTGTTGGACAGATATGATATGCGAATTTTTTCGAGATTGTTTTTGAAAAAAGTATCATTGACTGTATTATTCTCAAATAAAGATTTAAGGACTCATTAAACGTCCTTATTTTTATTCATATATAGATTTAATCCCATTTTGTTACAACGAAGATCTACTTTGTCATATTCATACAATTCGCCATCTAAATTAATTGTTATTGGCTGGTCATCATTTTTACTAATTTCAATACCTTCTGCCCATATTTGCTTTGTAAAATCTTTGTATATATGTTTACCTTTTAAAAATGATGATAATAAAAATAATCTTTTTCTAGGTGGCAAATAATCTATTTGTACAATATTCAATAACCCATCTTGCAAATTGGATAACGGACTTACATGCATTCCACTACCAAAATATTCACCATTACATATTGCTAACAATAACATTCTTTTATCTTTTTCAGATTTTTCATCAGTATTATATGAAAAGGTATATCCATCAACTTTTCCTATTACACTTATGGCAGATTTTAAATAGGTAAATTTACCCTTTCTTTTAGAAGAATTAAATTTTTTTATAACATCTACATCTAAACCACAAGATGCAGTATTAATAGCCTTTTTATCATTACATTCAATATAATCTAACTTTTCAACATTTCCCTGCATTATAATATCTAATGCTTTCAAAGGCTTTTTAGGTAAATTAATGGCTTTACAAAAATCATTGCCTGTGCCGGCTGGTATAATTCCAAGATTAATTTTTGACAAGTCTTCAACACCATTAATAAATTCGTGCAATGTTCCATCTCCGCCTATTACAATAAACTCTGTTTCGGTTTGACTTAATTTTTTAGCAATTTCAATTGTTTGACCTTTAGTTTCACTATAAAAGACTTGAAATGGCAAATCATTTTTCTTAAAATATTTAGCAATTGTTTTAATTGCTTTTTTTGCTTTTTTCTTTATAGGATTTACAATTATATTAAACATTTTGTCCCTTTTTAATTTTAGATAATAATATTATACCCAAATTATTTTATTTTGTAAATGTTTTTTGATATAATGTTAATTGCCATTCTTTAATAGAATGATTATTTATTATTTTACATTTTATCAAAAAATATTTATATTTAATAACAAAAGGAAAAAATATGACTAATACCACACTTTTACTTATAATTTCTGCTATATCTTTAATATGTATAACAGGTTTGTTTCTTGTAATTATTAAAAAAATCAAATCATCTAACAACAATTCTCAATCAATAGATGTTCAAAATTTTTCAAAAGACATTGCAAACTTAAAAGAACAATTTATTCAAGTTACATCATTACTTAATTCAAATGTAAATTCTAATCTTCAAAAAAGTGAAGCTACCACTCATAATTTAATAAATTCAATTCAGGTTACTCAAAAAAATGATTTTGTAAATATCGAGAAAAAAGTAGATGATTTAATTTACAAAAATGAAGTTCGCATCGCAAGACTGACAGATGAAGTTAATAAATCGTTAAGTTTAATGCGTGTCGAAAATGAAAAAAAATTAGAACAAATGCGTGAAACCGTAGATGAAAAATTAAACAATTCGTTGAGTCAAAGATTAAATGAAAGTTTTTCAAAAATACAATCTAGCCTTGAACACGTAGATTTAGGTCTTGGAGAAATGAAAGCGCTAGCCAACGGTGTTGGAGATTTAAAAAAAATGTTAGGGAATGTAAAGACAAGAGGTGTATGGGGCGAAGTAATGTTAAACAGCCTTTTAGAACAAATATTATCTCCTAGTCAATATATGTCGCAAGTACAAATTAAAGAAAACTCTCGCGAACGAGTAGATTTCGTAGTTATAATGCCAGGAAAAGATGATAAAGAGATATATCTTCCAATAGATAGTAAATTCCCTTTAGATGATTATTATAGACTAGCAGAAGCATCAGATATGGCTTTAATTGAAGAAATGGATAAATGCCATAAAGCCATTGCTAAAAGAATTAAAGAAGAAGCAAAAAAAATATCAGAAAAATACATAATGGTGCCAGCAACTACAGATTTTGCAGTTATGTTTTTGCCAATTGAAGGCTTATATGCTGAAGTAGTTAGAGATGTTGAACTTATAAATTATGTTCAAAACGAATGTAAAGTAATTGTATCTGGACCAACCACACTTGTCGCACTTTTGAATTCATTGCAAATGGGATTTAAAACATTGTCTATTGAAAAGCGTTCAAGTGAGATATGGTCAGTTTTATCAGAATTTAAAAATGAATTTGAAAAATTTGTTTCACTACTTTTAAAAACTCAAAACAAAATATCAGATGCTAATGACACAATTGAGCAAGCCACTAAATCTTCAAAGAAGATTGCAAAAAAATTATCAGATGTTTCCACCGTAGTAGGCGTTGACTATGATAGTACTAACAAACTAGACGCTCCTAATGATAATGACGATAATAAATAAGTTTTATAAATGCGTGCATAATAAAAGTATAAAATTCGACAAAATTTTATAAATCAGGTAATTATGCATCATTTTTTTAATAAAATCACAAAATTTTTAATATTTTTGTTAATTATTTTTGCAATAATTATTTTTTCGTATACTAGTCTAATGATTAATATTGATACTACACACGCTTTAGAAAATACTACACAAGATACTACATTTTTTGATTTGCATTATGAGGGAAAACATTTTAACTTTAGTGCATCAGAATTCAAAATTTTTTCTAAAGTTTTTATGATTAATGAGAAAATTTCAAAATATAAAAGAAATGGTTCAAAATCCGATAAAATTCAAATTTTAAATAGAGCAATTAATTTAGGATTAGACCTTGATATTGCATTCAATTATATTTTCCCAGGATTAGATGAAAAAATAAATAAAATTGAAAAATGGGTAAACACAAAATCCACAGATGCAAGCGTAAAAATAAATAAATACAGCAATAATCCTATCACTATAAACAAAGAAATAGTTGGAATAACATTAGATAAAGATAAATTATTTAAGATGATGTATATCGCCTACACAAAAACTAATTATGTAGATTTAGAAATTCCTATAATAAAAACAATGCCAAAGATTACAAAGGAAAAATTGTTATTGCAAACAAATAAATTAAGTGAATTTAAAACAAACATTTCAACTTCATCAAATGCTAGAAAACATAATATTAAACTTGCACTAAATTCTATAAATGGGAAAATTTTACAGCCAAATGAAACCTTTTCATTTAATGAAATAGTTGGAAACCGAACTGAAAATAGAGGTTATAAAATAGCAAAAGTTATAACTAATGGAGAATTTGTTGAAGGAATAGGTGGCGGAGTATGTCAAGTTTCAACAACAGTATATAATGCAATGTTATTAGCAGGCTTAACCCCAATTATAAGTTTTCATCACAGCCAACGAGTATCGTATGTACCAATAGGGTTAGATGCTATGGTAAATTATGGCACTGCAGATTTAAAATTCAAAAATACAAGTCAATATCCTGTATATATTTTTACAACCTTTTCAAATAATGAAATAGGCGTGAAATTTTATGGTTATAAAATAGATAATATATCATATAAATTAATTTCTAATATTGAAAAAACAATATCCAGCGACAACGAGAAAATTGAATATGATAAAGAGAAAAAATACACTGATAAAATTATTTATGATGACGAATTTTTTTACTTAAAAAAGCATATAGACGGATATGTTGTAAATTCATATAGACTAACAATTAAAGACGGAGTTGTAATAAATAAAGAGTTGTTAAGACATGATACTTATAAGCCACAAACAGCAATAAAAATTTATGGCGTAGAAAAAAGACCTAAAATCAGTGGAAATGTGGATAACTCAGTGGATAACTTGAAAAAATTGTGTATTTATTAGCAAAAACTATTAATTTATGGAATATATAGTATTGTGAATTTGTTCTATATTGTGGATAACTTGCTCACAACACTTTAATTTGTCTGATAAAATTTTTGCCTTATTTTCTAAATTATCAAAAAAATTATCAATCTGGAATTTTGCAACTTTACACTCAATTAAATTTTTATTTATCCAAATTTCTAATTTGTTTAACTCTAATTCATTTAAAATGTTTAACATTCATATATAATAATAAGAAATTATAAATTTATGACAATAGACTGACATTCTCTTTACATTTTGACAAAAATATGTTATATTATATAATAAAATTAATTTTAGGAGAAAATATGGACAAAAAAACAAACAGATTATACTTGTACACCTTTATAACTTTATTGATAGCATTATCTGTAAAATATTTTTATTTAACAGGATTATCTATTACAATACCTTTAGTTGCTAGTTTGGTATTTGTTATGATTTCATTAAAAATGCTATCAAATGATAACGACTTTTTCAAAAAAAATAAACTGCCTTACATAACTCAATTTGCTTCTACAACTATCGTAGCTATAGCCTTTATTATAAACGACATTTGCACAGTTTTATTATATAATTACGAATGGATATTTTCTGTAATTTTATTCCTTGCTTTAATGGGTGCAATATTTATTCTAGTGTACTACACATTAAAACTAATGAATTTCAAAATTGAATTGAAAAAAAATAAAAAAGTTTACGATAAGTCAGTTCCCAAAGAAGTAATAACTGGTGAATTTGAACAAAAACCAAATAATATAAAAAAGAACGAACAAATAGATGCAGAAAATAATGATAGCAATAAAAATCTTTCAACAACATCTAACTTGCCTGAAGAAATAATAATAGATGATAAAGATTTAGATGATTCAAAAAATGAATAAACTTGATTTATAATTAAAATTAACTATTGATTTTTATATATTTTTGATATATAATGTTGATAGTTAATTTTTTTAAAAGGAATAATATGGAAAAAGTTTACGATTATATCATAAAAAATCAACTTATTAAACCAGGTGAAATTATTGGTGTTGCTTGTAGCGGTGGCAGGGATAGTATTGCCTTACTTCATTATTTAAACAGCATAAAAGATAGTTTAGAATGTAAAGTTCTTGCTATAAATGTTGACCACTGCATACGCGAAAAAAGTGCAATGGACACAATATTTGTTGAAGATTTTTGTAAAGAAAATAAAATCAAACTTTATAAATTTAAAGTTGACGCATTGAAAATTGCAAGGGAAGAAGGCATAGGTACAGAAGAAGCAGCCAGAAAGGCACGCTATGGAGTGTTTGAAGCCCTTGTTCAAAAAGGTGTAGTTGACAAAATTGCACTTGCTCACCATTTATCTGATCAAACTGAAACAATATTATTAAATATTTTTAGAGGTTCTGGAATTACAGGTGCTAAAGGAATGTCACCTATTAGAGATGGCATTTATATTAGACCATTTCTATCAACTTCTCGTGAAGAAATAGACAAATATAATTCTGATAATGTGTTAAGTTTTGTAGAAGACGAAACAAATAAAGATAACGGTTATGCTAGGAATTTTTTAAGAAATATAGTTATTCCAATGATTAAAAAACATTTCCCAGCACTCGACAAGAATTTGCAAAACTTTAAAGATAATTGCACAGAAGATTTAGAGTATATTAATAGTCAAATACCAAAAAACGCCTACATTAAAAATAAAGATGTTATAAGACTGCCAATATCTATGATACAATTTCCACCAGCAATAATAAATCGTATATTATTAGAAATATTATCAAATTACACCTATAAAGATATTGAAAGAAAACACATAAATATTATCAAACAATTTGCAATAGAGGCAAAAAATGGATCTGCTATTAATTTACCTGAAGGCATAAAGGTTTATAAAGAATACGATTTCATAACTTTTACACCAAAAACTGATAAAACCACTGAATTAGACTACACTTTCAAAAAAGGCAAAACTTACATTCCAGGATTTGGTGGAATTAGAGTCGTTTCATCAAAAGTATTTAATGAAATTAAGGAAAATCAACAAGTAGTAGATGCCTTTAGAATACCAGAAAACGCAAAGTGGAGATTTATGGAAGAAGGCGACTTATTTAAACCATTCAAATCAACAACTGAAAGAAAATTGGCAGATTACTTTACAGAGAAAAAAATTCCTAAAAGACTTAGGAATAACATACCTGTATTAGCAAATGGTAAAAAGATATTATTAATTGCAGATGTTGAAATAAGTGATGATGTAAAAGTAACAGATGATTCAACAGAATTATATAAAATAAATTATACTAAGGATTTATATTAACCTCTGTAATATATGCGAGCGACTAAGACAGTTAAATCGTCTTTTGCTTGCATATTTTTTTCTTTTAAATATTCGATTATTGTTTCTGCAATTATTTGTGGATTAATACTAGCAATTGAATTCACATACGCAATCATTTCATCAATACCATCAAAAGCGTCTGTAACACCATCAGTTGCCATAATCAAAATATCTTGAGAAGACATTGATACTCTAATTGTATTTACTTTAATTTTATCAACTATACCAATAGGAACTGCGCTACCTTCAATTTTATCAACTGAACTTTTTCGCTTTATAATGCTGAATGGAGCACCTAATTTAATAATATCAATAGTTTCATCATCTAAATTAACTATAGCAAGGTCTAATGCAGAATAACATTCATTTATATTTACCGACAATAATTTATTTACGCTTTCTATAATACTATCATTATCAAACCCAGCCTTGTAAAAACTTTCTATTAAACTTAATGTATTAGCGGACATAATTTGAGCTTCAACTCCACTGCCCATACCATCACAAAGCGCAAGTAAAAATTTCGAATTATTAAGTTTAATCACGCTATACGCATCTCCGCTAGCAGTTGAACCCAATTTGGTTTCTTTAGCGACTCCAAAAACAATATTAAATTTAGATGCAAGAGATAATGTTACCGAATAGAAATCTTCCGTGTCGCTAGGGGATACTTTCACAACTTCAAATCTTTTTTTAAGAATAGAACTTACTACTTTTTCAATTTGTTGATTATAAGCATTATCACCTTTAATAATTAAAACTATCCTTTCATTTACTTCACAAGTTTTATATAACAAAACTTCAGTACATATTATATTAAAAGATAACAATTTTTCGATGATTTTACTTTCGATAGTGTAATCTACACGGATGTTATTGTCTATTTCTTTACCTAGATTCAACATTAAATTTCCAACAGAACCAATTTGGTCTGATAATAAAATTTTAACATTATTTACTTCAGACTGCATACCTTCAAAATCTTTAAATTGCAAAACTTTTGTATTAATAGCACTTAAAATAGTATTTACTTTATTACATCTGGCTGTTAAACTTGCTGGCAAATCTAATATGCTAATTTTACCTTTTTGTAAAGCCTTTTCAACCATTTTATTTATAGTTGTGAGTTCTGTTTCAATATATGTTTTATGACATTTATTCTTATCAATACAATCTTTACAACACTCTTTACACAAATCACTTGAAAGCATTTTTACAACTTGTTCTTTTGTGAGTTGCTTTTTAATCATACTTCTGTAAATCCTTTCCATATCATTAAAAGCAGTGGATAAGTTTAATAATCTCATATAGATATTTTTTCTAGCAACATTTAATACACTTTCTACACCTTTTTCATTTTTCATTACATACATTCTAGATTCTAGGTTTGTTAACCACGACTTAGGAATAAGAACATACACACAACTAACAATTATTGTAGGTAAAATATAATTTAAAACATCAATATTGTTGAAAAATAAATAATACAAACCTAAATCTACTAATATTAAAACTAAAGATGATTTTATTCTTTCATCTTTTCTAAAAATAAGTAAACTAGAAGTAATTAATGCAAACATCGCTAAATAGTTTAAATCTTGTAATGTAATAGCGACACCCAAACCAAAAGCAATACTAAACATCAATGCCCAAGTTCGTTTGTCCGTACCAACCAAAAGACAGGAAAATATCAAACAAACAAGTTTTGAAATATCAAAACTTTGAATGTGAAAATTAGACACGCCAATTGCAAAAACAGTAACTATTGCAAAAATGCTTAAATATTCATCAAGTGTAAACACTAAATATTTATTTCTATATAAAATCACCTGCAAAACATTCACAGACATATACAAAAAGAGAATACCAAAAAATAGATATATTAAAATATTTCTTGTAGGAGTTTTTTCAACTACCTGAAAATACAACAATGCAAATTGACTAATAATGTAATACAAACTCACCAAATAAACATTCATAGGAATTTTTATAATTTTGTGTAGTAAATAAAACAATATCAAAACACCTATAGTCATAGAGATAAGAATCAAAGCGTCAATCGTCATATTAAAAAAAATATTTGCAAAAAAATATTCCACACTTATAATATAAAGATTAAAATTGCACCAAACCAAAGCGAATAAAAAAGCACTAGAAAATGGAGAATATTCAAATCCTATATTGCTATTAGAAAATATAATCAACAATAAAAAAGGTATTAAATATTTTAAAATTAAATAAGTTTTTTGTTTAACAATCCTTGCTTGCAATTTATTCATAATACACCTTACGCCTAGTATAATATGAAAAATTTAATAATTTTTATAAAAAATACAGCAAATTTTGTAATTTTTGCTGTAAATTTTGATTTTTTTAATTTTTTTTGTAAGATTTTACATTCGAAGATATAATATGATATTTTAGTATCTAAATTCAATATTAGATTTCGATAGTTCTTTTATAACCCTATCTGTAAAAATTTTAACATCATCAGCACTCAATGTTTTGTTGTTTGCACATAAAACAAATCTAATGGTAATGCTTTTTTTGTTACCCAATTTTTCTTTATCTTTATATGTTTCTATTAACTTATATTTCTTTAAAAATTTATAATGCATAGAAGATATTATATCTTTTAATTTTTGATATGGAATATCTTCATCGCATACAAAACTTAAATCCACATCTGTGCTTGGGAATTTTGATACCGCGGACATTTTTATTTCAGATTTCTTAATGTTGGATAATTTTCCAAAATCAACTTCTAAAAATGCGATACTTAATTTTTTATCAATAATATTTTCAACTTTTGGGTGAACAATAGATATAACACCTAATTCTGTATTATTAACAATTATCTGCATATTTTCAACAGGGTGCATATAATCTTTAACTTTAGAGTTATCAACAAATTTAACTTCAACAGACTTTAGTTCAAAAACTAATTCTTTAATCTCTTTTGCCAATTCCTTATAAAGAGTTTTGCTATCTTGATTTTTAGACGCTTTAACCATACAAAGATGAGTATTTTCAACTACTTGATTTTTTTCATCGAAACCGTTGAACACTTCGCCAATTTCAAAAATATTAATATTATCAAAATCTTGTTTATTAATTATTACAGCATCGAGCAAGGTTATAATCATATTGCTTCTCAATTCATTATCACCAGAAATTGAATTTAATATTTGCACATTTTTATCCACATTTAATTTTAATTCTTTTATTAACGCTCTTTTTTGCCAAATATTCGAATGAACTTCTGAATATGAAAATCTATTGCATAAATATTTTTTAGCATTCATCATATCCTCATGGAAAATATTTATAGCAGTAGGAGCAACAGGCATCATATTGGATTTAGGTTGTATCTTGTTATAGCCATACATTCTAGCAACTTCTTCAACAATATCAGATTTATTGCTTATATCTTTTGTCGCTCTAAAACTTGGGACAAATATTTTGTAATTATGATTATTGTTTTGAATTTTAAATCCTAATCTTGTCAAGATATCTATAATTTGACTTTCATTAATAACTTCACCTATATAATCATCAATAAATTTTTTACTAATATCAATAACGATTTTGTCATAATGTTTTTTATAAATATCAGTGTAAGAACTGACTACTTTTATATTAGTGTCAATATTTTTCAAAAGATATAGGTATCTAGCAGTTGCAATTTCACAAAGTTCAGGGTCTAAAGTTTTTTCATATCTATTTGAAGAGTCTGTTCTTGTACCAATAGCGTTAGCACATAGTCTTACTGCCTTTGCATAAAAATTTGCACTTTCTAAAAGTATTGAGTTGGTATCGTCCGTTATTTCACTATCTAAACCACCCATAACTCCAGCGACAGCAACTACATCATCTTTGTTACAAATTACAGTACTACCTTGTGGCAATTTCTTTTCAATCTTGTCTAGTGTCATAAAACTAGTAGGGCTAACAAGGTCCTTAACTATTATTTCATTTACTTTTTTACCATCAAATGCGTGCATAGGTTGCCCTAATTCGAGCATAACATAATTTGTCAAATCAGCCAAAAGATTTATAGGTCGCATACCGCAATAAAATAAACGCACTTTTGTTTTATAATCACTTTCGTGAATGTTTACATTTTCCACTTTAATAGCGGAATATCTGTAACAATTTTCGCTTTCAACTTTAACATTTAATTTAGGTAAATTATTAAAATTCATTAAATCTACACTAGCAATAGATTTTAAAGGTTTTTTCAATATGCATGCAACTTCTCTAGCAAAACCATAATGCCCCCACAAATCAGGCCTATTTGTTAATGATTTATTGTCAATTTCTAATACTACATCTTTTAACCCTAACAATTTTATGGCATCAGTGCCAACTTCTATTGAATCATCTAATATAATAATACCTTCGCTTTCAACATTTAAGCCTAATTCTTCTTCACTGCAACACATTCCTTGACTTTTATAACCCGCTACTAATCTCTCTTTGATTTTCATTCCTGGTAGCGTTCCACCAACTTTTACAACTACTACTTTTACACCTTTTTTTACATTAGGGGCACCGCAAACAATATCCAATATTTCATTTCCTACATCTACTTTTAATAAATGCAAATGGTCGCTGTTAGGGTGAGAGTCGCACTCTAAAACTTTACCTACAACCAAATTAGAAATATCATTTCCTTTATATTCAACTCCTTCCAATTCGCAAGTCATAACTGTTAAATTGTCAATTAAAGTTAATTCGTCTAATTCATCAATATCTACAAAATCACGCAACCAATTTAAACTTATTTTCATATTTTCTCCTGTTATATTTTTATTTATTTTTAATTTTATTTTTATCTATATTTTTTTATTTATTAATTTTTTATTTACTGTTTTTTCATAATTAATTTTAATTTTTTAATAATTATTTTAATTTTTTTAATAATTATTTTAATTTTGTCTAATTAAATTTATTTAATTTGTCATTTAACTTAAATTTTTATAAATAATTAGATGATTTATATAATTTTTTACTGTTTTTTATTATTTTTAATTATTTTATTTGATTTTTTGTTTTTTTTATTATTTTATTTTTAATTTTTTTGTTTTTATATTTATTTTTTTATTTAAATATTTTTTAAAATAATTTTAGTAATTAAAATTAATTATTCTTTAAATTGATTTAATATTTTTAAATTACACGAGTTTAAATCCCTAATATCTGAAATTTCATATTTCATAAGTGCAAGTCTAGTAAGGCCCAGCCCAAAAGCAAAACCTTGATATTTATCTGGGTCAACACCGCCTAATCTTAAAACATTTGGGTGAATCATACCACCAGGTATTAATTCTAGCCAACCAGAATTTTTACAAGTAGGACAACCTTTGCCTTTACAAATACGACATTCAACATCAATTTCAAAACTAGGTTCAGTAAAAGGGAAATATCCTGGGCGCAATCTGTAATTTATTTTGTCATTAAATATTTTTTGCAACAATTCGTCCATAAAATATTTAAGATTTGCAATTGAAATGTTTTTATCGACAATCATTCCTTCCATTTGGAAAAATGACATTTCGTGGCAAGCGTCAACATCTTCATTTCTAAAACATCTGCCTGGGAATATTGCCCTGATTGGCATATCTAAATTTCTTAAACAGTAATTTTGCATTGCAGAAGTTTGAGTTTTTAATAATTGCCCATTTTCAAGCCAAAACGTATCTTGCATATCTCTAGCAGGGTGGTCTTTGGGAACATTTACTGCTTCAAAATTTTCAAACTCAGTAACAACTTCTTTTTGAGCATCAATTACTGAAAAGCCCATTGATTTGAATATTTTTTCCAATTCAAGTTGCATTAAAGTAACAGGGTGTAAACTTCCCATATTTTCTAATTCAATCTCACTTAAATCTGTCTTTACAGTACTACTAATTTCTTTTTCAAGCATTAAATTTTTTACTTTGATTTCTTTTTCGTCCAACAAGTTTGTAATATTCACTTTTAACAAATTCATATTTTTTCCAAAACTTGGCTTTTCTTCATTCGATAAAGTTTTTATTTTTTCCATTAAAGATTGAACAATTCCTTTTTTGCCCAAATATTCAACTCTTAATGCATCTAACTCTGTCTCTTTGTTTGCATTGTTTAATTTATTCTCAAAATTTTTTAAAATATCTTCAAACATATTAACTCCTTAAAACAAAAAAGTGCCCTATAACATAGGACACTAGGCAAGTGTGGTACCACCCAATTTTATACTCATTAATATTTTTACGGTTTTATCCGTCCTTTCTTAATGCAATGCTTTACCGAAAGGAAACTCCACTATTGAAATTCAAATTTTGACCTTGACAAGAACTTCCCAGCCACGAGTTCTCTCTCTTTAGTTGTATCAAAATTTTACTATATAGTTTCACAGTTTTTATTAAGTTAGTAAATTTTAACACAACATATAATTTTTGTCAAACAAAATTTTACTATGCATTATCTATAACTGAAACAGTTACTTCTAATTGTACTCCATCTAAATAATAATCTACTGTAGATAAATATTCAGTCCATTTTTTATAATGATATTTGTTAAATTTTGAATATATATTTAATGTTTCAAATTCCATATTTTTTAAATATTCAAAAGCAGTTGTAATATCTGTTTTAATTTTTTCTTCCAAGAGATTTCTAATAGATTTATTTAAAAAATTAGAATAATTAGTCAAAAATTTATCATTTTTACCATTTTCTACAACTTCTTCAATTGTGCAAAATGCCTGTATATTTACTTTTAGCACGGGAATATTCCCTTCAAAATAAGTATCTACATCAAGTTTTTTATTCTCCATCAATATAGACACATCTGCGTTATTATATAATTCATCAGTAACATTATGCAAAATGAAATTTCCACTTCTAGAGCCAGTATGCAGTATGTTTATTTTTGACATATCAACGCTACTTACTTCAAATTCTTTTATACCTTGTTTAAAAACAGAAGTTGTACCATCATTTACAAAATATAGTTCATCACTAGAAGACGCACTTCCACTCGCACTGCTACCGCCACCAGCACTAGTAGAACCTTCATTGCCTGAGTTAGATGAAGAATTTTCACCCGATGCTTTTACTTTTATAGCATTTATTTTTTGTTCAGTTGTTATTTCAACTTTTGGCATTATTGCTACCCCTATATCGCTATAATAACCTGAATAAAACGCTTCAATATTTGATTCACTTGCGTCTAAAGAGTCTTTGTTGTAAGAGATTATTTCTGCAATTTCAAGATTTAATGTTTCATTTAAATATGTCATTGCTTCTAAAAATTTAAAAGGTTCTTTATTAAAATTCAATAATTTAGCATTTCTGCCCACTTTTTTTGTTCTTGTAAAAAAATCTAATACTTTTAAAATTCCTTCGTTGCATAAATTATCACCTACAGCCATAACATCACAATGTGCCAGTCCAATATCTTTTCCCAATTGCACGGAAACATTTTCCAATGCTTTTGAAATAGTTTCACCACTTCCGCTAAAAGTTTTTGTCGTTTTTCCACCTGATGAAGGAGTAATAATATTAACAGCGACTTCAATCTTTTCACCATCACTATCGACAGCAAGCAAATTTACTACAGCTAGTCGATTTCCTTGTGCTTCAGCAGATATTCCACCAATTCCAAGTAAAAATATAATAACAAGCAAAATACACAATAAAGATTTATAACTAAATATTTTTTTTATCATACTTTTGCCCTCCGCGACAATGTAAGTTATAATTAATTGTTGAAGCAACAAATAAGATATATGGTAAAATATAGGCTATAATTATCACAAAGATTTTAATCCCCGTAGAATAAAATACAATTCTTAAATGTGTTATTTGTTCACTTAATATTATACAAAAAATCATATAAATACCTATTAATATTATAGGAATATCTTTTTTACAATTAAATAGTAGAGATATTGATTTAGATGCAACATTTGCATAAATTGCAAGTTGCAAAACTTGTGCAATCATCCAAATTACTACAACCAGCCAAGCAATCTCATTTAAAGACCCTGATGAACTTGAAATTTGACTGATATCACTTATAGCAAAAGAATGTTGAGAAGAAGTGATATTAAATAAGCCATAAAATGTAAAAAATAATAGTGAGTAGATAAAAATTGTTATAATTATATAAAACCAAAACTTTTTTTGATTAGACTTTAAATCAACTCTACCAAAGAATAAAAACAAAACATTAAATGACCCAAACCAAGCAATATGTGAATATGCTGAGTTTATTATAGGTTTAAAACCATCTTTTAAAATAGGCAAGAAAAAATCAAATTCTACATTCCCCATACTAGAAACAATAATAAAAATAACACCAATAATAATCACCCAAATAAAAACTTCTGCGACTTTTGCTATATTATAATCTCCATTCACGCATAAAAATGTTACGACGATAACCAAAGGGAGAACAAAAAGAGCCGATTTAAAATCAATAAATAAATTTTCTACAATAAAGAAATGTAAACCTTCTAAAGATAAAGCAATTTGTAACAAAAATAGTAATAACAAAGCAATGCAATAAATTTTAGCAAAAATTTTGCCAAAGCACATTTTTACATATTCATAAAAATTTTTATTGCCTGCTCTTTTCAAAATAATATAAACCAAAAACGTCATTAAAACATCTAATATTAGCATAATTATTGATGTTAAATAACTATCATTTTTTGCAACCTCATAAATTAAAGAAGGTAAAGCAAAAAATTTCAATGCAATAGTAGCCAAAAGTGTTATTATACCTAGTTGTCTGAAACTAAGTTTTTTCTTATTCATTTATGTCCTCCCGCACTAAATTTTTTTTATTATTTTTAATTGATACAGGACGAGTTCTCATTTCACTAATAGTCCTTTTAAACAAGTTGTCTTTTTGGTCATTTTTAATATAGGGAGAAAGAGGAGCCATATATTCGCTTGAAAATTCATTTATATTACATAAATAACTAACTAAAAAAACTAAAGATAATAAAATTCCATAAAGACCCAATATACCACCAACGATAGCAAAGATTAATCTTAAAAATGTAAATTGACCTGTTTGATTAGGTACTAAGTAAAAAGAAATTCCAGATAATGCGACGATCATAACAGCAGGAGGACTAACAAGACCAGCATTAACAGCTGTATCACCCAAAATTAAAGCGCCAACAATACTTAATGCCATACCGACATATTGTGGCATTCTTAAGTTTGCCTCATATAAAATTTCAAATAAAATAATTATAAAAACTGTTTCAAAAAAAGGATTAAAAGGAATATCTTTTGCAGTATTCATAATTGTTATTAAAAATTCAGTAGGCAAAATTTTGTAATGATATATTTGTAAAGAAATATATATACCTGGTAATAAAATTGCAATAACCACACCTATAAGTCTTAAAAATCTTAAGAAAGTGGCTCTAATAGGCTGGTCGTAATAGTCTCCGCTGTCCTGCAAATCTTCAAGCAAAATAAAAGGTAATGTTATAGCAATAGGAGATCCATCAACTAAAATTCCAATTCTACCTTCTAAAATCTTTGAACATAAAATATCAGGTTTTTCGGTAGAGCCTGTCTGCTTAAAAATTGAATATTTTCTTTCTTTCAAAAAACCCGCAATATATGAACTATCAATAATCCCATCAATATCAATTTTTTTTAATTTATTTTTGATTTTTTCAATAACTTGTTCACTTGCTATGCCTTTCAAATAAATAACAGACACCATAGTTTTCGTAATATTACCTATTTCTTGAATATCAATACGCAAATTTTCATTTGGCAATCTTTTTCTTATAAGAGATAAATTTATTTTTATACTTTCAACAAATCCTTCTCTTGGTCCTTTTATCACGACAGAAGTCGGAGACTCTTGAATACTTCGTCCTACTATTTTTTCAACATTACAACAAATGACAGACGAGAATCCATCAACAATTAACACACAATGACCTTTTAACAACTTTTCTTTAACAGTCATAATGTCCGTTTCAGTTGTAAATTCGATACTTAATAAATATTTGTTAACTAATTCTAATTCTTTAATATTTTCATCAATATGCATTATTGGACGAATAATTTCTTCATTTATTCTAATTTCATCGCAAAGTTCTGCAAAATATATAATTACCGCCTGTTTGTTAGATATAAAAAAATTTTTAACTTTCAAATCTTGCGGACTGTCAAATTCTTTTAATATTCTTGATTTTACATTGTTGAGATTAATTTTCATAAAATCATTTTCTGCAATATTTTAAAAAATATGATTTAATATAAAATAAATTAAAAGGAATTATTATAAAATAATAAAAAAATGAACAAAATCGTTCACTTTTTTATAACTACACAATTAAAACAAATATTTATTTAAATCAAAATACTATTTTCTTTTCTTGTCTGTAATATTATCAATTGCAATAACCAATGAAACCAAAAAAGGTAAATCTTCCTCATTAGCTTCCAACTCAAAACTATCCACAAAGAATGTAATATTTCTTCTTATTGTACCAAAAAGTTCTCCGTTTTTTAAAATTCTAGATTCAAGCGAAAAGAACTTCCCTTCAATTTGAATTTCATCTTTGTATCCTGTAATAAAATATTCGTTTTTAAAATTAAAAAATTTATCTTTAACTTTAGCTATTTTATTATTGTCAGAATCATAAATGTAAGCACTATGAACAAACCAATTAAACCATTTGTTTCTTACTGTATATAATATGTTACCATTTGCATCACAAACTTTTTTCTTTCGAGTAGGGCTTAAAATTTTTCCTTTAACAACAAAAACTAAATTTTTGTTTTCATCTAACACCTCAGAACTGCCACCCCAAGAAAACATTTTATTTTTAACATAAACCTTCATAAAGCGATCCTTTTATAAATATTTTTTTAGCACAAAAATTAACGTTATAATTAAGGCTATCCATAATAAGATTTTCACACCTATTAAAATTTTATATCTCTTTTTCACTTGTTCATCAATGTAATATGAATTTTCAATCACTTCGACTTCACAATCTGATTTAATATCAACAGCTTTAGCATTTGATGAATTATTAAAAGCGACTACGACCTTATTAGTTTCTTTTAAGTTTATTTTAAATTTGCAATTTATAGCAATAAATTTTCTATCATAAGGTGGATCCAATATACCAAATATGCTTATAACAAAGAATATCATAGCCATTAAAAACCAAATTCTACTTTTCAACTCCAATTGTCTCAAAATAACAACTTCAACACAATCTTTGTCTGTAGTATAATTAGTTTCTAAAGAATTAAACTTATTCCTTTTTAATCTAACACTTTTACCATCTATAAAAACACTTGAAACAGCATTTGAACCGGTTAATTTTAAATTAAGTTCTTTCATATTAGTTCCCTCTCAACAAAACAAAAATAATTATAATAATAGAAATTAAAACTAACACGGAAAAAACAATTCGAGCAGTGTGTTTGTTATTTCTGTCCAACAATAAAAACACTACAGATAAAATAGCACAAATAATACCAATAGGTGCTAAAAATTTCCAAGCGTAAACCATAAAACTAGCAAATTTTCCTACAAATTCACCAGTTGATGTTAACATACTCCAATAATTAGGGAAAATAGCGAACACTAAACCAAGTGTACAAATCATCATTATAATACCAAACATTATAAGGAAAACCGAGATTAATGTAGTGATTATAGATGCAACACAAAGCAACAGACAAACAATAGATATATTTGATAAAATTTTACCAAATCTACTGCAATACATCATAAAATATGTTGAATTTGAACGCAATTTCTGAGTAGTTACTATATCATTCATATGAACTCCTACTTATAGCATATTCTTAATATATCTAATTGTATGATAACAAATAAAATATATAGTTGTCAAATATTAAATTTAAATTTTAATAAATAAAATTATCATTCATAAATAACATTTCCAATAGCATATTTTATATGCATATTTTTAGAATTAGATTGTACAGGAGATAAAATTATAAATTTGTTATAATTATCAAAAAACGTCATTCCCTTACTCCAACCTGTTTGTAAAATTCTGTTATCATATTCAATTAAAGATGGAATTTTATTCCAAGTTTTACAATCGCCACTAAATAAAAAACTACCCAAATTTAAACCTATTTCTCCATTGTCTCGTTTTGCATTTAAAAGAATCGTTCCATCTTCATTACCTTTTGGCGTATATATGCAATAAGGCATACTACCAAGAAAATAACCTTCTTTAGTTGTTGCCTTAATGCCCATTTCATTAGGATTACCAAAATCTAAACCATCATTAGAAAGTTTGTAATAAATTCCATTACATTCAGTGCCTACTATTTCATAACATAAAAAATACTTATCTTTCATTTTTGCTACAATAGGCATACCAGGTCTTAAACTATTATTTAATGCTACTATTAATTTTTCTTTTTGCCAAGTCTTTCCACCGTCGACAGATTTCATTAAACCAATAACTTGATTATATTTATCTTTCGTATGCAACCTTTCATCAGAAAAAATAACCACTAAGTCATTAAATTTATCTAAATAAATAAAAGGTTCCCAAACCGGACCTAAAAAACTAAAGTTTTGTTCAATTGGTGCCCCTCCCAAAGCAATAGAAGAACGATACTCCCAGGTTTTACCACAATCTCTACTTATAAACAACAATAATTCAGTTGATGACATATCTTTAGGAATAGAATTTCCAGCATAAATTATTGTGCCCTTTTTTAAATCCGCAACATCGCATTCCAATTCATATAAAACAGGCTGAAATCTCATTCCAAAATTATTCTTCACATCTTTGATTTTACTAATCAAAGTCCAACTAATTCCACCATCTAAACTTCTGTAAATAGGTGCAAATGGAGGTTCTTTTTTAGAATAATTTTCAAAAGTAGCCAATAAAACATTTTTCTTTCCAGAATGTCTTAATTCAATCACGCGCGGATACATACACCCTGTAGGATTCCCAATTTGATACTTAGAAGGTGCATATAAAATACCTTCAAACTCTTTTGTTATTTTTATAGCCATTATACCTCCTGCAAATTTTGATAAAAATAAAAACCAATTAATTCAGCCACAAATTATAAAACTATTTTTCTATTGTTTATAAATAATTTAAACGATAACATTATAAAATAAAAAAAATAAAATGTAAACATAATTTTTAAATTATTAATTAGGTATTGAAAAATTCAGCCAATTATGTTATTGTAATGTACAAAGGAAGTTTGTGTGGAAAATTTATTCTATAAACAAACAAAATATATTTTCAATTATTTTTTCATAATTACTTTAAAATAAATACTGCTTAATCATTTTTTAATTCATAAATATTCTGTCTTATCAAGATCTTATTATAAAATTAAAAAAGATTATTATTAATCCTATTTCAAATTTTGTTTTTCTTTTCTACAAAACAACCTTACAATAGACCAATCTTTGACTTTTAAAGTGCACATTTCGTAAATTTGTAACAAAATTGTGTAAAGTAGAATAAATAAAATCCCAACAACATACCAAGTTAACCCTGTACCACTTAAAATAGGTGAGTTTAAATACATATTGTTGCTTTGACCTAAAACACTATTTCCAAACACAGCAAACACAACCATAAACGCTAATCCTATTGGAACTGAACACCATTTATTAAAACTAGGTACAAAGTATCCTGTAACAACCGCTAGTAACGCAATATACATCATAAGTGTATGATACAAAAGTCCTGTAAATGGATGAATGTTAAATATATTATCGAAATACACTAAAAAATCTGGATATACAAATGTTAAAAATCCTCCAATAAAACCAGAAAATATAGCATATTGATAGATTTTTGAACTAGGCTTAAAAAACAATACAGTTAGGGGTAATATAAACCCCATCATAGAACAAAATGTATCGGGTATAAAATCAATAAAATTTGCAGAGCGTGATTTTGAAACGACTATTCTATTTATTATTATTAAAATCAGCCCTATTACTGCCAAAATCTTAATAGGTATTTTTATTTTTTCCTTTGGAACATAAATTTTGATTAAAATTAATGAGAGAATAATAACAAATAAAGTGATAACCATATATAATATATGCTCTATGCCATAAATTTTCATAAAAAACTCCATAGATATTCTATCAAATTATAAAAAAAATAGAAAGCGATTTATTTAATAAATATTAACAAAGCATTTTTTTTCTCATCGCTCATATTTTTTAATATTTCAAGAAATTCCATATCTCTATCAAAATTTTTGTAGTCGTGATAAAAGAATTTTTCAGGTGAACAGTTGCAAACATCAAGAATTTTAAAAAACACTTCAAGACTAGGTAAAAAATCTTTTTGCGTTTCAAGTCTATTGATATAACTTTCGTGCATATCTATCTTTAGAGATAATGCTCTTGCAGACAAATTGTTTTCTCTACGAATAGTTCCTATTCTAAATATTAGTTCTTCTTTATTCATCATATCACCTTCACATTTAGTATAAAATATTTGTTTAAAACTCTATTTGAATTAGAATTGTCAATATTGTATTTGTTTCAATTTTTTATTGAATTATACTCAATGTAGTTGATTTTTATAGAATTTAATGTTATATTCAATTAACGCAAGTTTAAAAGGAGGTGAATTATGGAGTACAATAAAATAAAACGAACAACAGAACTTGTAGCTGGAATTTTAGGTTTAGTATTTGGTATTGGAATACTTATTGCCTCACTTACTATCGCTATCATAGCGTTAAACACTCAACCATTTGTTTTTAACTTTTTATTTGTGTGTTACTTGTTAATGGCAATTTTTGCTATTATTGAAATTGTGTTTAGTGCTAAAGTTATAAAATCGCCTGTACAAGAAAATGGAGTACTTAATACAAATATTACAAGAATCTGTTTAATAATTTTCAGTGCTTGTATTAGCAATATTTTTACTTTTGTTTTAATGATTATTGTAATGTGTTTGCCAGATTTTGTAGATGGAAACAAGAAAAAAGAAAAAAGACTTAAATTTATTAATACTCAACCTAAAAACGACACTGTTGAACAAAAAATCAACGAATTAAAACATCTTAAAGACCTTGGCGTAATAAATGATGTTACATACAATAAGGCAATTGAAAAAATCATCAATGATTTAAAATAATGAAAAGCTGAACTTAAGTTCGGCTTTTTTATTATCTTTGTCCAAACTGATACTCAAAATAATATAGGAGTTTAAAATTAAATTATTTGCACAAAGAAAAGAATAGTTTATAAATAAAATGATTAATTTTATCTACATTAAAACAACATATTAATAGAATCTTGAATATTTTCTAAAAAAATTTGACTTATTGTTTTTTTATATGCAATACTTATAATAAGTTATACATCTTTTCACATAATACTTTTAACTTGCGTATAACACAGGGAGGAGATTTATGAAAAAGAAAATTTTTATTTGGGTCTTTGCATTGGCTATGATATTACCTAGTGCTATCATTTTGAGTGCTTGCGGTGGAAAGAAAAAAACTCCACAAATAACTGAAACAGGTATAACCATTTATATTGATGAAAAAGAAGTAACCAATGAATTTAACACAATAGAAATTTTTTACGGCGATTATGAAAATACCGCCGAAATGATAAGTACTAAATTATCTGTAATAGTAAATTATAGTGATAATACTTCTAGCAATGTAGTTTATGGAGATGGTGGATTTACAGTTTCTGGTCTGCCTCAAAATTTGAATGCTAACGAACAAGGCTATAATCTTACCTTAAACTATAAAAATTTCAATGAAAATTTAAAACTTATTATACATAAGGCAACTATAGATTTTCAGTATGTTGGTTGGAGTTATGATGATTCTGATCCATTTACTTATGATGGGGAAGAAAAAACTATTGAGTTAGTAAATGTTCCAAATCTTGTTGAAGTTTCTTATGAACATAATATAAAAGAAAATGCTGGAACATACAATGCAACTGCTATTATTGAGTATGATGAGAGTAATTATAACATAATAAATGACGAAGATTTAATTTTATCTCAACAATGGACTATAAATAAAGCACAAATTGACATGTGGTCAGTAAATTGGGATTATTCTACCTCACAACCATATACTTATGATGGAACGCAAAAAGAAGTAAAACTAATGAATTTGCCAGAAGTCATTACCGTAAGTTATGAAAATAACACTGCTACGAATTCGGGTAATTATTCAGCAATAGCAACATTAAACTATGATACGGCAAACTATGAATTAATTAACAAAAATTTTGATGATACAATAAATTGGGAAATAAACAAACAAAAAGTAAATACACCTACCCAAAAAGGTGGCAGATTGTTTTACAATGGTCAAGAGCAGTCAGGAGTTAATTACAACATAGAAGATAGCAACAATTTATTTACAGTTAACGGAACAATAAGTTCTACTAATGCAGGTCAATATTCTGTAACATTTACATTAATTGATACAACAAACTATGAATGGGATGATAGTACTATTAACAATATTATCATAGAATGGGAAATTGAAAAAGTTCCACTTTATTTTAGTGGCACAAGTTGGGATTATAACACTTACGAACCATTTACCTATGACGGAGAAGAAAAAACAGTTGCGGTTATAAATCTTCCAGAAGGTGTAACTATTAAAAACTATACAGGAACAACATCAGAAACAAATGCTGGAACTTACACGGCAGGTGTTGAGTTTAATTATGATGATGTAAACTATTATCTTTCAGGTGAGCCACAAGAACTTGAGTGGAAAATTGAAAAAGCTCAAAACACAATAACTGGCACGTTGGTTTTTGAAGGTAAAACTTACGGCGAAGCACTTGGCGAACCTAGCGGAGTGACAGCATCACATGGAGATATAACTTATAAATATTATAATAGTGAGTATACGGAAATTTCTAAACCCACAAATGTTGGAACTTATTATGTAAAGGGTTTCTCTGTTGGCGACAACAACTGGATAGCCCAAGAAACTGAATTTAAACAATTCTTTATTTCAAGGAAATATATTGCTGACCCAGAATTAGTTAGAAATAGTTTTATTCATACGGGAACTGCTTTTACACCAGAATTAGCTGAGGAAATTGATGAAAGTATAATTCAAATGTCTGGCGATTTAACAAAAACAGACATCGGCGATTACACTATCACATTTACACTAAAAGATAAAACAAATTATGGCTGGCTGAGTGAATATAACACAGCAAATGAAACTAATGATATTACATTAAATTGGAGCATTATTGACAGTCCTTTAACTATGACATTGAATAATAAAGCTCTTTCTGCAAGCGAATTTGAAGCTCGTACACAAGTAGAGATTGGCGACAAATGGCAAGTTTCTGTCAGTGAAGGTTATAATTATAGTTTAGACTATGAGTATTTAAACGAAAGTGGCAATAAAGTATGGTCATATAATACTGACGAAGGACGTTACGGCAATTTAACAGTCAATCCATCACATCTTACTTATGTAATCGAAATCACACAAAGTGCGGAAGTTGTTTACACAAAAACAATAACTGTAAATCACGACATCTTTGAAAATGTTATGGTTGGCGACACAGAAATGACCTTTGACGAGTTTGTCGCAAATCCTTCAGTTGAATACGGCAAAAATTTAAAATTTAACTTAAAAACAGAGTATGAGGATATATTTACTTTTAGTCAAAACAATTTCACAATAACTGAAGACACGATTATAACTATAAATTATCAATTAATAGGTACTAGAGTTTATAAAACAATTAATGTAGTATGCGTATTCGACCCCATAGAAAATATAACAATAAATTCACAAACTCTTTCTTACGAAGAATTTATTGCTAATCCATTAGTTAAATATGGAGATGAACTATCTATAAATTTTAAATCTAATTATGATGGATTCTACACATATTTCTCATTCCCTTATATTGTAAAAGATGACGTCGAAATTACTATTTACACTCCTACAGGAGAAACCTTTGAAACCATTAATGTGAATTGTCGAATTAATGTATTAAGCAATATTTTAATAGATGGCGAAAGTGTGTCTTATGAAGAATTTTTGCAAATGGAATCTATACATTTAGGTAGCACTTTAACTTTCACTGTTAATGAAGAATTTGCAGACATTATTCAAGTTTCAACTTATAATAATGGTCAAAAAGTTGTTTTAACAGGTCAACAAACATATACATTTAACGAAGTGGGCAGTTGGCAGTTAAATATTAGAGAAACAGAGACTCAAAATTATATTGATGATATATTTTTAATTGTTGTTTTATTTGATAGTATTGAAATTAATGATAAAACTTTTGACATATCTTCTTCAACTTCTGTGGAATATGGTAGAGATTTAGGAGAAAGCACTTTTGAAATTTCATTTGATAGCAATTTGCTTAACGAATATGATTTATACTATGAAATGAATTCTTCTAAGATCAAACTAACTCAATCAACCTTTGAAGTTTCAATAGATGAAAATGAAGAATATGCTTATGCTTATATTTATGCGTATATAAATGACGAGTATTTGCAAGTTTTATCAATTAGTTTTACAAGTTTTTGCCCTGTTGAAATGGTATCAATGCAAGTTTATCAACAAAATTATATAGATAATCCACAATATAACATTTACAATAATGAAATAAGTATAACAAGTAATGGGGTTATTAATAGTTTAAATCTAACATATAAAGATGGTTATACTGATTGCACATATAAAATTTTTGATGAAAGTGGGGCTGAAATTCAAGATTTCACAACCATTAAAAACGCAACATATACCATTAAAATTTATTCTAATAACAGCGAAATATATTCATTCTTATTTAAAGTTAAATACCAATTTGATAATTTGATTAATGGTATGCAAAATTTAGGAGATAAAAATGTTGCTTTAATTATTGCAAATGAAGGCACTTTAAATGTTCCAAGTTTAACCGACACCCATTACTATACCAACCAAACTATGACGTTTAATGATAGTAGTTCAGTGACATTAACAGATGGTCAACAAACAATTGAGGTGGTTTACACTTTCACAGCAAATGAAAAAACTTACACCTACACATTCGATTTAATAGCAGAGTATGTTCCGCAAGAAGAAAGTCCAATACATTATGTAACAAATATAACTGTAAATTATACGGATATATGGGGAAATTCTTATGAAGTTAGTTTTGATAACAATTTGCAATATTCAGATGGATCGTATAGTTTATCAGATATAGCATTTGTTGAAGAAGATAATATTGAAATTACTTCTAATTATACAGTTACTTCAAAAGAAATAAAATTTACTGATGATAAAACATCTTGCTGGTTAGAATATACAATTTCCATTGATGGGCAATATAAAACTTTTAGAGCTTATATTAAAACTTATGGAACAATATCAAACAATACTAATGCTCAAATAATATTTTCAGATGCTAAAACAGAACTTGACATTACTGATTTAATTATTAATAATTCTTACACTATTGAAAAAGTTAATGTTTTTGGGGATATAGACATAATTTTAGAAGATGAAAATGCAAGAATTGAGTATTATTTCAATGGCGAAATTATTGATAGATACAATTTTGAATTAAATTCAATTGGAACTTATACAGTAAAAATATTTTCATCAGACAACACTGCAACAAGGTCCATAAATATTATAGTTCAAGACTATGAAAGCTTAATGTTTGAAGTTTTCTATGAAGGTGAAAGACTTTATCTTGAATATTCTGATGCTGGTCCATTAGGCAATATGACAATGAAATATGACGAACTAACAGGTCCTTACTTTATTGGTTATTTCGGTGAAGCAAATTTAACTGGAACGCAAGTTACCATTTCTGGAAACACTGCTTATGAAGAAATGTTGTATTGTTCAGACAAAGTTACACCTATAACAAATCTTGATAATCTTGTGCTAGATATAATGACCGACACAGATGGCACATTAACTGGAATTGTTGGTGGCAAATATGTGTTAGTATATGCCAAAATTGAAGGTATAGATTTTGCAGTGTATTTCATATTTGAAGATAGACCGCCATATCCTATGACATTCTGTTTTGACACAGATAATGATAACGAAATAACTGAAAACGACACGCAAATTAGTTTAAAAGTTGATTTAGATGAACTTGGAACAGGCATTATGGATTTGGGAGATTTCTATATTGGAGAAAGTGGTCCAAGTGTTGAAGTAACAAGAGAAGAACTTGGAATGGCTGAAACCGAAACAACTGTTAGTGCAACTGTAAATTGGTTATCAACTTTTGAAGATTATAGTTATCAATGTTTTATAGATTTACCAGAAGGGCAAGAAATGCCTGAATTAATAGGTCCAAGTGAAGAAACTTTGAGTGCAGAAATAACATTAGATTTTGAAGATGCCGGAAATGGCACATACACAGCTAAAATATATGTTTGTACTGAAGGCACTACATTAGAAACATTTAAGGATTTAACGGTGTTAGTAACTTTTATATTGATTAATTAAAATCATTTAAAAGACCAATCAGTTTTGATTGGTCTTTTTTATTTCAAAACACAGAAGTTAAATACAAAATATAATTTCATAGTTATATATATTTTTTAAGATATTATGACTTAAAACTACAGATTTCATTGATTCCTTTATTATTTATTAATCTATTAATGATGTTTGACTTTTAACTTACAATATTATAAAATTATTTAGTAATAAAGGGGAATTATATGAATTGGAATGCTATTTGGCAAGATATTGTGAATTTTTTTTCAAATAATATTTGGAATATTTGCCTGTTTTTTGTCGTTTTAATATTTGGCTCACTTGCAATAAAGATATTATTAAATATCATTAAAAAAGTACTAGGAAAAACAAAAATGGAGCGTATAGCTCAAAGCTTTTTAGTGACTTCATTAAAATTTGTATTATGGCTAGTATTGATTTTATCTTTGTTAAGCATAATCGGTATTGAAATTTCAGGAGTCTTAACTGCTATAAGTGCTTTAATTCTAGCTATAGGTATTGCGCTTGAAAGTAATATGGCTAACCTTGCTAATGGCATAATAATAGTCTCAAATCATATGTTTAAAAAAGGAGATTATATAATTGTTGATGGTGTTGAGGGTTGTATTACTGATATAAATTTTTTATTCACCACTTTGCAAACTACAGATAATAAAAGAATAACTATACCGAACTCAGATATAGTAAACTCACCTGTAATTAATTTAGGTGCAAATGAAAAAAGAAGGGTAGAATTTACTTTTTCTGTAGCTTATGAAAGCGATATTGAACTTGTTAAAAACGTTGTTGTGAATGTTATGAAAAGCAATGGTAAAGTATATCTTGACCCCGCACCTTTTTGTCGATTAAAAATTATGAATACTTCAAGTCTAGACTTTTTCGCTAATTGTTGGTGTGATAATGAAGACTATTGGGACGTCTATTATTATATAATAGAATGGGTGTATAATGAATTCAAAAGACATAATATATCTGTTCCATTCAATCAACTTGAAGTTCGAAATCGAATTGATAAGCCTAAAAATATAATTATAGGAAAATCGTTGCCAGAGCGTGTAGAAAAAGAAAGAAAAGAAGTTCACTCTCATTTTACACTTGTTCCATTACTGCACGAATACAACAAAAAGAATAAAGAAAAAATTAAAAAAGATGTAAAAATAAACAAACAAACAAACAAAAAATAATAACAAACAGAAAAACGTAAAAATAAACAAACAAATAAAAAATAATAACAAACAGAAAAATACTAAAAATAAATCAACTAAAAACAATTAAGTATAATTGTTGTAATACAAATTAAATGTATTATAATAAATAAAGTTTATTAATGCTGTTGTTAGCTTTAACAGAGAACTTAAGCTTTCTTAATTTAAAGTTATTAAGTATAAAATTATTATTTTTTTGCTGACCAAATGTAAAAAATTAAAACAAATTTAATTTTTTTTAATATTAACAATGCTTGTATGCTAAAACTATTAGTTAACAAATAGATTAGATATACTCAATAGATATATTTATAATAACTGAAGATAAAAACGAAAATTTATTAAACAGTTTTGAGATATAATGACATTTAATCATATTTTTAAATAAAAAACATCTTCACTCATTTTTATTTACTTTTAACTTTAAGTTTGTTATCATATTTTTATGAATGAATGCAGTTATAAATATGAATTAGACGATAATTTAAAAGCTACCAAATATCTACTAAAAATTAAAAACAAACAGAAAAATAACATTGTGACTGTCTTTTTAATTTTTATAACTATTTTTGGCATTATGGTATCGGTTGGTGCTTTTATAAACCACAATAATAATTGGTCTGTTGGAATAGCGAGTATTTTTTTAATAGTAGGTTATTTTTTGGTAGATGTAGTTATAATGAGAATAGATTTAAACAAACAAAGAAAATTCTTTTTATCATCTCAATTAAATAAAGTTTCTAGAGTAAAAGTTTGCTACGAAAACGACCTCATTACTGAAACATTTATGATAAAAGAAAATATTTTAGGCATCAATAAGTATAGCGTAAACGATTTAACTAATATAAAAATTTTGACACCAATTAGGGGCTAATTTGACACCAATTGTAAATTTTAGCATTATCAAAAATAAAATTTTAAAAAAGAAAAAATCGCTAAATTCCTTTATTTATAAGGCTTTTAGCGATTTTGTTTTATGGAGCTAATGACGGGACTTGAACCCGTGACCTCCGCCTTACCAATTTGTCCAGCACAAAAATTGGATTTTGCTCTGCCCACTAAAACCCTTTAAAACACTAGCAAATAAGCTGGTGTTTTTTCTTTTGATGTCAAAATGTCAATTCCTTGACGCCATTTGACAATTATGCTTAATTTATCCAATGACACTATCTACCTAAGTCGATTTTGTATTGTCTAAAACTATGTGAATTTGTTTAAGTTTTTATAATTTAAAATCATTATTTTGATATAATCTTTTACAAAAAAAGACAAAGTTTCGAAACTTTCCCCCGAAAAATCTCCATTTTCTAAAAATATTCCCCCGAAAAATCTCCATTTAAATTGACTTTTGTAATTTCAATGATATAAAATATTAAAAAATAAGGAGAGAAATATGTTAAAAAGAGAAATTGAAACCAAGCTTATAGAATGGAAAAATAAAACTGATAAAAAATGTTTGATAATTAGTGGAGCAAGGCAAGTTGGGAAAACATATATAGTTGAAAAATTTGCAAAAGATAATTATGAGCATTTTGTAGAAATAAATTTTGTTGAAAATCCAACTGCAAAAAAGATATTTGATGGTGATTTGGATATTACAACAATTCTTGCAAATATTTCTCTTTATTTACCAGAGCAATCAAATTTAATACCAAATAAAACTTTAATATTTTTTGATGAGATACAAGCTTGTCCAAATGCAAGAACTGCATTGAAATTTTTTGCAATAGATAAAAGATTTGATGTTATTGCTTCTGGATCACTTTTAGGTATTAACTATGAAAAGGTTTCTTCATATCCAACAGGTTATGTTGAATTTTTAGAAATGAATCCACTTTCATTTAAAGAATTTCTTTGGGCAAATGGAATTGATGAAAATGTTGTTTCAATAATAAAAAGTTGTTTTGAAAATAAAAGTGTTGTAAATAAAGCAATGAACTTAAAATTGTTAGAATATTTTAAGCAATATATTGTTGTTGGGGGAATGCCTAATGTTGTTAACACATTTGTTAATAATCATAATTTTGAAGAAGTTTTAAATTTACAAAAAAACATTTTAATTGATTATAAAAATGACATAGCAAAGTATGCTTATTCAACAGAAAAGGTAAAAGCAAAAGCTTGTTTTGAAAGCATACCAGCTCAACTAGCAAAAGAAAACAAAAAATTTATGTATAGTACATTTGATAAAAATGGGAAAAGTCAAAAGTATTCAGGTAGTATAAATTGGTTAATAGATGCAGGAATTGTTAACATTTGCAATAATGTAACGTCTCTTGATTTGCCGTTAATAGCATACAGAGAAGAAAATTACTTTAAACTTTATATGGCAGATACTGGACTTCTTGTTGCTATGTTAGATGACGGAACAAATGCTCAAATAATGGAAGGAAATCTTGGAATTTATAAAGGGGCAATATTTGAAAATATTATTGCTCAAATATTACATACAAATGGAAATAAATTATATTTTTATAATAGGAATAATACATTAGAAATAGACTTTGTTTTATCAAAAAATGCAAAAATTACACCAATTGAAGTAAAAGCCAATAACAATAAAGCGAAATCATTATCAACCATTTTAAAAACAAATCCAGATATGAAAGGAATTAAATTAGTAAATGGAAATGTAGGGGAAGTTGACAATATGTTGACCTTACCATTATATATGGCAATGTTTTTGTAATGATAAAAAGAAAAAGACAATGAAAATAATCATTGCCTTTTTATATTTAATAAAAATTTAGATTTTCGAGCTTAAAAACATCATCGTCAAAAAATTCTTCTAGTGTCATATTAAAAGCACTTGCAACTTTGCAGATGGTTGAAAATTTTACATCGGTATTTACTTCATTAAAAATGTATCTAAGTGCAGAGTGTGTTAAACCACTCTCTTTTTCTAATTTATATTTTGACATATTGTTTTTGATTAATAAATTGCTTATTCTCAAAGCAAAAGCTTTATTTAGTGTCATAATATTAACTCCTTTACTCAGTAAACATCTTCTGAACCGTTAAAATAATCTCGTGCAAAAAATTCTGCAAGTGTGATATTTGCACCTAAACAAATTTTCTTAATTGTAATAACTTTGGGGCATTTGCTTTTACCTGACATAAAATCAAAAATAGTTGATGGTGTTAAATTTGAATTTAAACATAATGCAGTTAAAGTTGTTTTGTTTATTTCTACTATCTCATTTATTCTTTTTCTAATTGCTTCATCAATATTCATAATTACTATACTACGTAACGATATTCCGTAATTATTTTACTTTTTTGAGCATATTTAGTCTTACGGAGTTTCGTAATAATGTTTGCCATAAATATGAAATTTTATTATAATATTGACGGAGTTTCGTAAATATGCAAAATAAGGTTTGTTGTTTTATTGGTCATAGAAAAATTGACTTAACAAAAGAATTAGAAGAAAAAACTAGAAATATCATTGAAGACATGATTATCAATAAAGAAGTCAAAACATTTTTGTTTGGTAGTAAAAGCGAATTTGATAGCCTTTGCCATAAAATAGTAACTGATTTAAAAGATAAGTATCCATATATTAAACGAGTAGTATACACTTGTAAAAGTGAAGGGTGCACACTTGAAAGTGAAAGAAAAAAATGGGAACAAATTTATTTTAACTTATATAAAGAAAAAATTGATTTACTTTGTGTTGATGAAGAATTTGAACATAAAACAAAATACACATCAGGTAAAGCGAGTTATGTAGAAAGAAATCAAGCAATGATAGATAATAGTGACTATTGCATTTTTTACTATAACGAGAACTATAAACCGCAGCCCCGAAAACAATCAAAACGAGACATTACTTATTATCAGCCAAAATCAGGCACATCTCTTGCCTATAAATATGCTCAAAAAAAGAAAAAGGAAATAATCAACATTTTTGTTTTATAATTTTATACAAAAATAAAAAATATATGCTATAATGAAATTAATTAACTTCCAATAATAAGAAATTATGGGAACATTAAGGAGTTTTTTATGTCCAGAGGTATAATTTATGTTTGCTCTACAGCTGTTGAAGGTTTAATTAAAATTGGTAGAACTAATGATTTTCAAAAAAGGATGAAACTTTTAGAAGATAATGGATATAGAAATGTTACTGGTTTAAAAAGACAATTCGCTATTGAAGTAGATAATCATGAGGAAATAGAACAACTTTTAGATGATTTATTTGCCAAAAGCAGAGTGGGGAACACGGAATTATTTTCGTTAGATTTAAACAAAATAATTCAATTATTATCATCTTTTGCTGGCAAACAAGTTTATCCAACAAATGAAACGAAGCAAGAAGTATTTAGCAATGCAACAGAAATAATACATATCAAAATGGTACCTGATGGAGAATATTTTTTATCTAGAAAGATTAAAGAAATAAATCAAACAGTAAAAGCAGAAATGTTTGTTGAAAATGGAAAATTTATTCTTAAAAAAGGTTCAACTATTGCGCCATATAAAGAATATAAAAATCCATCTTGGATAGCAGTGAGAAAAGATATGAAGTTAGACCATAATGGTGGTTTATTGAATGATGTTGAATGTTCTTCTCCATCAATGGCGGCAGCTTTGGTTGTAGGGCAATCTGCAAATGGTTGGACAAGTTGGAAAAATGCAAACAATCAGTTAATTGATATATATCGTCAAAACGATATTAATGAGGATTTATAAATTAAAAATCCTTAATTTAAAACATTAAAGATTTAGGGAGTTTGATATGCATAATGAATTATATACGACTGAATATGATGTAGAAAATCAATTTATCAAGGTAATAACTACAAATTGGTATAAATATAACAAGATGTCTACATATGAAGAACTTGTTTTAAATTTTAGAGATAAGTTAAATCTATTAAATAAAGAAGTATTAAAAGGCAAACCTTTAACAGGTAGTGAATTTAAAGAAATTCTTATTTTTCTTGATGGTAAATCAATATTTGAAACTTCACAACTATTGAGATCTGGAAAAATTGATATCGTAAAAAGAGATGGATATCCTGTTTATTTGAAACTGGTAGATAAAGATGTTGAAAAAAATTATTTTGAAGTTGCACATCAAATTAATACGACAGGAAAGTATATTGGCAGATTTGATGTAACTTTATTGATTAATGGGATTCCTTTTGTACAAATTGAACTTAAAAAAACCGGTGTTGAAATTAATCAAGCTTTTAATCAAGTATTAAGATATAAAAGAGATGGAAATTATAAAGGAATATTTAAATTTATACAATTATTCGTGATTTCGAACGAACAACATACTAGATATTTTGCAAATAATGACATAAATATTTTGAAAAGTAATTGTTTTGTGTGGTCAAACATTAAAAATGAGCCAATAAATTTACTTTATGAGTTTGAAGAGAACTTTTTATTTTGTCCTTTTTTGTATAAGGTTGTTTTCAATTATATGATAGATTCTGCGGCAGAAAGAAGATTGTATGTTATGAGACCTTATCAAATTTATGCTTTTGAAGCCTTAAAAGAAAGATGTTTAAAAAAAGATAATAATGGATATTGTTTTCATTCCACTGGTTCCGGTAAAACTTTAACATCATTTAAGTTCGCTTTTAATATGAGTTTAAATAGAAATATTGCTAAAGTATTTTTTCTGGTAGATAGAAAGGATTTGGATGACAAAACAGTTGATGATTTTAATTCATATATGTCTTCATCAGTTGATGAATTTACGAATATTAGTAAAACAGATAGTTTAATCAAAGACATAAAGAGTAATAAAAAATTAATTATTTCAACTATTAATAAAATGGCAAATGCTATTAAAGGTAAAAGAATAGATGAATTAAAAGATTACAAAGATAAAAAAATTATATTTATGTTTGATGAATGTCATAGAAGTCAAGCAGGTGAAATGAGAAAACTTATTAGTAAGTATTTTAATAATGCTTTATATTATGGATTTACTGGAACACCAATTTTTACTGAAGAAGACGAAATAACACAAAATGCAAAATTAACATCTCTGTATTTTGGAAAACCTGTTCACACTTATACGCTAAAAGAAGCAATTGGGGATAAAAATGTTTTACCACTTTGTATTGATTATGTTAAAACTATAAAAATAAAAAACGAAGAAACATTTTTAGATAAGACTGTTCAAGGGATAAATTATGATGAAGTTATGATAGATCCAAAACGTATTGCTCTTGTTTCAAAAGATGTAATAGATCACTTTGAACAAAAAACATTTGGGAGAAAATATAATGCTATTTTTGCTTGTGAATCAATTTCTTTATTAAATAAATATTATGAATACATGCTTTATAATAAAGATAATATAAAAATTGCAGCAATTTATTCATACGAAGCTAATGAAGATTGTAAAGAGGGTGATGTTAAAGAAGTTGCAAAAGATAAACTCGCAAAAATAATTGAAGAATACAATAAAAGGCCTGAAAACAACTCTAATTTTAGTTTAACGAGTTACGCTGCATATGAAAGAGATGTTATTAATAATTTTAGAAATAAAAACATAGACATTCTTTTTGTTGTTGATAAGTGTTTAACAGGTATGGATTTTAGAAGATGTAGTGCATTATATTTGGATAAATCGATGAAAATGCATGGATTAATACAAGCAATATCTAGAACTATTCGTACATATGAAGAAAATAAGATTTGTGGAAATATTATATGTTATCAAACTTCTAGAAAAACAATGGATGAAGCTTTAGCACATTTTAACAATGATAAAGATGTTTATAATGATGTTACGATAGAACCACTGGATAAACTTATTATAAAATTAAATAATGCATTTAAATCTTGTAAAGAAATTAGAAAATTAGCAAATTCAAAATCTGAAAAAGAACAACTTGAGTTCGTTAATGCGTTTAGAGAGTTAATGCATATTTATAACAAAATTACTAATTATATAGATTTTGATATAAATAAAACCGAAATGGATATGAAAACGTACAATGAACTTCAAGGGTTGTATAAAGACATTTATAATAGCATTGCTCCACATCCTGTAAAGGAGTCTGTTTTAAATGATGTTGATTTTGAGATATCATTACTTGGCAGGGTAAAAGTAAATTTTGATTATCTAGTAGAATTATTATTAAAATATCAAAAAGAAGATAATTACAATAAACAAAAAGTAAAAAAGAAAATAAATAGGCTTTTATTAGAAATTGTTGATAAATCAAAAAGAGAATTGTTAGAAAGATTTGTCCATTCATTTATGAATGATGATATAGAAGGATTATACGACAAAGATCCAATTATTGAATATGAAAAATATATCAACAGCGAAAAAGACAAAGATATAAAAATTATAAGTAACAATTACAATGTTGATGCGAATAAATTGAAAAATTTAGTTGAAAGCTATGCATTTTATCAAGATACTACAGAATTAAATAAAGAAGTTGCTGAATTAATGAAAAATGTCACAAATGTAACATTGAAAGAAAGAATTAGGATATTAAATTCAATGCCAATAGATATTAAAAAGTTTTTTGATAAGTTTGATGAGATTACACTTTACTAAAAGAAATTTAAATAAATTTCAATAAAACTATTGACAGAAGTCAAAAGTGATGTTGTGATATTTATGTAAATTTCAAAAAGGAGCTAAAAAATGGGCAGATTTAAACTATCTGAAATAGCAGATATTATTCAAGGAAATATCTTAACAAGAATTAAACCAAGTTCTCAATTTGACGAAATTGTTGAATTTGATTCAATCAGCATGCAAGAGTTAAGTTATATAGTTGGACAATCTGATATTTTAGAAAATACGACTAAAGTAAAAGTTGTAAAAAGCAAAGAAAGCTCTTGTGTTTTAACTAAACAAAAAGATATCGTTGTTGGGTTAAGTTCAAGAAAGGCTTTCGTAATAGATGAAACCCGTTCGAACAATCTTCTATTATCAAACTTTGCGCTTATTAGAATTCGTAATAAAAATATTTTAGATCCACACTATTTTTGTTGGCTTATAAATGAAGATTTACAGTTTCAAAAATATATTGACCAAAAAATGCAAGGTAGCGCTAATGTTGTTATCCTTTCAATAAATAATGTTAAGGATATTGAAATTGAATTACCAAGCATAGATAAGCAAAGGTTAATAGGAAAAATTTATGAATTAGGCAGAAAAAGAGATAGATTATCTAAAACAATATTAAAGAAAACTAGTTTAGTAAGAAACTATTTATTGATGAATTTTAATAGTAAAGGAGAAAAATAATGAAAGAAATTGAATTAGAACAACAACAAAAGAAAGAACTTCATAACAAATTATGGAAAATGGCGAATTCATTACGTGGGAATATGGATGCTAATGAATTTAAAGACTATATATTAGGTCTGATATTTTATAGATATATTTGTGAACATGAAGAAAGTGAATTTAAAGACAAACTTCATGCTTCAATTGAAGAAGTTTATAAAGAAGCCCCTGAAAATTGCAAAGAGCTTGCAATTTCAAATTTGGGACTTGGTTATTTCATTGAGCCAAAATATCTTTTTAAAAATCTTGTAAAAGAAATATCTACTGGAAATTTTGAATTAGAAATGCTTTCAAATGCATTTAAAAATTATTCAGATTCAACAAAGGGGCAAGTTTCGGAAGATCAATTATCTGGTCTATTTAATGATGTTAATCTTACTTCAGATAAACTTGGTAAAACATATAAAGAAAAGGGTGAGCTTATTGGAAAACTTATTTCCTCTATCGATGAAATAGACTTTAATTTTATGGATAGTAGAATAGATTTGCTTGGCGATGCTTATGAATATCTTATCGGACAATTTGCTGCAAGCGCTGGTAAAAAAGCCGGTGAATTTTATACTCCACAACAAGTTTCAAGACTTTTAAGTTTGCTTGTTACTGATGATTTAACAGATGTAAAATATATCAGCGATCCTACCTGTGGTTCCGGTTCTTTGTTGATTCAAGTAGTAGAAAAATTAAAAGAAAAAAATGGCAAATATATCCATATTTATGGACAAGAATTAAACACAACAACGTGTAACTTGGCAAGAATGAATATGCTGGTTCATAATGTTAATTTTAACAAGTTTACAATTCATCAAGGTGATACTTTAAAAGCACCAAGCGATGAACAGAAAGAATATGGAAAAATGGATATAGTTGTAGCAAATCCACCATTTAGTGCTAATTGGGATCCTAATTCTTCAATGGAAAAAGATGATAGATTTTCTGGAGCAGGAAAGTTGGCACCAAAATCATATGCAGATTATGCTTTTGTTGAGCATATGATTAATAGCTTAAGTGCTACAGGTCGTATGGCTGTAGTACTTCCTCATGGCCCTTTATTTAGAGGTGGGGCTGAAGCGGTAATAAGAAAATATTTGGTAGAAACGAGAAATTATTTAGATACCGTAATAGGTCTTCCTGCTAATTTGTTTTATGGCACAAGCATTCCTGCATGTATTTGTGTATTTAAAAAAGATAAAAAAGATAGAAATGTATACTTTATAGATGCAAGTAAAAATTTTGAAAAAGGTAAAAATCAAAATTTATTGAGAGATGAAGATATTGAAAAAATTATTAATGCCTATAGAGATAAAACAGAAATTGAAAAATTTGCTCATCTTGCAACTATTGAAGAATTAAAAGAAAATGACTTTAATTTAAATATTCCAAGATATGTAGATACATTTGAAGAAGAAGAGGAAATTGATATCAACGCGGTTATGGCAGATATCAAAAAACTGGAAAGTGAAAGAGCAGAACTTGATAAGCAAATAGAGGTTTATTTAAAAGAATTGGGCATAATTAAGGAGGGATAGTATGGAAGTTGATAATAAAAAAAATGACGAAAATATAATCCCTAATGATGCAGATAAGCCACAAAAAGGTGTTAATGTTCCTAATTTGAGATTCCCTTGTTTTTATTCAAAATGGGAGAAAAATAAATTTAAAAATCTTTTTGTTTTACTTAAAAATAATACATTATCTCGTGCAGAATTAAATTATAATAAAGGCAAAATAAAGAATATTCATTATGGAGATATCTTAATAAAATTTAATGATTTTGTATTATCAAATTCGAATTCTATACCATATATAAACGATGAAAGCATTCCTAATAAATATTCAGAATTATTGCTAAAAAATGGCGATTTAATAATTGCAGATACCGCAGAAGATTACTCAGTGGGGAAAGCTACAGAATTAATATTTAATGATAAATCTTTAATAATTTCAGGTTTGCATACAATACCTTGTCGACCAGTTCAAAATATTTTTGCTTCTAAATATTTAGGTTATTATATAAATAGTCCTAGTTATCACAATCAGTTATTACCATTAATTCAAGGAATAAAAGTAAGTTCAATTTCTAAATCTCAAATTATTAATACTTATATCACATATCCAGATATTAAAGAACAAAATAAAATTGCAGAATTTTTAGATTTAATTGACCAACGCATTGACACCCAAAGCAAAATCATTTATATTAATTTCAAAAACAAATGGTAAAGTTGTTGCACTTTCTGAAATAGCCAAAGTTTACCAACCAGAAACAATCACTCAATCAAAGTTTAATGAAAATGGAAAATTTCCCGTTTTTGGTGCCAATGGGCTAATTGGACATTATAATTTTTATAATCATGAGAACGCACAAATTTGTATAACCTGTCGTGGTGCTACATGCGGAAATGTTAATCTTTCTCTGCCAAAATCTTGGATTACAGGCAATTCTATGGTTATTAATACAGATGAATGCACTAGAATAAATAAAATGTATCTATATTATTTACTAAAAAATTATAATTTTAAAAGTATTATTTCAGGATCAGGACAACCGCAAATTGTTAGAGAGCCTATTTCTGCAATAAAGATTAATTTACCAATAATTCAAGATCAAAACGAAATCGTTAAAATTTTGAATACATACAATGAATTGTTAAGAAAAGAAAAAGATATACTTAAGCTTTATAAAAAGCAAAAAGCATATCTTCTTAAAAACATGTTTATATAAACATATTCGAGAGCAGATATTTTTTCTGCTCTTTTAATTTTTCCAAAATTTTATTTTCAATGGAAATTTTATTACTTATTAAATCTAAATTTTTAACAATTTCATATTGAGTATCTAATGATGGAAGATGAATTTTGATTTTGGACAAGCTTTCAAAAGATAAGCACAATCTTACGCTTCCTTCAAGATTTTTTAATACTTCATTATTAAATTTGTTTGAATGAGAAAAGTAATCCAAATAAGATGATAAAATTCTATTGTTATTTGCTCTAAAACAAATATACATAGGACTTACTATTCCGACTTGGTTGCTTCTTAACATTGCAATAGAGCCAACATTGATTCTTGCTGGATTATATGCAAAATCATTTTGTTTTACAATTTTATAATTTGATTTATTTGCACTTGCAACTTCATGATCATCGAATTGTTCACTTTGAGGGATAAACCCATATTTATTACTAACTGACAAAACTTCAAAATCTTTGTTTTGTTCATTTCTATTATTCAACTGAGTAATAATATCTCCTAAACTTGCATAATCATTGCTTTTATCGCAATAAAAATATTGATTTTCAATACTTTTTTTAAACAATTCTAAATCTTCAATGATTTTGCTTTGGGTGTCAATGCGTTGATTAATAATACTTAAAAATTCACCAATTTTTTGCTGTTCATCATAATCTGGAATGTTAATTATTATATTTTTACATACATCTTGATTGAGCTTAGGTTGGGCAGACCCAGTGTTATATTTGGCATAATCCAGATTTTCTAAATATTCTGAAAGATAATTTATATCGATTTTATTTTTAGGTTTTAACACATGAGCATGATTATTTACCCATAATTTTCCACGAACAATGAATGATACTCTATAATTTCTATCCAAAATATTAGCCCCATCTTCACTTAATAAAATGAGGTTATCATCAAATATATATGAATTAATATTATCTATAATGCCCGATGCCCCATAGTATGGATACTGTCCTTTTATTTTTTTTCTATCAATTTCTTTAATTGGTTTTCTCTGTTCATCTAGGAATATGACGCAATCATTTAGTAAACAACGATGCCATGTTGAGCTAAAACACGCAAATCTCAAATTAGGAACATAACAACAATTACATCTCAAAAGTTCCTAATTTGAGATTTGATAATACAATATGGCAAGAATCAACACTTGGCCAAGTTTGTACTGGATTTGATTATGGTATAGGTGCAGAAGCTATTAATTTTGATGGATTGAATAAATATATAAGAATAACGGATATTGATGAATATAATTCTCATTTTATTGATAAGTCAAAAGTTTCACCATCTTTTATAAACGAAAATTGTGTTGTGAAAGAAAATGATATATTATTTGCTAGAACTGGTGCAAGTACAGGTAAATCATATTTATATAATAAAAATGATGGTAAATTATATTTTGCTGGATTTCTAATTCGTGCAAATGTAAAAAATGAATTTTCATCTTATTTTATTTACCAACAAACTAAAATTTACAGATACAAAAAATGGGTAAAAATTATGTCTGAACGTTCTGGACAGCCGGGCATTAATGCAAAAGAATATCAAAAATATAAAGTTTATTATCCTAATATAAAAACTCAGCTTAAAATTTCTAGTTTTTTAACATTAATTGACCAACGCATTGACACCCAAAGCAAAATCATTGAGCAATATGAATCTCTAATAAAAGCAATTAGCAATATATTAATTTCAAAAACAAATGGT
>CASFHD010000002.1:0-98573 GCA_949294455.1 uncultured Christensenella sp.
AATTAATTTTAAAATTGCTAATTATTAAAAATATTATAAATAATCAAATTGTTTAAAAATGTGGAGAAATTTATGTTAGAAAATATAGTTATTAAAGGTGCGTGTGAAAATAATTTAAAAAATATTTCTTTAACAATTCCTAGAAATAAGTTAGTAGTATTTTGTGGTGTTTCAGGTTGTGGAAAATCAACTCTTGCTTTTGATACTATATTTGCAGAGGGACAAAGGCGTTATATGGAAAGTTTGTCTTCATACGCAAGGCAATTTTTAGGACAAATGAAGAAGCCTAAAGTTGAAAGTATTGATGGGTTGTCTCCTGCAATTTCTATTGACCAAAAATCAGTATCCAACAATCCTAGAAGTACAGTTGGAACTTTGACTGAAATCTATGATTATTTAAGACTTTTGTATGCAAGAGTCGGCAAACCTTATTGCCCTAAATGTGGAAAGCCTATTTCAATGCAAACGATTGACCAGATTGTTGATAAAGTAATGGAATTTAAAGAAGGCGAAAAAATTATCATTACTAGTCCAATAATTAGAAATCAAAAAGGAAGTCACGAAAAAGTAATTGACGCTTTAATACAAGATGGTTTTTCAAGAGTTATTATTGACAAAAAAGTTTATATGCTAGACGAACCTATTACTCTTGAAAAAAATAAAAGACACGATATAAGCGCTGTTATTGACAGACTTATTGTTAAAAGAGATATTCAAAAGCGTTTGACTGATAGTATAGAAAAAGCATTGCAGATGTCAGATGGTATAGTTGTGGTAAAACTTGAGAATGAAGACAAGTTATTTTCAACTAGATATGCTTGCGTTGATTGTGGAATTTCTATACCTGAAATAGAACCTAACTTGTTTAGTTTTAATAGTCATATAGGGGCTTGCCCTAAGTGTGCTGGGTTAGGTTATGTGTTAAAAATAGGTGAAGATGCCGTTGTTAAAAATGATAAACTATCAATTAATGAAGGTGCATTATCTATTATGGGTTGGAACCTTGATGCTTTGGGAATAGCTAAAAAAGCGTTATTAAAACTTTCTAAAAAATATAATTTTTCACTAAATACTCCATATCGTGAACTTGACAAAAACATAAGGCAAATTTTAATAAACGGAGAAGATGGAGCAAATACTGAAGATAATAATTTGCATAAATTTGTAGCAGACGATGATGCAAAATTTTTAGGTTTAATACCTGATTTGTTAAGAAGATTTAAAGATAGTGCTAGCGAATATACTAAAGAAGAAATCATGAAACTTATGCATGAAGATATTTGCCCTGAATGTGACGGAAAAAGATTGAATGATGTTGCTTTATCAATAAAAATAGATGGGAAAAATATTTTTGAAGTTTGTAATATGTCTATTGATAAATTATATTCTTTCTTTATCAATTTAAAATTAAGCAAGACTGATACTAGCATTGCTGAACCTATTTTAAGGGAAATATATTCAAGACTTCAATTTATGATTGATGTTGGATTAAAGTATTTGACACTTTCTAGAAGCTCTGGAAGTTTGTCGGGTGGTGAATCTCAAAGAATAAGGCTTGCAACTCAAATTGGCAGTGGACTTTCAGGTGTGTTATATATTCTAGATGAGCCATCTATAGGTCTGCATCAACGAGATAACGACAGATTGATAACTACCTTAAAGCATTTAAGAGATTTAGGTAATACTTTAATCGTTGTTGAACACGATGAGGATACTATAAGATCAGCAGATTTCATTGTAGAAATTGGACCACACGCAGGCGTAAATGGTGGGCAGGTTGTGGCTATGGGTACTTTAGATGAAATTTTAGATAAAGATACTGAAACCGCAAACTATTTAAGTGGTAGAAAAAAGATTGAAGTACCTTCTGTTAGGAAAAAACCACAAAATGGTTTTATTGAACTTGTGGGATGCTCTCATCACAATATCAATAATTTGAATGTTTCTTTTCCTATAGGACTTTTTGTTTGCGTAACAGGTGTTTCTGGTAGCGGAAAATCGACTTTGGTAAACGATATTTTGTATCCAAATGTAAAACTTGCACTTGAAAATCAAAATAACTTCAAGTATGTTAAAAAAATTAATGGACTTGAATCTTTTGATAAAGTTATTAATATTGACCAAACTCCAATAGGCAGAACGCCAAGAAGCAATCCCGCAACATACACAGGTGTGTTTACAAAGATTAGGGAATTGTTTGCAACTACTAATGGTGCAAAGGAAAGGGGATTTGACGCTGGAAGATTTTCTTTTAATGTAAAGGGTGGTCGCTGTGAGGCTTGCGATGGAGATGGTGTGAAAAAATTAAAAATGTTCTTTTTACCAGATGTTTATGTCCCTTGTGAAGTCTGCCACGGCAAAAGGTATAACCGAGAAGTGTTAGATATTAAATATAAAGGTAAAAACATTTATGATGTTTTAGATATGACGGTAGAAGAAGCATTAAAATTTTTTGAAAATATTACATCTATTAAAAGAGTTATTGAAACTTTATATGATGTTGGTTTAGGGTATATAAAGTTGGGGCAAAGTGCTACAACGCTTTCAGGTGGTGAAGCTCAAAGATTAAAATTGGCTACTGAACTTACAAAAAGAGATACAGGCAAAACTTTATATATTTTAGATGAGCCTACAACAGGATTACATTCTTATGATGTACAAAAACTTTTAAATATTTTAAAACGATTAAATAAAAACGGAAATACTATTTTGGTTATAGAACACAATTTAGATGTTGTCAAAACGGCAGATTATATTATAGATTTAGGACCAGAGGGTGGAAATGAAGGCGGTAAAGTAATTGCCGAAGGTACACCTGAAGAAGTTGCGAAATGCAAAGGCTCATATACAGGTATTTACTTGAATAAGATTTTATAAATTAAAAATTCACAAATTCTAATTAAAACTAATAATTGGAAATTGTGTTTTTTTATTTTTTTATATTTTAAATCAAATAATTACATAAATTTTATAAAAAAGTTACAAAAATCAAAAAAATAGCAAAAATATTTAAAAAAAGTGTCAAATTTTGAGAAATTGTATTAATTTTGATTAATTTTACATATATTACATTTTTAAATAAATTTTACTATTATTTATTAAATTTAATTTTAATAAGTTTGATTTTTATCGCTAAGAGTAGTTAATTAAATTATATTTACTATTGATATTTCGTTTGATTGATATATACCTTCTACATTGTAATCTAATATCTCTGAATAGGTTATGGCAGATTCTTTATCTTTATTATAAATGGCTGTCTTAATAAATTGAATATAGTCAGAGATTGGTTGTAAATCTTTTCTAGAAATTGATATACAAAGTCTATCCATTTTTTTTGTCCAAAAATCTTCTAAGTCTTTAGCTGAAGTCATTAATCTATCATCTGCAATATCGTATTCTTTTATTTCAGTACAAATATTATCTACTTTAATTTGCAAAGTATCAAAGGTTTTTTTTACATATACGGCATCTAAAACTATCATTACAGTAGATATTATGAAAACTATTATTATGGCTAGTACTTGTTTCATTTTACACCACCTTATAATTTTCTTTAATTTGTATACTATGATTTTTTAACTGATAAGTTAATGTTTTATTTTCATCTAAACTTACAAATAATATATCTTTTATTTCTTTTGCTCCAATATCATTGCAAATCTTTTTGATAGATTTTTCACTTAATGAAAATTCTGCTATTGATTTTTTTACTATTTTTCCGTCTGATATTAATATTGTAGGGATTGTAGGTTCTTCATTTTTTACCTTTAAATCGCCTGCTGTTACAGGTGCGTTCTCTGCTTTTGGTATTACACTTATTTCGCCATTTGTTTCTATTATTGCATAGCGTATGGTGTTAAAATTATAGTATCCACTTAACCTTAACTTTTCACATAAATCATCTAAATTAATATTTAATTTTTTTAATGTTTTATATTCTATGCCGTTTGGTGAGATGACAACTTCTGGATTGCCTGACAACATTCTTCTAAATCTTATGAATTTCCTTGTAAGAAGGGTGATTAAAAAGTGTAACAAAACTAATACGGCAAGTGGTAATATTCCATTTACTAGTGGTATGTTTAAATCACTCATCGGCACTGTTGCAAGGTCTGCTATAATTAGAGTTATGACAACTTCATACGGTTGCATTTGACCTATTTGCCTTTTGCCCATTAGCCTTAAAAATAACAATACAATTAAATATATTATAACTACTCTTATAAAAATCACTAACATATTATATTATTTTGTATTAATATTTTTTTTATGTACAAATTTTACAAAATCAAATAATTCTAATATTTTTGCTGAAATAATGAATAGTAATATACTTATCGTTCCAGATAATATTCCTGTAATTAGTGGTGATAATAAAATGTTTATAATATTTGCAATGTTATTTCCTACAAAACCAATTAGAACACTTATTACTAGATACATAATCACTGTATTTAAAAGGTTTAAATCTTCTACTAAAAGAGTCTTTTTTATCATTAAAACATTTAGAATAGATATTAATGTCATTCCTACTAAAAAACCTAAAATGATAGCATTTATACCTATAAATCTGGTAAAAATTATCACTATTATAAGTATAGATGTACCGCCTATAATATAATTTCTAAATGATTTTACTTCCATATTTAATGAATTTAATATTGAATTGGTGATGTTACATATAACAATAGGTAGGACAACAAAACTAGATAATCGTAAAAGAATTCCAGATAGTGAATTGTTATACAAAACTAAACCTATAAAATCACCAACTGAAAGGTAAAGTGTTACAAATATACAGGCAATAAACAATGAAACATTTAAAGATTTTTTTGTCGTGTTTGTAATAGTTTTATAGTCTTTTGAAATGTACAGAGATGATATGTTAGGAACGAGTACCATAGATAGTGAACCTATCACGCTTAAAGGTACGAAAAGCATAGGGAAAGTCATACCCATAATTATTCCAAATAGACTCATTGCTTCGCTGTTTGTAAGCTCCATTTTTACAAGTTCAAATGGAACTAAAATTGAAATTACAGGTTGTAAAACAGAAGATGCCACTCTAACTCCTGTAATAGGAATTGAACTTTTTAAAACGCCATAATACTCACCTTTTTTGAAACAAAGTTTACCGCCATTTACTACATATAAAATAATTGCTAAAATGCAACTTGCAAAACAAGAAATTGAAAAAGCGATTGCTGTATTTATAGTGGCCTGCAAAACATCTTGAATATTAAATAACAAAATAAAAGTTGCTATGATTTTGACTATTTCCTCGAAAAATTCTGTAATGCTTACAAGAAAAAATTCATTTTTTCCCCACATCGCACCGCGCAATATTGCATAAAAACTGCTAAAAATAACAGCAGGAAGCATATACATTATAATTATAATAACTCTTTTGTCAGATATAAAAATAGATAATATATCTTGACCGAAATAAAAAAGCAAAGAGCAAAATGTAGAGATTATAATTGCTATAATTAAACTAGATGTAACGACCTTGTTTTTATTTTCAAATTTTAAGGAATTTTCATATACCGCAACCTTTTTGGCAGTAGTTAGTGGGAGTCCACTCGCCACTAATGTTAATAAAATACCTATTAAACTTGACGCTACCTGATAAAGACCTATGCCTTCAGCACCTATTTTTCTGGTTAAAAATACTCTAAAAAAGAAACCTAACAATCTAGTTAGTATTGAAAATACTGTAACTATTGCAACTGCTTTAAATATTTTTTTCATAAATTGTCCAAAATATTATATTTTCACTATTTTTCAAATATGCACATATATAATATTGGGATTGTATTTTGATGTTATGAATAAAATTTGTAGAAGCAATATTTACTATCAAATAGATGATGAAAAAATTGAAGATTTATTACAAAAATTCAAAACAAAAAAAGAATTTATAATCTGTGATGAAAATATACAAAAGGGAAGTGTGGTAATAATCAAAAGAACTTTTTCAAATCAATATGTAGTTAAAGCAATGGATACTATATCTAGCATTGCAAAAAAGTTTAATGTGTCTGAAGATAAAATAAAATCAATAAATGGATTAAAAGATAACAGATTATTTATCGGTCAAATTTTAGTTTTTTAAAAGTAAAGTATGAAAAATAACTTAAACTATCAGGATATAAATCTATTTATCTTAAATGTTAATGATGTTTATTTTTATTATTTTATTAACAAAAATTTCAAGTAGTATTGCTTGTTGTAAAATATATTTTGTTCAAAATATTTTAAACTTAACAATAAGAAAAATTTGTTAATAATGGGGTATTGAAGAAAGAATAAATGTATAAAAAAGTGAAATTGAATTTTTTTCAAAAATTTTACTTTCTACTTAATATATTTAATTTTTATAATGTAAGATATATTTACAACAGGTGTGTCTTTTTAGTCGATATCTAAAGTTTTTCTATTAAAAAGTGAATCTTGAAAAAATTGTTCTATTGACATATTAAATCCATCTGCAATTTTAGCAATTGTTGATAATTTAATATCTTGATTTCTTTCATCAATAATATTTTTTAAAGTTTGTTCAGGCATAACAATCTTCTGGCAAAGCCTATACCTTGTCATATTGTTTTTGATTAATAAATCACTAATTCTTAAAGCAACAGCCCTTTGTAATTTCATAATTATTCTCCATTAAATTAGTTTATCTCTAACTTTTTGGAAAAATACTCAATTGCAGGGTAGTAAAATTTAAAAAATATGTTATAATTATTACTAAATATCAGGATTTCGTGCAAGTATCTTAAACTTGTAATTTGGCAACCTGTAATTTAGGAGTATTTATGAAAGAAAAGATTGTGTGTTTTGCGGGTCATAGATATGATTTTCAAAATATCGGTATTAAAGATAAGTTAAAAGAAGAAATTGTAAAACTTATAAATAAGGGTTATACTACTTTTTTTGATGGGGGAAAAGGCTTTTTCGATACATTAAGTGCAAGTATTGTAATTGAATTAAAAAAAGAGTATCCACAGATTAAGATTTATAGAATACTAACTTACTATCATCACAATAAAGACAAATGGAAATTACCGTCATGTTATGATGGTTCTATAATGCCAGATATTGAAGAATGTCATCCTAAGATAAAAATTACTAAAAGAAATGAGTGGATTGTAGATAATAGCGATATTTTAGTTTGTCATATTTGTGAAACATATAAAAGTGGGGCTTATAATACATTGAAATATGCTAAAAAGGTAAATAAACCAATTATCTATATTTAATTCACAATTTTTAAATGAAAATATTTTGACATAGCAAAAAAGATAGTGTAATTATAATTCATTATTTATAGTAAAATAATAATTTGATTAAAATTTTATTTTTTTAGTCTAATTTATAGTTAATAAAAAAACTCTACTAATTGTAGAGTTCTTTTAGTTTTCTTTTCTAGTTTTAACTAGTTTTAAAATAATACAAAATTATTTTTAATTCTTTTCGTTTTTAAAATCATCATTTTTTCTTTTTTTGTACATTTCTTGTTCAATTTCTTGAATATATTCATCTGATGATACTATGTTTATATCATTTTTTATTGAAGATATTTGTTTTCCAAGTCTATTTATTTTTCTGTTTATAGATTTGTTTGTTTTAGTCAATTCTTCTGCTTGTTTGATTTTCTCAACATTTCTTGACATCTTTAATTCTCGAATCTTTGAAATGTTTGATTTGTATTCATTTTCTGTTTCCAAGCGTTTATTTTCAAGATTTGTTAATTTTTCTTTTAAATCTTTTAATTCTTTATTTCTTTCAATATTTGCATCATAAGCATATAATTGTCTTGCATTTGCTATTTTATTAGATTTATCTGAAGATACTTTCCTTTTTGGTAATTTTATATCAACTCGTCTTAAAACTACGCCGACTATTGCTATGAGTATTGCTAAAACTGTTACTATACTTGTGAAATATAACCAATTAAATTCAAATCCGTTATTTGTTTCATCGGTTGTTTCTTCATTTTCCTCATCTTCAATAGGTGCAGGGACAGTGAAGTTTAAAGTTGACTTATCTGATGTATTATTAAATATTTCTACTTGTGAATTAAATTCTTCTAATTTTGTTTCATAATCTTCTGCTTCGCTATCAAGTTTTTCTATGACAGGATTACTAAACATTACTGTTCCTGTAGTCGTCCCATCATTGTTGCCTAAAGCAAAAACTATATTCCCAGATATCTCTTCAGTTGAATGTATATACATTGTATATGTTGTCCAACCATCATCACTTTTTATTGCCTGTAATGAATTTTCAAAATTTGTAATAGATAAAGTTGCTCCATAAGGTTTATCAGTTTGTGAAGATAAATTTATAGTATGAACTTTAATTTTTATTATATAGTAAGCATCTGCTTCAAAAGTGAATGCTTGATTTGTTGTATAAGTGTAGTAAACATCTGAGTTTGATGTGATTACTAAAACCTTTGTTTCGCCTTCAATTTGAGGAATTTCTCCTACAATGTTTGAATTATTTTCTTTTGTTAAATCTACAATACCACTGCCTACATTTGAACTTCCCTTAACGCTTTCACCTTTTAAATAAAGGCTGTTATTAAAGTTGACATTATCAGTAGTTGTTGCAAACATATCATCTAAATCAAATATTTTAGTATAATTATCTTCAACTACTCCATCAAAAGAAGTTGGGGCAGATGGTGAGTTGTATAATGCGTTATCAAAATATGCTGTTCCTGAAGTTGTTAAATTTTCATTGCCTAAACTAATTTTCATCTTTGCATCAATAGTTGCATATGATGTGTGCAAGTATATTTTAATGTTTTTCCAATCAGTTGCTATTATATTTGAAACAAGTGCTAGTACATTATCATCATCATCTACAATTTCAACTTTTACGCCGTTTGCAAGTGCAGATGTTTGAACATATATTGAAAATACATAATAACTATTAGCATCTAGTGTAATACTTGAACTAGTGTATGATTGATATGTTTGTGTAATGTTGTGCATTACTAAAACATTATTTTTTTCATTTTGTATAGATGTGTATTCGTCAATTGCTCCTGGATTGTAAATTGTTGGATAAGTTTCATTTAAACTATCAAAATAGTCAGAATGTACAACACCAAACACTGTGTTTGTTTCGTTACCCGAATGAGTCCAAGAAGTTGGAGTATAAGGATAACTTTCTTCAACTGTGCTTTGAGGCTCCATCAAATTAAAGCCAGCATTTGCAAAATAATTGTCAGTAGTATAATCAGTTGTTAAATCTATAACACCTGTTGTATCGCTATCTGTAATGGCTGTAAAGGTTGTATTGTTAACTGCTGTAATTGTAAAATTAGTAAAGTATGCATTTAATAAAGATTTTGTTTCTTTTGTGCCAATTGTTAAATTAAAATAAATTTCTTTATTTTCCAAAGGATCTGTTTTTACATAGAATGAATATTCAACATAATCATTTCTTGACAAATTTGTAGTTTTTGATGAAATTGTTAATGTTTTTGATTCAATATCTTCATCGTCTGATTTTAAATTCAATGTTAGATTTCCAGAAACATAATCTGTAACTTTTACCATTATTGAATATTTATAAATTCTATTAGGTTCAAGTGTGAATTTTGTGCTATCAAAAGATGAATAACCAAGTGTTTTATTAATTACAGCCAAAGAGGTGGTGTTGTCATAACTGTTGTCAGTTCCTGCAGATGCAATAGTTTTATCGCCAATAGTGATTGTACTATTTGTCATATCCATATAGTTATATAAGGTTGTGTTGTTATCAATATCACTATTTGATGCAACAGAGAATATTCTATCGCTTGAATTTTGAAATTTATAATTTTTTATAACATTATCAACTAAATTAATATATCTATAATTTGCACCTTCATAATTGTTTCCAACAGCACTATAAATAGCAGAACTTGTGATTTGATAAGCACTGAGTTCATCAAAGAATACAATACCTTTTGCAAGATTAGAGTTTGAACCACCAAGATATAATTGAAGTGCAACATTTAAAGAATCTTCATTGCTAGTAGATATATAAAATGTATATAATGCCCAATTTGATTGAGTGTTTATATTTTCCATTCTAGAAATTATTTTGCTATCAGTTGTATCATAAAGATATACACTTGCAGATGGGCTGTCCGACCAAACCGCTACAGATATTTTATAATGTCCACTTGCAGAAAGACTAATACTTGAAGATTGATAACCCATATAATTTGATGTGTTTTGCGAGTTAATCATTAATATATAGTTATCATTACCATAAGATTTTGGATTTTTAATAGTCAAGTCATAGTCTGAAACTGCTCTATTTTGCCAAACGTTGTCCGATATGTTTATAACACCAGATAAAATATTTGAATTTTGTCTAAGTTCAGTATAACTGCTAGGTGCGAATGGATAACTAGAACTAGTGCTTGTGTCAAAACTATCATTTGATATGGTTATGCTACTTTGGTACGCATTCGCTTCAATGGTTTTTCCATTAAAAATAGGTAAATTGAATGCGAACAAACAAATAGCAATGATTGAAAGTATTAATAGTGTAAATGTATTTTTTAATTTTTTTAAATTGCTCATATATTCCTCGTGTTGCCTAATTTTACCAAGACATTTTAACATAACTTTATAAAAATTGCAAATAAAATCCCGTATCTTGTACACAATAATTTAATGAAAAAAGTTAAATTTAGATATATTTTGATATGGGGTGCTGTAATTGGCATTATAAATGGATTTTTAGGTGGTGGGGGTGGAATGATTGTTGTGCCACTTTTAAATAAGTTGTTTGGTTTTCAACAAAAAGAAGCACAAGCTACTGCCATTTTTGTTATTTTACCCATTAGTATTGCTAGCTCTATAATCTATTTGAAACACAACACCGTGGATTTTGGTGCAGAATGGGGTGTGTTATTGGGTGTAATTGCCGGTGGAGTTATTGGAAGCCTTTTGCTTTCAAAATTGAGTAATGTAATAATTAAATTCATTTTTACAACTTTAATGATTTTAGCTGGTATCAGTCTTTTGATTTTTTAGGAGTGTATATGTTTTGGGAAATTTTAATTGGACTAATAGGCGGTACTGTTGGTGGTATGGGTATGGGTGGAGGAACTCTTTTAATACCACTTTTAACTTTATTTTTAGGTTTTACTCAAATAAAAGCACAAGGTATAAATTTGATAGCGTTTATACCTATGAGCATTATTGCCATAATTATTAATTTTAAAAATCATTTGGTAAATTTTAAAAAGACTTGGGGGTTAGCTTTAATTGGTGCAATATTTAGTTTTTCGTCAGCAATTCTTGCAAACCATATTGATGGCTCAATACTAAAAAAAATATTTGCTGTATTTTTAATTTGCCTTGGTTTCTGGCAATTTATTGAAAGCGTAAAACTTGTAAAAAAATCAAAGAAAAAATCTGAATAAATTCGACAATATATGTCAAAATATTTTAAGGAGTATGTATGGAAAGTAGAGGAATAATTAGAAGGGTAGATGAATTAGGGCGTATTGTGTTGCCTCGCGAAATGAGAAAAATGCTAAATGTCAAAGAAGGTAGTAGGTTAGAAATAGGTATTGTTGATAATGATAAATTTTTGCTATCTAAATATAGTCCCATTTCAACACTGAAAGAATATAGTGAAGCGGTATTATCTGCTTTAAGTGAGTGCATCGACCATATTATTTTTATAACTGATAACGATGAAGTGTTGTCTTCAAATAAAAAAAAGTATTCAAATAAAAAGTTGTCAATAGAAACTCAAGAATTAATATGCAAACGCGACCTTGTTATAAAAAAAACTTCAGAGGGTGCTGCAATGATAAAAATATTTGAAGATATGGATAAAGAAATTTGTTGTCAATTATTAGTACCTATTATAAAAGATGGTGATGTTTTGGGTTCTATTATAGTTTTAGCAGTTGAAGATAAATGCTTTGATACTGACACTGTTAAGATTTGTAAATGTTTTTCAAAATTATTATCTGAATTGCTTGTTTAAAATTATATGAATTATTCATTAATTCATACCGCTTCATCTATTGAAAATTTTGCTAACCTTATGAATGAAACTGAAAAAAAGCAGGGGCTACTAATTCACATTTTGCAAATCCTCAATAGTTGTGAGAAATTATTGGATAATATAACTAATGATAACATGTTTACTAATATTGATAGTAAATGTTAATAACGATAATGAATACATATTTAATAAATATCTAACACTTTTCTAGTAAACATCTAGCATTTCTCTAATTAACATCAAGCTCATATCCAATAATTTAAGATTTTTGTTATATTGAAAATAATATTAAAAATATTAAAAGATTTTAAGCAATAAAAATCAATAGTATCATCTTTTATTAATCGAGTTTAATAAAAAATTTGTAATATAATTTGGCTTTTCATTTTTTTTAACAAAAACTATAATTCAAAATTGACAACTGTAAATTTATTACAACTAGCAAAACTTTTTCTATTCAATGATTCTATTTTCCTTCAAATGAATAAATCTTAAAAGCCAATAGTAATTTAAAATATAATAAAATTGCATTAAATGATGAATGTTATTCAAAAATAATGATGAAACTGCAATTATAAAAAGCAATTAAAATATTAATTAAAACACATTGAATAATATTTATAAAATTAAGATACCATTCAAATCATAAAGATAGAATATAATTAAAGAGAATAACAATTTAAAATATAAACAATATTATGCAATCAATATATACATAAAATTAAAAAACACAATTCAAATCATAAAGGTTAAAAATTATATATAAATTAAATATAAATGTAAAAACAAAAATTAAAAAATTGTATTGATTGAATTTGTTGATTATTATGTAAATTAAAAATTTATTTTTGATTGTTGTAAAGTGAGTTAATTAAATCAATCATTTCATCTTTAGTTTTTGCTGAAAAAATTTTCAATCTTAAATCGGTTACATTCTGCATTCCAGAAACAAAATAGGCAAAATGTTTTTTAAAATAATTTACGGCAAATTCTTCTTTTGAAAAATAATTTAGAAGTTGATCAAAATAGTATTTTAATATATCTTGTTTTAAAAAAATTTCTTTATCTTCATTATTTAACGAAAAAAACTTAAAATTTTTGTCAATATTTAGAAAATTTCTTAAATTTTTATAAATTTTTTTATTATTTAAATAATCTATTCCTTTTAATTTAAAGAAAATAAAAGGGTCTGATAATACACCTCTGCCTATCATAACACCTGCAACATTGCAAGATTTTGCTATTAAAACATCGTTAATAGTTCGTATATCGCCACTAAATATTACAGGTATTTTGACTGTTTGCGTGAGCTTTTTATAAGCGTCAATATCTACTCTACCTGAATATTGTTGTTCTCTTGTCCTTGCGTGTAAAATTAAAAAAGATGCACCTGCTTCTTCCATTGATTTTGCAAATTCTAAATAATTATTTTTTCCATTTATGCCTAGTCTAAATTTTACGCTTACGGGTTTTGTTGTGTTTTTTACAATGCCTTCAATTGTTTTTTTTGTATTATCTAGATTTTCCATCATTGCACAGCCATCTTTATTTTTTACTATTTTAGGTGCGGGACAGCCACAGTTGATATCTATTATATTAAATTTTTTTATTTCATCTAACTTTAATGCCTCTAAATATGCTGGTAGTTCGTGACCAAATAGTTGAACACATTTTAAAATTTTAGATTTCTTTATGGTTATCATTTTTTTTGTAACATTACTTTCATATTGTAATGCCTTGGTGCTTATCATTTCTGTAGTTGTCATATCTGCACCTAAATGTTCCATAATTTCAGTATAGATTGGGTCAGTTATTCCAGCCATAGGCGCTAATGCATATATAAATTTTTTAAATAATTTTTTCATACTTTTATATTAACAAACTATTTGATTTTTACAAATAAATTTTATTAGTTTGCAAAAAATATTTTTATGGATAAAGAAAAAATTTTGCATTCAACTTTAATTTTAATGATTAGTCTATTATTTATAAAAGTATTAGGCGCTGTTTATAAAATTGTTTTAATAAACATAATAGGTAGTCAGGGAATAGGACTTTATCAATTAGTTTTTCCTGTATATGCTTTTATGTTAGTGTTTTCAACTGCTGGGGTTCCTAATATGATTAGTAAAAACATTTCGGAAGTTGAAAAAGAAAACAAATTATTAGTCTTTAATAATTTATTAAAAAAGTTTACTAAAATTTCAATTGTTTTGTCTATTATTTTAGCAATTGTTGCTTTCCCTATTGCTTGGTTGCAAGGCAATATTAAATTGGGATTTTGTTATATAGTTTTATCACCCTGTATATTAATTGTTAGTTTAATAGCAGTTTTTAGAGGTTATTATCAAGGATTAGATGATTTTAAACCGACTGCAGTATCTCAAATAATAGAACAAGTTATTAAAATCGCCGTTGGATTAGTTGCATCTATATTTTTTATAAAAGTATCATTAATGTTATCAGTATATATGTTGATGTTTGCGATACTTATTTCAGAAATAATTTCATTTTTGTATTTGAAAATAAAATATAATAGATATTTAAAAAAAATAAATTCAAATTTTTCTAACATAAAATATCAAAATAATTTATCGAATATTGACAAAAAAAAATATATTTCAAATAATCTAATCAATACAAAATTAAATAGCAATTCTAGGTCAATTTTATTTTCTGCTATGCTTATACCATTTTGCAATTTTATAGACAGTGTACTTGTTATTAATTTATTAAAAGTTAATATTGATTATAGTTTCGCACTTAATTTATTTGGCTTGTATAATGGCATTGTTTTATCTATAATTTACATATCTAGTATTTTTGGAGTCAGTATTGCAAATGTATTATTGCCAAGTTTAACAGAAGAATTTAAAAAGAAATCATCACTTTCAATAAACAAATTGATTGATTTGATTAAGATTTTATACGTTATAGCAATTCCTTTGGTTATAGGTATTATTATATTTGGAGATAAAATTATTTTAACAGTTTTCAACAGTAGTGATGAGTTTGCAGTTTTGATGCTTAAACTTTCAGCTATAAATGTTTTCAATATAATTATGTATGAAGTTACCGCTTGTATTTTGCAATCAATTAATAAGGCTAATAAAAATTTGTTGAATTTATCTATAGGTGTATTTTTTAAATTTTTAATTGAAATTATATTAGTTTTGAATCCTGAGATTAACATTTTGGGTCTTGTTATTTCAAATGTATTACTATATTCATTTACTATGATGGCGAATTTAATTGATTTAAATAAAAGTTTAAATTTAAAAATTGAATCATACTTTTTCATAAAATTATTTTTAATAAACTCTATAATATTTTTTGTATTAACTGCATTAAATTTATATTCAAATTCATTAGTTTATTTTTGGCTTACAACTTTATTTTCAGCAATTTTATACTTTTTGTTAATATATCTATTTAAACTAATAGATTTAAAGAAGTTTAAATTTAAAGTTAAAACTCAAGACTAATTTGTACATACTTAAAATTTATAATATAACCAAAGCAATATAACTTATTATATTCGCATAAAAAACTTGATGTATATTCACATAAATTAAAAGATATGTTTTTATATTTTTTACAACAAATTTTAGTAAACTTAAAAGTTTTATTCAAATAAAAAATAATTTTTTTACATCTAAAATTAATAAATTTTATTATAAAATATTAAAAATAACTACATATTTTATTAAAATATATTATTTTTGCTATATATGAATATTTTAAAAGAGGAGATAATTCGCTGTTTGAAAATTGAGTGTTTATTATATTAGAGTCATATTCATTAAAGGTTAATAAATTTTCTATAATTTTTTGTGTGTCGCTTGAATAAGAAGTAAAGTGCGACTTGTATTCTTCAATAGAAGATTTCATATTTGAATTAAGAGTTCTTAACATATTAGTTGCTTGTTGTGAAGTTATTTCATTTGTGTCTAATGAAAGTGTTAAATTATAACTTGTTTCAATATTTTTAGTTATAGTATTAATAAGGTTTTTGTTTATATTGTTTAATTTAGATTTATTAATTTCAATTTTGTAAGTTATAATTTTGCTTTCAGGATAATCGTTTTTAATTTTGTTTAAAACTTTTTCTGCATCTGTTTTAGAAAAATAAGCATTAAGAATTACATAATATTGTCCATTTTTATAGATATATCCTGCTCCTCCTCGATTTTGTATTTCACTTGAATCGGACAATGCTTTATCGTAATCAGTATGCATTGATGAGGATAAAAGGTAATATGTTAAGTTGTTAGTTTTTTTAAATGTGCCGATACCTTTAAAATAAAATATGTATGAAAATGCACCAATAGATAATAAAATTATTAAAAAAACTACAAAATATGTCAAAAATATTGATAATTTTGAGTGTTTTTTGTGATTTTTCTTAAATTCTTCATAATCAAAACTATAATTTTTAGATATAGACATATTGATATTTATGCAAAAATGTTTAAATGTTGTCATCTATTGGATTTTTTTAAATTTCATTATGATAAAATTTTTTTGCAAGTTTTTTTTGTGCTTGTCAATAAAGGTATAGGAGGGGTTATGAAATTAAAACCAATATTTGACAGAGTAGTGATTATTCCTTGTGAAAAAGAAAATGTTACTAAAGGGGGAATTTATTTGCCGACAACATCTGTTGAGCGACCACAAATAGGCAAAGTGATTGCTGTGGGAGAAGGCGGAACTTTTGATGGAAATGAAGTTGAAATGAAAGTAAAAGTTGGAGATAAAGTTTTATATAATCGCTACAGTGGTGTTGAAATTAAAATTGATGGGGAGGGAGTGATAGTACTGCAACAAGCAGATATTATTGCAATTATTTTAGATGAGTAAAACTGTTAATGGATTAAAAGCAATAAATGCTATAAAAAATGGAGTTAAAATTATTGTAGATTCAGTAAGTCATACATTAGGCCCTGTGGGTAAAAATGCGATTATTACAAAAGATGGTAAAAAGGTTATTACAAATGATGGTGTAAGTATTGCTAAATCAGTTCAAGTCGATGGGGCTGAAGGTTGTGTCGCAGAAATTTTAAAGGAAGTTTGTATTAAAACTAACCAAATTGCAGGGGACGGAACTACTACTGCAACTATTTTAGCAGGCGAAATGATAAATGAAGGATTAAAATATATATCTTTTGGTGAGAATCCTATTCTTCTTAGAAAGGGAATGGAAAAAATGACACAAAAAGTTATAGAATTACTAAAAGAAAATTCTAAACCTATAGAGACTAAAGAAGACATTAAAAATGTTGCGACAATATCTTGTAAAGACGAAGAAATTGGCTCTCTTATTTCAACTGCAATTTCTAATGTTGGGGCTGATGCTTTAATTACAATTGGGGAGAGTGGAAAATCTTCTACTGAGTTTTTATTAAAGCAGGGTTTTAAATTTGAAAAAGGTTATTTTAGTGAACAGTTTTGCACAAACAAAGCAAAACTAGAATCTGTTATCAATAATCCTTACATTTTTGTCGTTAATAAAACGATAAGGTCGGCTGATGAAATTTTACCTATTATGGAAAAGGTAAGGCAATCTAATGGTGAACTAGTAATAGTTTGTGAAGATATTGAAAAAGACGCTTTACTAGCACTTGTTGTAAACAAAGTAAAAGGGGTATTAAATAGCTTGGTTATAAGTGCTCCTTATTATAAAGATAGAAGATTAAATTTTTTATATGACTTATGTGCTTATACAAATGCTAAACTTTTTAGCGATGAAAACGATTTAAAATTTGCTGAAATTTCTGATTTGGGAAGGGCAGACAAAATTGTTTCAAATAGCATTGAAACGACAATAATTAAATCAGATAATGTAAATATTGATGAATATGTTTCAGCTTTAATTGAACTAAAAAATTCTTTTGACAACTTGTACGATTTAGATGTTTTGTCTGAACGAATCACTAGACTTAATGGAAAATCTGGTAGCATTTTGGTAGGTGGTCTTAGTGATGTTGAAGTCTTTGAAAGAAAATTGAGAATTGAAGATGCCTTAAATTCAACTAAAGTTGCTATGTCTGATGGTATTGTTTGTGGCGGTGGAGTTGCTCTATTAAAATGCGTTAAAGAGTGCGAAAAATATTTACTAACTTTTGATGAATGTGAAAAATACGGCGGTAAAATTATAATTGATTCCATTAAAATGCCACTAAAGCAAATGTTAAGAAATTCAGGGATAGAAAGTGACGATATTTTAAATAACGTTATTTCTAGCGAAGATAAAAATTTTGGATATGATTTATTACATAATAAATTTTGTAATATGATGGAGTCGGGAATAGTGGACCCTTTAAAAGTTACTATTTCTGCTCTATCTAATGCGTGTAGTGTCGCTTCTAGTCTTCTTACAACCGATGTGATAGTTTTGTAGAATTTTGATGAAGTTAAATTATTCAGTTCTAAATTTGTCCACATAACATATTTTGTTATAGGTGGTGCAAAATGAAAAAAATCAACATTAAATTTAAATTAAGCAAAAAAATGATAGCACTTTTAGCAAGTTTGATTTTGGTGCTAGTTGCTAGTAGTATATTTTTGTTTGCGTGTAAAGCTAAAAAACCTAATGAGAATTTAGATTTGACAAAACATTTAATTGAAGTTAGAGATGTTATGTTTATTTCTAGTGATGAAGAATACACTATTAGCCTACTCTCTGGTGAAAGAGAAAAAGATTACTCTCTTGATGGTCAGATTTCAGAATTAGTACCTTTTGGAGTTCTAATATTAAATAGAACTGATGGTTCTGCTATTAATTCTGAAAATATAACCTATGCTATTACTTTTGATGAAAGTTATTATACCGGCAATATGGAAAAAAGTCCGTATGATAATTCATTTTTAGTGGATATTGAAACAAGTGTACCACAAGATTCGCAAGTTTCTGTTACCATTAATTTGGGTGGAGGACAGGTTGTAGATAAAACATTAGAATGTGTTTCTAAAAATTTTGCTGTATCAAAAGATAGGGCTATAGAACTTGCTACCTCTAATTTGAAATCTAATATTTCAAAATTAAATAAATCTGGCGAGTGGGAAGCGTATGTAAGAATTTTAAAGGATTATTCTGATATTGAAAACAAAACATATTATTGGTATATTGCTTTTATAGGAAGTGATGGCTCAACTGCTGGAATATTAATAGACAGCGCAAGCGAAGATATTGTAAGTTTAAAGGTGTAAAACACTATTAAAATATTTTAAGTTTAAAAGAACTATATTTTACCTCTACCTATTATTTATAGTTCTTTTTTTTGTGTTTGTATATGTTTGATTTTAAAATTTGTTTTGTGATAAAATATTATTAGGAGATAAAAATGATTGTTTTAGCGTGTGACCATGCAGGGTTTTATTATAAAGAAAAATTAGTAAAAGTATTTATTAAGAATAATATTTCATTTATTGATATGGGGTCAAAAGAATACAATAAAGATGATGACTATCCTGATTATGTCATTACTGCAGTTAATGAAGTATTAAAAGACAAGTCTAACATTGGAATTTTCATTTGCGGTAGTGGTGTCGGCGTTAATATGGTTGCAAACAGATTTAAGGGTATTCGTGCAGTTTTGGGATATAATAAAAAGATTGTTAAACTTGCAAGATTCCATGAAAATGCTAATGTTTTGTGTTTGGGTGCTAAAATGATTTCATTTAAAAAAGCAAAAAAATTAGTAAATTGTTTTTTGACTTCTCCATTTGAAAATGCTGAAAGGCATTTAAGACGCATATCTAAATTCTAGACTTGCTTTTTTTTTTGCAATGTGTTAGACTTTTAGGGTGGAAAAAAATCAATCTAAAAAATTAAAAAAATCTAAAGAATTTATCCGCTGTCCTAGATGTAATTTGAAAGTCGCCTCTAATATGCAAAATTGCGGAAGATGTGGTTTAAATTTTAATAAAGCTAAAACTGCTACTAATAAAGAAGCAAAGTTGGCTTTTAAATTAAAAGAATATCAGCGTGTTATTAGTGTCTCAACTCTGCCTAGTGATATATCTAAAACTAAACTAATTATCGCCTGTCTTTTCGGTGGCTTGTTTGGTGCTCATTATTATTATATTGGCAGAATTTACAGGGGATTAATTAATTTAATATCTACTGTTGGGTATTTTTTGCTTTATTATTTGCAAGGAAATTTATCGGGTTATGTTTACAACTCATTCTTATCAATATTCGCTTGTATGTTTGCTGTGGTTTTTGTATTTTGGATAAGCGACTTTATAAAGATATGTTTTAATAAGTTTAAGGTGCCAGTGTCGTTGCCTTACTCTAAATGATAAATTGATTTAGGAGTGTTATGAAAGTTATTGTAGGTTTAAGTGGTGGTGTTGATAGTTCGGTCTCAGCACTTCTTTTAAAAAAAGCAGGATATGATGTTGTAGGTATGTTTATGCAGAATTGGGAAGAAAAAGATGAATTTGGCGTTTGTTCTGCAAAACAAGATTTTGAAGATGTAAAGCGTGTAGCAAATAAAATTGGAATACCTTATTTTAGCGTAAACTATTCAAAAGAATACTTACAAAGAGTATTTGATTACTTTATCAAAGAATATCAAATGGGTTTTACACCTAACCCTGATGTAATGTGCAACAGAGAAATAAAATTTGGACCATTTTTGGAAAGGGCTCTTATGATGGGCACTGATTTGATAGCGACTGGACACTATTGCAAAAGAGTTGAAAGAGATGGTAAGTTTTATCTTTATAAACCAAAAGACCTTTCTAAAGACCAAACATATTTTTTGTGTGAAATTAGTCAAGCACAACTTTCAAAGGTTATATTCCCCTTACAAGATTTATTAAAAACAGAAGTTCGTAAAATTGCTAGCGAAAATGGGTTGGTTACTGCTAATAAAAAAGATAGCACAGGTATTTGTTTTATAGGAGAAAGAAATTTTAGAAAATTTTTAAAAGAATACATTCCTGCAAAACCTGGCTTGATTGTAGATACAAAGGGTAATGTTTTGGGTGAACACGATGGTTGCGTCTATTACACAATTGGACAAAGAAAAGGATTAAATATTGGCGGAAAAAGTGGATATGCACAACGCAGATGGTATGTTGTTGATAAAGATGTGAAAACTAATAAGTTGATAGTGTCTTGTGGCGAAGGTAGCGAATTGTTTTCTAAATTTGTTGAAGTGTCGGATTTTAATTGGATAACAGATGTCATTGATTTACCTTTTAATGCTTTTGCAAAACTCAGATACCGTGAACCAGATAAACCTTGCAAGGTAACTTTTAATAATGGGAAAATGATATTAGAATTTGATAGTCCTGAAAGGGCTGTTACAAAAGGTCAATTCGCTGTTTTATATGCAGAAGACGGAATGTGCTATGGCGGCGGAAAGATTACTAATTATTGGAAATAATAGAATATATGTTCTATAAGTATTTGATTATTTTGTTCAAATACTTATTTTTTTATCATTTTATACAATATTTTAAAAAATTTGTCGCAAAATGTTGACATTATGTTCTAATTTTTCTATAATTCGTATGTATTGAAGGGGGTATTATGATTAACGAAATTGATGCAGAAGCATTAGTTACTGGTTATAAGTTTTTTGAAAGAACTTGTAAGGCTATTGATGGTTTTATTTATAATTTTGCTACTAATTTTGGTTCTGAAGAAACAGAAGAAATTGCTGATAAAATCACCGATTTAATTGAAAGAAAAAACAAACTCATAAATTTGAAATTAGTTATTGATGAGTGTGTAAAAAAATTACCTATAAATTTAAGAGAAATAATTATTTTAAAAATGAAATACGTTTGTAGTGTAGAAAGTATGGCAAGTATTTTAAATGTTACTAAAAGAACGGTTTTTAGAAAAATAAAAAAGGCAATGTCTGCTTTGGCATACGAAATTAATAAAATGGAATACTCTAAAAAAATTGTAGAAATTATCTATAAAGAATGTTGGCTTGAACGAATTAAGGGACAAGTTATTAGAAGAAGGCATATAGAGGAGGTTGTTTAAAAGTCTTTTATTTCTTTTGATTTTTTGTTTTTACTTTTTAATATTTTTGATTGTTTTAATACCATAATGGTGAAAACTAGTGCTGGAATTGATAATAAAATTATCACTACACTAGTTTTTTCATCGCCTAATTTTAAGGTTGTATCTGTATTTTTCTCTGTGTTCGGTTCAAACGAATCTATATATGTTACTATTTCAGTATTATCACTATATTCAGTCATATAGTCGCAACCATCACTATAACAATATCCTTTTATTATTTCATCACCGTAATATTTAATGTAATACCAGGTAGTTGTTCTCAGTTCAATTACTGCTTCAGATTGAATGGTTCCGTAAAATTCTACATCTCTAGTATATAATGGCATATACATAATTAAATTGCTGGCACCTGTACTAGCATACGGGGAAGTTCTAAGAGGTCTTGACACTTCAGAATATACTCTAAAACTTATATTATCTAAATAGGGATTTATTGGAATGTTAGAAGTAAATTTTATATTGTTTAATTTAACATAGCCTGTCACGTCTTTGTATTCTACTTTTGCAAAATTTCCAACCGTTAAGGTTGCTTTCACAAAATATGTTTTTGGCAAAATAAACATTATATTAGATAGTTCGTTATCTTCTGTTGGGGTTTTATATAAATAAGTGTCATCAGTCATTACTCGAGCATAGCAAAAATTTTCACTATAAGCGTAGGCTTCAATAGGACTAGAAAAAATTGTACTAAAAACTATAGTTATTATTAGAATTAATACCATAAGTTAATTTTAACCTAAATATTTTTTTAGATTTTGACACCTATTGGTTTTTTTTGAAAAAAAGTGTTGTATATTCACAGATATGTACGAAGTCGTGCGAAAAATTCTGGATATCGAAAGAGAACAAAAAATTCGTTTAAATAATAATAAACTACGATTATACAATAGTGGCGATAAAATTCATTTAAAACAAATTGAATTCCATAAAACAGATAAGAAAAATCGCTGGGTTTTTGGTGGAAACAGAAGCGGTAAAACAGAGTGTGGTGCCGTTGAAGTAGTTTACACTGCACGAGGTTGTCACCCTTATAGAAAGATACAAGGAGCAACTGAAGGTTGGGTGGTGTCTTTGACCTCTCAAGTACAGCGTGATGTCGCTCAAAAGAAAATATTGTATTATCTAAATCCTGATTGGATTACTTCAATTGTGATGTCTAGTGGGAGAAAAGACAGTCCTCAAAATGGAATAATTGATTATATTTTAGTTAGAAATGTCTTTGGCAGTTTGTCTAGAATTGGTTTTAAAAATCAAGAACAAGGCAGAGAAAAGTTCCAAGGAACAAGTCTTGATTATGTTTGGTTTGATGAAGAACCTGTTTTAGATATTTATATTGAATGTAAAATGCGATTGCTTGATAGAAATGGTTATATGTGGGGTACGATGACTCCGTTAAAAGGACTAACTTTTATTTATACAGATATTTATCTAAACGAAAAAAATGACCCAAATATTTGGTATGAATTTATGCAATGGGACGACAATCCTTACATTTCTGTTGAAGCAAAAAAAATGCTTGAGAGCAGTTTGTCTTCAGATGAATTAAGAGCTAGAAAGTATGGCGAATTTATGAGTTTTGGAGGGCTTGTTTATAGTGAGTTTGATGAGCGGGTGAATGTAATTGAACCTTTTGATATACCTATAGATTGGTATGATTTGGTGTCGATTGACCCGGGATTAAAAAATCCTCTTTCTTGTCATTTTTATGCAAGAGATTATGATGGTAATGTCTATGTAGTGGCAGAACATTACGAATCAGATAAACCTATTGATTATCACGCTAAAAAAATTTTGGAAATCGCTGATAGATTAAACTGGCACAGGGGATTTAATGGAAAATTGCAAGCACTTATAGACAGTGCGGCAAATCAGAGAACACTTGCAAGTGAAAAGTCTGTTACAATGCTTTTTGATGAATTAGGTATTAGTTGTAACACTGATGTAAATAAAGACTTGTTTTCAGGAATTAATAAAGTTAAGTCTTACATTAGAACTAACGATGGAAAGAGACATTTATTTATCTTTAAAAGTTGCGTAAATATGATTCGAGAAATAAAAGGTTATTTTTGGGGCAATGATGATGCACCTATTAAAAAAGATGACCACGCAATGGACGAACTTAGATATTATTTAATGTTTAGCAAATTAAAAGTAAAAAAAGTAGAAGACAATTCAACAGAAATTTCTAGGCATAAAGCAAGGCTTATAAACAGATTGAAAAAGTATGAATGATTTATTTGATATAAAAACTTTGGAAAGATTAAAAAAATTAGCAATGGGCGGAATAACTAAAGAGTTAAATAAAGAATTTGTTGCAGATAGTAATGGAATATTAAAAATTGGCAAACAAAAAGAAGTTACAAAATTAACTCTTCCAGATGTCGATTTATTAAAATTTGTTTATTCAGTTTCACAAGAATTGAATATCAAAAATATGTCAGATGAAGAACTTGAAAATGAAAAAAAGCGTTTAATTAAACAACTTTTACAGGAGGAAGAAAATGGAAATAGAAAAAGTGAGAATGAACATTAAATGTGATGGAAGCGGTTGTAAAAATTTGGCAACATATACAATTTTAAATAAAAAATTTGTATTTGATAGCAGCATTCATTTATGCGATGCTTGCTTAAATGAATTGTATTCGATAATTGGGAAAATTGTAGTACCTAAAAATATTGAACCCATTTATAAATCAAAAGGAGTAAAAAATGAGAAAAACTAAATATTTAGAGCAACTAGTTGAAAGCGTTGTCAATGATTTTAATTCAAGGCGTGAACAAAGAAGAAATCTTGAATCTCAATGGCAATTAAATATCAATTTTATGATAGGCAATCAATATAGTTATATCGGAAATAATGGAAATATTTTTGATAGTGATAAACAGTATTTTTGGCAAGAAAGAGAAGTGTTTAATCATATTGCATCAAATATAGAGGCACGAATTTGCAGAATTATAGATAAAATACCAACTCTTTCTGTGTTACCCGCTTCAAATGATATTGCAGATATTGAGAGCGCAAGGTTGTCTAAAGAAATTTTAGCAAGCGTTACAGATAGTATAGATTTAAAAGATATCGTTAGACACGCTGTAACTTGGTCAGAAATTACAGGAACTGCTTTTTATAAGATTTCTTGGAACGCAGATAAAGGCACAAATATAAGAATCAGCGATACAGAAAAAAGTGTTAAGATAGGTGATATTGATGTTACTGTTTGCTCTCCTTTTGAAGTGTTGCCTGATAATTTGAACATTGAAAACATTAGTGAATGTAAAAGTATCATTCACGCAAGAGCGTATAATGTCGATGATATAAAAACTATTTGGGGCAAATCAGTAAAACCTGAAAAAGTGCGTGCATTTACTTTTGATAATATATCTACCTCTTTGGGTGGTTTGGGGTACAATGCCCATATAAATAAAGTAGCAAATGTTGAACTTCAAAATTCTGCTTTGATTATAGAAAGATATGAATTACCAAGCGAAGAATTTCCAAACGGAAGACTCACCATTGTGTGCTCTAACGAGTTGCTATATGATGGAGAGTTGCCATATATTAATGCTGAAAATGGCGAGCGAACTTTTCCTTTTGTCAAACAAATTTCTAACTTTATGACAGGAAGTTTCTACGGAGTCAGTGTTATAGATAGAATGATTCCTATTCAAAGAGCTTATAACGCAGTAAGAAACAGAAAACACGAATACTTAAATAGAATTAGTATGGGTGTTTTAACGGTTGAAGATGGTAGTGTGGACACTGATGCTTTGGAAGTTGATGGACTTTCTCCTGGTAAAGTTTTAGTTTACAGACAGGGCGGTAAGGCTCCTGAAATTATGGAAGTCCCAGAAATGATAGGCGACTTTGCAACTGAAGAAGATAGACTTTTAGAAGAATTTAAAAATGTTTCTGGAATTTCTGACCTTGTTGAAACTTATAACAAGTATTCAAATTTATCTGGTACTGCACTAGAACTTATTTATGAACAAAATGAATTAAGACTATCTATGTCAATTTCTGAACTTAAAAAGTCAGTAAAACTGATAGGAAAACAAATTTTAAATCTTTATAAGCAATTTGCTGTTGTGCCAAGACTATTAAAGATTGCAGGAACGGAAGGCACCTTAAAAATGTATTATTGGGATAATACGGAAATTTGTAGCGATGATGTAGTGATTGAAACACAATCAGATTTAGGGGATTCAATAACTACTAGGCGTGCAACTCTTATGGAACTTATTAACAGTGGGCTATTGTATGATAAAAATGGAACATTTTCTGAATCTATGCGTAGAAAATGCCTTGATATGATAGGCTTTGGTTCTATCGAAACAACGCAAGATATTAATGCTTTACATATAAATAAGGCAAAAGAAGAAAACTTAAAATTATCAAATGGAGATTCTGTACAAATTTTAGAAATTGATGACCATCAAATTCATATTGATGAACATACCGCACATATTCTGTCGCAAGAATTTAGAGCAAATGCTAGTGATTATACTATAGAAAAATTCTTGTTACATATTAGAGAACATAAAAAATTGTTAAAAGGAGATAATTAATGGAAATTTCGGAACAACCACAATTAATGGACAATCTAGAAGATAAAAATTTAGACAGTGTAAAAGATGATTTGTCTATGGAAAATGAAAAAATAGCAGGTCAAAGTGGCTCCGAAACTCTTGGCAAATTCAAATCAGTTGAAAGTCTATATAAGGCTTATAATGAATTACAAAAAGAGTTTACAAAAAAAAGTCAAGAGTTAAGTGCGATTAAATCTAAACTCGATGATAAGGTAGAAACCCCAAAGAGTAAAGATGAATTAATCGACGAAAAAATTGAAGAATTTATAAAAAATTGCCCTAAAAGTGTAGTTTTTAAACAAAATTTTAAAGAAAATTTACAAAAAGATGAAAATTTTGACAGTAAAAATTTATTTGAAATTTATGCAAACTTATTGGAAAATAATTCTAAATCTGCAGTTGAATATTCTGTCGATGAGAACTTTCTAAATGATTATATTTATTCAAATGAAAAAATCAGAGAACATATCGTAAAAGATTACATTCAAAAAATTAAAAATATCACTCCTGTTAAGTTGTCAAATTCTAATCTTTCTTCAATTTCTATACTTCCTCCAAATCAACCCAAAACGGTATCTGAGGCGGGCAAAATAGCAAAATCAATTATAAAACAAATTTAAGGAGATTTTTATGGTAGATTTAACCTCTTGTCAAGCAGCTTTAAAAGACGCTTATCTCGTTGCTGCTTGTAATCAATTAAATACAATGGCAAATCCACTTTTGACTAAAATTAAACAGTCAACAGCTAATGTATATGGTAAGCAAATTATTAAAATGGCACCTATTGGTTTGAATGGTGGCGTGGGTGCAGGTAGCGAAACAGGACTTTTGCCTACCGCAAATTCTAATACTTATGCAGAATTTAAAACAACTTTAAAAAATCTTTATGGTACTATTGAAATTTCTGATAAGGCAATCAGAGCTAGTGAAAGCAATTTGGGCGCATTTGTAAATTTATTGGACGCTGAAATGGAAGGTCTTTTGACTGCTTCTAAATTCAATCTTGGCAGAATGCTTTACGGAGATGGTTCTGGATTAGTTGCTACTGTTTCTAGTTATAGTAGTTCTACTCATACTGCTACTTTGGATAGTGTTAAAAATATTATGGAAGGTATGGTTTTAGATAGCTATTCTGAAGATACACTAGACAATGCAGGCTTAAGAGTAAAATATGTTGACCGTGTTAATAAAACTGTTACTTTTGTGAGTGCTCCTAGTACTGATTTGGCAAGTAATGATAAATTATATGTTCAAGGTAGTAAAAATAATGAAATCACAGGTCTTGGTGCAATTTTTGGTTCTGGCACAACTTTATATGGGTTAAGCAAAACTGAGAATAAATGGTTGACTCCTTACACTTCAAGTACAAGTCAAGAAATTTCTGATGATGTTATGTCTCAAGCTGTTGATTTCTTGGCAGAGTATTCAGCAAGTAATATTGATATGATTACTTGTGGTAGCGCTGTTAAAAGAGCTTATCAAAACTATTTATCTTATTATAGAAGAAATGTAGATGTTATGGAATTGCAAGGCGGTTACAAAGCGCTGACATTTAATGGTATTCCTGTAGTTACTGATAGATTTGTTGCTGATGATACTATGTATTTATTGGACACTTCAAAGTTTACTTTACATCAACTTTGTGATTGGGAGTGGATTGAAGGCGAAGGCGGAAAAATATTAAGACAAAAAGCGGGTTACCCAGCTTATACCGCAACTTTAGTTAAATATGCTGATTTGATTTGTGAACAACCTAATGCTCAGGCTAAAATTTCAGGAATCAAAAGCAGTGTTACTAATCCTTTTACAACGGTAGTAGAGACTGCTTAACGAAATAAATAATTAGAAGATATTGTATCTTCTTTTTATTTTTATTTAAAAAAAATATAAATTTGTGTGTTTTTTACAATAAATTGCATAAAAATGGAGTAAAAATGTTAAAAAAAATAAATTCTGATGTTTTTAATATATCTAATAGAATTAAAAAGATAAATAAAAACTTTTATCTTGTTTTTGATAGCAATAAAAATAAATTTGTATTATATAAAAAAAACAACATATTTAAAAGATATTTAGACGAGTATGTTTTGACTTTACCATTTGATTATTTAGATGATAGAAGTATTAAATATATTATAAATAGTGACTCAAAAAATCTACAAAAAATATTAGATGATATTGAAGAAAATAATAAAGTTATAGAAAAGAAAAATATTTTATTAACAAAAGAAAAAACTCAACAGAATCTTGAAGATTTATTGAAAAAATACACAAAACTAGGAGGGTTATGAATTCGCTAGAAGTTATAAAAAAGGTTGCACGAATATTAAAAATACCTAATATTTACAAAAACGAAGATATTGATTCTATCACTGAGACTAATGAAACTGAAATATTGTCTTCTAATGAAGATCTTAATTTATGCTTTGATTTGTTAAAATTACAAATTAAAGAAATTGCTTCTAATGTCTGTGAAATTATTAAAAGCATTGTTTTGACACCAGAAAACAACAGAATCAGTTTAAATAATATTGGGAATTTTTTAAAAATCAAAAAAATTGTATATGATAATCAATTGGTAAGTTTTAAAATTATAAATAATTATATTGTTTTGCCTATTGATAAAACTGTAGAAATTATATACTCTGAAGATGTACAACCATCTTCTCTTTTGGAAGATATAGATTACTTTAAAGGTGTATCTGATGATGTTTTGGTTTATGGTCTATGTTCTTATTACTCATTATCATCTGGTTTGTTTGAAGAATATAACAACTTTCATTCTTTATATGAAGAAAAAATTAAAAATTGTAAAAATGTTAAAGTATTTTCATTAAAATTGAGGGATTGGGTATGAGTTCGGCTAAATTTTCTAAAAAAAGATTAGTTTTCGATGATTTTTCAACAACCTTAATCAACGATGTTAATTATAATAAAAAGCATTTTGAAACTACTAATATCTACAATATTAAATGTTGTGATGGGATTTTAAAAAATTGCAGTGGTATTAAAAAGGCTTGTGCTCCTTATACTTCTGATTATGGAAGCAATGAGTCAGAATTTGAATATGATTCTTTGGGCTTAAATAAGTTTAGAAAACTCTATTATTTTAAAGAGTATTCTCTATATAATGCTTATAATAAATACAGGTTAATTGTCTTTGCTAATGATAATGAAATGTATGCTAATAGAATGTTTTTTAATTCTTTTGAATTTGCTAAAGTTCCTAATATGATTTTTTTTGAAGAACCTAATGCTTTACGTTGTAAAATAGATGGAAAGTTTGCAACGCTTTTTGCTAGTTCTGATGATGATATGAGAGTTTGGGTGACTGATGAAACACCTTATTTTATTAACGAAATTTCTAAAATTAAAGATTTATGTTTCTTTGAAGATGTATTGTTTTGTATTAGAATGGGTGATGAGCAACAATTATGGTATACTTACACTTTAGACATTAATGATATTGGAGGTACAAATTCAGGAAACATTGATTTATTTAACGACAGAGGCAGATGTGAAAAACTTATCGCTTTTAATGGAAGTTTGTTTGTCTTTAGAGAGTTTGGTATAACTAAAATTAGCGTTCTAGGTTCAAACAAATTTTCTATCACACATTTATTTGATTCAACTAGTACTATTTTTAAAGATTCAGTCGCAGTATGCGGTAATAAAGTTATCTTTATGACTAAAGATGGATTATATTCATTCAATGGTGTTAGTGCTACTAAACTTGATTTAAAATTTAATAATTTGCTTTTGGACGCAAGAAAAGAGGCAGTTGCTGCAACTATGCAAAATAAATATTTCCTTGCTTTTAGAACTGATTTTAATGATTCTGAACAAGTTGGCTGTGAAGCAAATAATGGATACATAAACAATGCTTTAATTATTATAGATATGGAAACTTATGACTTTGAATTGATTAGAGGCGTTGATATTAAGCATATGCTTCCTGTTAAAGATGGCTATTTTGAAAGAATGTATTTTGTATTTAATACAGGTAATGTCGCTGATATTGGTCAACTTTGTGATGATAACACACTTTTCGGTCAAAATTTGAAAAAATCTTTATCCACTGACAAAATCTTTTCGGATAGTTTAAATAAAAAAACAATTAGAAAATTAAAAGTAGATGGTACTGCTGGAACTATCGTAAAAGTGATTACTGAAAATGATAGTTATCCTTTCACTCTAAAAAAAGATGGTATAAATGAATTTTTTACGATTATTCCTTGTACTAATTTTAAATTTTGTATTGAAAGTAATAATAGTAGTTTATTAATTAACTTTATTGAAATTGAATGGCAAGAAAATTAAAAGGAGGTCATAATGTATGAATAGACTAAAAAATTATAATTTTTGGCTTAGCATAATTAGTGCTGGCTTGCTTATTTGTCAAACTGTGTTTGATGTTAATTTTGATAGTGCTTATACCAATGAAATTATTTCAGGAGTGCTAGGGTTATTTGTTGTGATTGGTATAATTAATGACCCTACAAAGTCTAATAGCAGTGAAGATGATAAATATAATAAAATAGTAGAAACTATTAAATCTATATGTGATAATATTGAACTTTTAAAACAAAGCAATCAAAATATGGTTAATGAAGAAAATACATTATCAAATATTAATAATGATAATAATATTAAAAATAATCTTGAAAATTTAGAAAATACTACCATTGACTTTTCAAATTTAAATTGTTCAAAAAAAGAAGAAATTTCAAACGAAAATGATGTTAGTATTGATTCTATAAAAGACAAAACGGAAAATAATTCTAATGTTGATAATTTAGATAATGCTTTAACAAATCATGTTACTGATGAAAAGATAAATACGGACAATTTAAAAAATATAAATAATGAAGATTCAAGTGATTCCTCTACAAACAATAATGATGTAAAAAATGAACAAAATTTAGACAATTTAATAGAAGGTGCTGTTTATAATATACAGTAAAAAGAAGAACTGCTAACTTTTGTGTTAGTAGTTCTTTTTTGTTAACATTGGCTGGGGTAGGTAGATTCGAACTACCGTATGCTGGATTCAGAGACCAGAGCCTTACCGCTTGGCGATACCCCAATGACTTAATAATAGCATAAAATTTGTATTTTTGTCAATAAAAGATAAATGATTTAAGTTCTGTTTTTTGATTTGATATTTGTTAGTGAATTAATTATCGATGATTTTATTTTGTAATTCCGAATTTGATTTATTCTACATTAATACTAAATATATAAATAAGGTCAAATGTAAAATAAATGATAAAATATAAATTTAAATTGAATTAAATACTTTGAAATAAATTTAGTATATGATAAACTATTATAAATTACATTTATTTCTTTTATATATGTAAATTTAATTCGATTTTATATGCAATTTTGGGGGATTTATGAAAAAGAAAATAATAAGTTTTTGTCTAATATTTGCTCTTATTATTCCTGCAGTACTTTTTCTATCAGCTTGTGGAAAAGAAAAAGGTTCAACAAAATTGGACAGAACAAACACTGCACAAATAGTTAGTGTTTATCAAGATTATGGAGCAAATCTTTATGCTGAAATGACAGGATTTGAACACGACAAATATGAACTCACTGGTTCTTCTCGTAATAATTTAACTCTTGAATTTTCAATAAATAATGGAGATTGGTTTGAATGTTATCCAGTACAACTTTTTTATGATGAAAGTGGCAAGGGTGTTTATCAAATACTATTTGCCACATATAACTATGGAGATAGTGAAGTTGATTCTTTCACAACAATGATGACAGGTCAAAATGTAGAGCCGGGAGAAATTTCTATATCTGCTCGTATTCCAGAATCAAACACATACAACGCAAGTGCAGGCACATCTCCTATCACCTACACATTAAAATCAAAAATTCAAACAATTGATGATAAGATAGGTGCGGGAGTTTGTGGATTTGGTGATCAAGGAACGTCAAATACCTATGAAGAAGAAAAATTTGTTTTTTATAATGATTCTTCAAATCCATATAACTTAAAAGTAGGAAAATTTTATTCACAAGCAAATGAAAGTGGTGGCTATGACCGTTTTGTAAGAGAATTAACAGAGGAAGAAAAAACTCAATTTTCTGAATTCGATTTGGAATATAAAGTTGTTAATTATACTTCAAAATATATAACAACTGTCGAAGGCAGTGAAGATGAAAATATAGACACTTTGGAAATAACTAGTGATGAAAATGATGCTATTTATTCCACAGAAGGCTGGACAGGTAGTTTAAGTTTAAGTGAAAGCAATCTTTGGATTTATAAAAATACTGGACATTATTACGAATATATGATTTTCCTCGTAAGGCTAAAAGCTACTGATGATACTGTTCAATCAGAAGCTATGTGTCTTGAAGTTTATATTGGTAATGAAGAAATAACACAATAAAACATAAATTCAAAAATCTCCTTGAAATTTCAAGGAGATTATTCTTTAATATTTTTATTTTCTATGATATAATCATACAATAAAAAATAGAAATCCAAGTATTGAGAGTTTAGAGAGAAAATATAGAAGGCACGAAGTTAGTTTTTTGCAGATTGAATAGAATTCTGGTCAAGATGTAGAAAATGTTATAGCAAATCATGGAAGTTACTATGTTTCTGCCGAAGATGAATAGCAAAAGAAAACAAATATTAAAGTTTTGTATAGAAATATTTATAAATTGCCACAGGAAGACAAGGATAGGGCATAGTAATATTATACGACATTAAATATATACACTCATTACATAAGCGAAGCAGATAAAAGGCAAGCAATTAAATAAACAAATTATAATTTAATTAAACATTAAAGAAAAATAAAAAAAGTTGTTTTTCAGCAACTTTTTTCTTAAGTGGTGGACGATCGGGGACTCGAACCCCGGACCCACTGATTAAGAGTCAGTTGCTCTACCAACTGAGCTAATCGTCCATATATTTTTAATATTTATTATATTGATTATTTGCAACAATTCTACATTTTATCTTAATAATTTTGTCATTTTTATTGCCTAAGTTAATTGTTTATCAAATTTATTGTTTATATTATTTGAGTTTATCATTGTTAGGTTTAACTAAAATTAATGCTATTTTAATATTGTCCCTTTATAATAATATAAAATCAATCTGCAAAATGAATAATATGTAAAAAGTATTGTATTTTATTTGCTACCTTTAAAGTTTATCATATTATATTTTTATTGTCAATAAATTTTTTTAAAAATATAATTTGACTTGTTTTTTGAATTTTAAATATGTTTACATTTAAAAAAAATGACTTACTAATAAGTCTTTAATTTTAGTTTTGATTTAAAAGATTAAATTTGAGGTCATGTATTTTGTTAGATTAAATTTTGATTTGTTGTTTTAGTTTTAAAGTTTAAATTTTGTTGATAAAACTATAATGATTGTTATTTGTATAAAAGTTTTTAAATTATTTTATATTTTAAAGTTAACAAACAATATACTTATTATATTGTTTACAACTAATTTTATGAACTTCATTTAAAATGAATTTATGTTTTTCATTTTTGTAAATGTTTAATAGTTTTCACTATTTTTATTATTAAATTTAATTAACAAGTTTACACAAGTTGTATTTGTTTATAAAAAATAATTGTTACAATGTTTTTATGAAATAATGATATTTTTTTATAACTGATTTAATGTCGAATTAAAAATACTTTTTTTAATTATTAATTAATTGCATTTAAAACAGGGCTTATAAATAATTACATTGTAAAGAACTTTTTGTACCTATTATTGTTTATAATTTAATTATATCAATATGTTCAGAATTGCTTACAAGTTTATTACTAATTGTATAATAATTTGCTAATTTATCACTAGTAGTTAAAAATGTTTGACTGAAAGGATAAAAACATTGCAATAGTTCATTAATGGCAGATTGAATGATGGGGTCATTAGAAATTTTAAAAAAGATATATGTAGGCATTACTTGTTTAAATTGATATAATGAAAGTAATTTGAATTCTGGTAGTTTCATAGATGATTTTCTGTTTATTAGTTCTTTCCAATCGTTATCCAAAAATAATTCGTGATTTTTTTCAATATCTTTTTTATTTATTTTTGTATATGGCTTATTTATAAAAGCATTGCAATTAGAACTTAATATATTTTTAGCATAGATATTAGTTAAAATATCTTTAACCATTGTTTTAATGTAATAACTGCTTATATTTGAATTTAACATTTTATAAATGATTTTTATCAGCAGATTTTCGAAATTTTCATCTATATCAATTTTAAGTGTTGTTTTTGATTGCTGTATCGAATTTTGTATAAAAACAAATTGATTATATGGAATATTTGTTATTATTTTATTATTTTGTAATTCTGTGTTTGATAAAATAAATTTTAGTAAATTGTTGTTGTCCATAATTTCTCCGATTATTAATTTAAAAAATCAATTTATCTTTGTAAATATATTCGGCATAATTAGTCAAATTTAGCATAAGATATTGTATGGAAAAAATAGTATTCACTGGCGGAGGAACATTAGGACACGTAAAGCCTTGTCTATCTGTTATAGAAGCGCTCGATAATAAAAAAGTGTATTTCATAGGTTCTAATGGAATAGAAAAAGATTATATAAAAAAGAAAAAAATTGAATATTATGAAATAGAAACAGTAAAGTTTATTCGTGGTAAATTTTTTGCTAATTTATTGATACCTTTTAAATTGATGAAATCTGTAAAGCAGGCAAAAGAAATTTTAAAAAAAATAAATCCTGATGTGGTCTTTTCAAAAGGGGGTTATGTGGCATTACCGGTTGTCATTGCAAGTAAAAAAATGAAAATCCCTGTTATAGCACACGAAAGCGATTCATCTTTTGGTTTGGCTAATAAAATAATTTTAAAGTATTGTAGTAAAATGTTAGTAAATTTTCCAAAATTAACAGATAAAAGTAAAAAGGTAGAATTAATAGGACCTATTATTTCAAAAGAATTTTATAATATAACTGAACCTAAAGAAAAATTAGATTTAGATGAAAAAAAGCCTACAATTCTTATAATGGGTGGTAGTTTAGGGGCAAAAAGCATTAATGAAATAATTTATTCTTCTTTAGAAAAATTAAAAGATTACAATATCATTCATATTACGGGTAAAGGGAAATCTAAAAAAATCAAACAAATTAATTACAATCAATTAGAATTTTCTTTTGATTTGGCAAACTTAATTGCTAAAAGTGATGTGGTTATATCTAGAGCAGGTGCAAATTCAATTTTTGAATGTTTAATTTTGAAAAAACCTCTTATATTAATTCCTTTATCAAATTCATCATCTAGAGGAGATCAAATGGAAAATGCAAAATATTTTTTCGAAAAGGGCGTTGCAAGAATTTTATATGAAGAAAAATTGACGCCTAGCAATCTAATCGCATTTATAAATTCCACTATGGATATGCAAAAGTCTTTAATATCAAATATTGAAAGGTTAAATTTAACATCTGGTGTAACTGCTATAACTGAAATTCTTAACAAAATTTGACAAATTACGAAAAAAAAACTATTGCTATTTTTAATTGTTTATGATAGAATACAATTAGTAGCAAGTTTTTTTTAATTTGACAATTCAGGAGGCCAGGTGGTAAAAGATACTTTCCATCTATTTTTTAGGGAATTTTTTAGTTTTGTAGCGACACTTTTGTTTGCTATGATTCTATATATCTTTATTCTGCAATTCGTGCTGGTAAAGTTTGATAATGTTATTGTTGAACTTATGTCAAATAGCATTTTGAATGACCTTGAAGATGTCTTTTTAAATTTTACAAATTTAAGGTTTGACTCTGCTTACTTTAGTCTTCAAACAACTTTTCAAGATTTACAAAAAATTGATATTGTTTCTTTGATTTTTCCTATTATGATTTTGCTTTTAGGATTTATTGTTTTGAGAGTATGCTTTTATCTATTGGAATATACAAGAATTTATAGGCGTACCACTTTAAACGATAGGGATATAACTTTAAATGATTTTGCCAAATTTTTGGGTCAACAAATGTTACAAACTATAGTATCTAGTCTATTTTTGTTTGCTATATTTTTGTTGTGCTATGAATTTGTGAAAATGATGGTTTTAAAAGGTTTTCCTAATGTATCAATTTTTATAGGACTTATACTATTAGTAATTATTATTATTTTCCTTAAAAATTTATTTAATTTGAGTTGGGGGTTCTCTATTATTTGTAATAAAGACGCAGGAATTAAGGAAATTTTTGGATTTACTAATAGAAATAGAAAAATTGATTCTAAATGCGTAACCGACAATTTGATTATCACAATATCTGAAGTACTAAGTTTCTTTGTTTTTATGATGTTGTTTGATTTTAGTGGCTTAGTTTTTGGTTTTGTAATATGCTTGCTTATAAATGTTTGTCAAAATGTTGTAAATTATTATAGAGTTAAGAATATTGATTATATAAAGTAACGACTATAATAAAATTAAAAGGATATTTATGGAAGAAATAATAAATGAATTTACAGATATTCAAAATAATGATTTGAATGAAATTAAAGAAATTGAATTGGAAAATTCAAAGGATTCTAAAAACAACTCTAAGTCTAGTAAAAAAATTGCAAACCTTAGAGTGTCTTTTTTAGGCGGTATTGGTGAAGTCGGCAAAAATATGACTGTTATCGAATATCTAAATGATATAATAGTTGTTGATGCTGGTCTAATGTTTCCTACTGATGATATGTTAGGTATTGATTTGGTTGTGCCTGATATTACTTATTTAAAAGAAAACAAAGAAAAAATACGTGGATTTGTTATCACTCACGGGCACGAAGATCATATAGGTGGTTTGCCTTATGTTTTAAATGAAATTAGTGCTCCTGTTTATGGCAGTAAACTTACTTGTGCTTTAATTCACAAAAAATTTGAAGAACATAAAAAAATCAGTTTTAAAACTAATGTTGTTAAACCTAATCAAAAAATTAAATTAGGTGTTTTTGAAATTGAATTTATTCATACTAACCATTCAATAGCAGGTGCTTTTGCTTTGGCTATAAAAACTCCGGTAGGCGTAATTATGCATACAGGTGATTATCATATTGATTTGACACCAGTAAATGGTGAGGTTATTGATTTTGCTAAATTCGCAGAATACGGAAACAGGGGAGTCCTTCTTTTGATGCAGGATAGTACTAACGCTGAGCGTCCAGGAATGAGTGTTAGTGAAAAAACTGTGGCTGTTACTATAAACAGGTTATTTGATGAGCATAAAGACAGTCGTATTATAGTGGCTACATTTGCTTCAAATGTTAACAGACTTCAAGAAATTATGAATATTGCTGAAAAACATAACAGAAAGGTTGCATTCACAGGTAGAAGTATGATTAATATGACAGATATTGCTTCAAAAGTTGGCGGTATGTCTATTAATAAAAACAATATTATAGATATTGATAAATTGAAAAATTATAAGGACAATGAGGTTTGTATAATTTCAACAGGTAGTCAGGGCGAAGCAATGAGTGCTCTTGTTAGAATGGCTAATGGAGATTTTAAAGGAATAGAAATAGGTGAAAACGACAGAATTATCTTCTCATCATCACCAATACCTGGAAATGAAAAATCTGTTTCTAACCTTATAAACAAGTTGTTATTAAGAGGGGCTAAAGTTATTTGTAATGGGTTAGAGGCTGTACACGCTTCTGGACACGCCTATCGCGATGAATTAAAAATTATGTTTGCTTTAGTTAAACCTAAATATTTTATTCCTGTTCACGGTGAAGTTAAACACTTAATGGCTCATCAAGAAGTTGCTGAAAGTATGGGTATTGATAGGCATAATATTATTATTCCTATGAATGGTATGCGTGTTGATTTGAATAGAAATTATTTCAAAGTTGCAGCTACAGTGCCTTTTGGTAGTAGATTGATTGACGGTGCTGGAATAGGTGAACTTGATAGTAATGTTTTAAGAGAAAGAAAACAGTTATCAGAAGATGGTTTATGTATCGTAATGCTTTCTGTTAATACTAAATTGGGTATTTTAAATAAACCTGAAATCGTTTCACGCGGATTTACTTATGTGGGTGAAGCATTGTCTTGGCTTGAAGAAGCAAAATCCGTTATTTTAGATTCTGCACAAGATGTCGATTTAAAGGGTAGAGATTATCAAACTTTAAAGATGAATGTTAGAAAGTCGCTTACTAATTTCTTATTTAAAAAATTGAAAAGAAAACCTATGATTATCCCTATAATTGTAGAAAGTTAATTTCAAAAAAGTGCTATGCACTTTTTTTTCTTGATAATTCTTTAATTGCGTGATATATTTGCTATTGTATACTAAGTTAAATCATAAATTATATTAAGTGTTTAAACCATTTTTTTATAATATCACATAAAATATTTTTTATAGATTTTATTTTCAATCAGTATGTTAAATTGTTAAAACATTGATATTAAAATAATTTATAAAATGTGTTTAATCATAAAATGTATTTATGCTATAGAAAAATAAAAGAGGATATAATGATAGAAGATATAAAAAATTTTGGGAAAAATAATAATATTCCTATTACACTTGATGATACAATGAAATTTATAACTGATTATATTGATGAGTTCAAAATAAAAACTATTTTAGAAATAGGTACTGCTATTGCTTTTGGTAGCATAAATATGGCTAGTAGAAAATCAGTCGAAACTATAGATAGTGTAGAAATAAATGCTGATAGATTTAAAATTGCACAAGAAAATGTAGAAAAGTCTAATGTTAAAGAAAAAATATCTTTACATCTTATAGATGCTATGCAATATATTAAATCTTGTGATAAAAAATTCGATTTAATATATTTGGATGGACCAAAAGGACAATATATAAATTATTATCCGATATTATTATCTTTATTAAATGACGGCGGAGTTATTATTGCTGACAACATTTATTTTCACGGAATGGTTTTAGGTAAAACGCCAACACCTCATTCATTAAATTCAATGATAAGAAAACTTAGAGAATTTTATAATTTAATTTTAAATGACAAAAAAGTGAACACTAAAATTTACGATATTGGAGATGGAGTCGCTTTAATAAAAAAGGTAGATTATAAAAATTAATTATAGTTTTAGATGCGTATTAAAAAATAAGATTAAATTATTCAAAGTATTCTGTAATTATATTACAAGAATACTTTTTTGCTTTTTCTAACTCTGTTTTATTTGTTATCACCCAAGATAGTATTGGTTTATTTGTTTTGTTTGTATATTTGTTGGGTAGATTTTTGATATTATATGCTATAAAATTGGCTTTTGAGTAACTTAGTAACAATAATTTTTTTACTATTAATTTAAAAAGCCCTTTTTTTTCATCTTCAAAAAAACTTGATAATATTCCTAACGATAAATTTTTGTTTAATTTATATAACTTTCGTATGATTATTGGGTTGAATGATTGAATATAAATCTCACCTTTGTAGGACGATATAATTTGCTTTATTTTTTTTGCAAATTTTGAGTAATTTAATTTTGTTTTTAATTCTATTAATAATGGGACTTTCCCATTTATCAAGTTTAAAACTTCAGTCAATGTTGGGATATATTCATTAGTGTTTGACAATCTGTATAGTTCATTTTCTTTTGATTTTAATTCTTCTATTTTTTTGTTGATACCGGTCATTCTTATTAAATTGTAGTCGTGAAATACTAGAATTTCACCAGATTTTGTTAGATGAACATCTAATTCTATGCCGACATTCATTTCTATTGCTTTTTTGAATGCTGGTATTGAATTTTCAGGATAAATATTATGCACGCCTCTATGCGCAAATGGTAGTTTGCAAATGTTATTCATATTTTTATTATATAAATAAATAATTTTTTTGATACAAATTAATGTGTTTTTTGTGATTTTATAGTTTTTAGATTAATAAATTAAAATTTATTTTAGTATGCAATATTATATTTTAAATTACAGTAAATTAATGTAATAAGTTTTAGATTGTTTTTTTATCAAATACGAATTAATTTAAAAATTATTTAAAGTAATCTAAATTATAAAGTATATTTAAATTGTTTAGTGTTATATATGTAAATATTTAATTTAATAAAGAAAACAAATCCTTGAAAAATAAATGTTTTTGTTGTATAATGAAATTATTGAGGTGTTTTATGGAAGTATTATCACCAGCAGGTGATTTTAATAAATTGAAAATTGCAATAAATTACGGCGCTGATGCTGTTTATTTCGCTGGCAACAAATTCGGTCTTAGAACTTTTGCTGGCAATTTTACTGACGATGAAATAGTTGAGGCAATCAAATTTGCTCATTCTAAAAATGTGAAATGTTACATAACTTGCAATATTTTAGCAAGGACTGATGATTTTTCAGACCTTATTAAATATGTTAAGTTTTTGAATGAAAATAACGCCGATGCTGTAATCGTATCAGATATAGGGGTCTTTTTAGCAATAAGAAAAGCTGTTCCTGATATTGACATACACATTTCAACGCAATGTAACATTTTGAATGTAGAAACGGCAAAGTTTTTTGCTGATGCTGGTGCTAAACGACTTATTTTGGCAAGAGAACTAAGCCTCGAAGAAATTAAGAAAATCAAAGAGGCAGTGGGCAACAAAGTAGAAATTGAATGTTTTGTTCACGGTGCTATGTGTATTAGTTATTCTGGAAGATGCCTGCTTTCCAATTTTATGACGGGCAGAGACAGTAATAGGGGTGCTTGCGTACAATCTTGCAGGTGGAATTATGAAGTTAGAGAAGTATCTAGAGAATCCTCTTTCCCTGTTGAAGAAGATAAATTCGGAGCCTATATTTTTAATTCAAAAGATATGTGTATGATAGAACATATTAAAGATTTATATCTAGCAGGAATTGATAGTCTGAAAATTGAAGGCAGAATGAAAACAGAATATTATGTTGCAAATATTACGAATGCTTACAGAATGGCAGTCGATTTGGTAGAATCTAATAAATTAGTTAGTCAAAAAATTATATATGAAGTTTATAAGAGTTCACATAGAGAATATTGTACTGGTTTTTATTATTCTATGGCTGAAGAAAATATAAAAACTAGTACCCCTGTATCAGACTATGAATTTGTAGCAATGGTTCTTGACGATACAGATGAATCTGGTTATACTTTAGTAGAAATGAGAAATAGATTCAAATTGACAGACAAATTAGAATTATTATCACCTAAAAAAATAAAACCATTAAAACTAATTTCTATATTAAATGAATTGGGTGAAGAAATTGATGATGTAAAATTAGTTCAATCTAAAGTGAGAATTAAAACTGATTGTAAATTAAAAAAACTTGACATTTTGCGAAGAAAAATTAAAAATAAATAAAAGAGGAATTATGAAATTAATTTTAATTTATAACCCTACAACAAAAAATGGAAAAATAAAAAGGTATTTGCCACATATTGAAAAAAGGTTTAGACAAAGGTATTCAGTGGTCGATTTAGTTGCTTCAAAAGATGCAAAAGATATGGAAAATATTGCTATGAATGCAACTAAAGATTACGATGTTATCTGCGTTGCGGGCGGAGATGGTTCAATACATATTGTTGCAAATGGTATTTTGAAAAGCGGTAACAAAGCAAAACTTGCAATATTGCCTTTTGGAACTGTTAACGATGTTGCTAAAACATTGAATATTCCAACAGATATTGATGGTGCTATCGATGTAATATTGAAAGGTTATGAAATTGATTATGATATGCTAAAAGTGAATGATGAATATATAACTTATTCATTTGCAGGTGGTTTGTTTGTTACTTCTAGTTTTAAAACAAATCGGGCTTTTAAAAATGTTTTTGGCAAATTAGCGTATTATGCAAGTGGTTTTGCAGAAATATTTAAAAAAAAATCAATACCTTTAACTATAACGGTAGAAGAAGAAAGATATCATGGTAAATATCTTTTAGCATTATGTTTGAATTCTCATTCAGTGGGTGGCTTTAAACTTAAAGATATGGGAAGTGTTAGCGATGGCAAAATGGATATTATATTAATAGAAAGAGGTAAATGTTATATAAAAGCATTATTAACTATTGCTATGCTATTTTTAAAGGGAGTATCTAGCGTTAAAGATAAAAAAAATGTAAGAGTAATTTCTTGCGAAAATGCTTTTATCGAAAATCATAGTAATTCCACTTTTGCCATAGATGGCGAAGCATATAAGTTTTTGCAAAGGAATATTAAAGTTGATGATTCAATTACAATATTCTATGGGAAGTAATTGTATTTTCTACAAAATTATAAAAAATATATCATATTTTTTTTCAATTACCTATTGACAACTAAAAAAAATATGATAGAATGATAGCGTCAGCTTGGTCAGATGGTCGCAAAGGCATTGTTATGGTGCTTTTGAGGAAAGTCCGAGCTTCGCAGAGCAGGGTGCTTGTTAACTGCAAGTCTAGGTAACTAGAAGGAAAGTGCAACAGAAATATACCGCTATACCCCTAAGTGTTATACTTCATAGAGCATAGTAAGGATGAAAAGGCGAGGTAAGAGCTTCACCGCAGAATAGGTGACTATTCTGGTCCATGTAAACCCCACCTGAAGCAAGGTTAAAAGTATCGTTACGGGTCGCTCGCCTAGATACTTAAAAATACCGCTTGAACCTAGTGGCGACGCTAGGTCGAGATAGATGACCATCAAATACAGAACTCGGCTTATAGACCAAACTGCCACCTAAATGCTTGCACCCGTAAGGGTGCTTTTTTTTTGCAAAAAGCAAAAAGCAAAAAGCAAAAAACAAAAAGCAAAAACAAAATAAACAAAACTAAAAAAACATAAATGAACAAAGAAAATAAACATAAAAGCATATAATAAGAAGGTAATAAGATAAGTGAAAACCTAAACAAGAAAGATAAACAAATAGGTAAAAAAATAATTGTATTATGTTTAAAAAATGTAATAAGCATTAAAATCACAATCAATTCAAATTATAGATGCGAAAAATAAATGAAATAAAAACTAAATATTAAAATATCTATAATATTATTTAAAATACTTTATATTGAAATTTGATATAATGTTTATAATAAATATAGTCAAGAATAATAAAAAATGATGTAAGATAGACAAAGTTAATTTATTGTAATTAGATTTAAAATTGTATCAAAATTTATATAAAAACAAATTAAATAAAATAAAGTTTAATAGATAATTTGATTAGTTCAAAAAAGGATTATAAATATAATCCTATTTTTATTGCTTCATCTTTTAAAAGTTCAAGTGCTTTTTTTTCAATTCTTGATATGTATGAACGAGATAATCCTAAAATTAGAGCGACTTCCCGCTGAGGAAGTGCGGGTTTATTATTTAAACCATATCTATATGATATAACTTGATATTCTCTTTCATCTAAAACTTGTTTCATCATTTTATCTATGTCATCAGTTAAAATTTGTGCGTTTACCACATTATCTGTTTGCTTTTCTTCACTCTCAGGTATTATATCCATAAGAGTTACCTCATTTCCATCTTTATCACAAATTAATGCTTCTTCTAAACTTTGCGTTCGCATATGTTTTTTATTAGACCTAAGTAACATTAAAATTTCGTTTTCTATACATCTTGATGCATAAGTTGAAAGCAAAGTACCCTTTGAAGAATTAAAACTATCTATTGCTTTTATTAAGCCTATAGAACCTACAGAAATTAGATCATCTGCATCTTCTGCTCCTGAATATTTTTTTACGATGTGTGATACTAGTCTTAAATTATGAGTAATTAATTTATCGCGGGCATTTTTGTCTGTGTCTTTTATCAACAATAATTTAGCTTCTTCATCTTTTGATAGTGGTTTAGGGAAACCGTGTGCTTCGCTGTCTTTTACAAATCCTGTAAAAAACATAACTTTTGACATAAAAACTGATGCACTTTCAAATATCATAAAACCTGCCTTTACAGATTAATATATGAAATAATATGTCGAATTTTGCCTGTCCTAATAGGTTAATTTTTTTTAACAAATTTTTATGTGCGGAATATTATGTTGTATGATTATAATTATCGTTTCTTTATACATAACCAAAATTAAATTGGTTATGTAAAAGGAGAAAAAATGTCTTTAATATTAAGGTATTCCAATATAAGACGTGGAGGTATTACTTTTATAGGCAACACTCTAGGACTTAGCAAAAGACAAGACCTAAATCAATCTGGGACTTTAGGCTCAATTGGTGCTTTTACTAGTCTTAACAATGCTTTACAAGTAAATACTTTCCCTAATGGAACGACTTCAAATTATTTACTAAATGGCTCATCTGCCGTTTTGAATTTGCCTGTTGGAAGTACTGTTTTATATGCAGAACTCATTTGGGGTGGATTGTATAGGTCAACGACAAATAATATTTTCAATTTGATAAATAATCCTATAACATTTACCACTCCGCTTGGTAGTAATTCGATAACTTCAGATATTGATACACGTCAAGATTTATTGATACCAATTCAAGGCAATATATTAGGCTTTTATGTAAGAAGTGCAAATGTTACTAATCTTGTAGCAAATGCTCTTGCTGGTAACTATAGTGTTAGTGCTGTGCCTGCTTTAATAGAAGCCATAGAAAACACTACTAACTCTACTAATCACGCAGGTTGGACTTTGGCAGTTGTGTACGAAAATGCTTCTGAAGAATTAAAAAACTTATCGCTTTGGGCAGGTGGAGTTGTTGTAAATCCTAGTTCAGGTTCTACTGACATTACAATCACAGGTTTTATAACACCGCCTATACTTCCTATTACAGGGAAAATTTTTGTGAGTGCCGGAGAGGGCGATGCGGTCTTGAGTGGGGACCAAATGTTGTTCGGAATAAATACTTCTAATTTATCAACTTTGTCTGGGCCTAATAACCCAGAAACAAACTTCTTTGCCTCTCAAATAAACGGTGATGATGGTTTAATAAATACTTCTGGAAGCTTTGGCACGAGAAATGCTAATGCCTTCTTGGGTGGCAATACAACTGCTTGTAGGCAGGGTTGGGATATTACAACTGTAGATATTTCAAATAAATTAGTAGTAAATCAGTTTACTGCAGCAATAAGATTTACAACGAATCAAGATTTATATGTGCCAAATGCACTTGCACTTCAAATAGAAAGTCTTGGAGCAAATTTGACTGCTACAAAAAGTGTGGATAAACAATTCGCAAAACTAGACGAAGAAATTGAATATACTATTTTAGTTGAAAATACGGGCAGTTTAAATGCTCAAAATGCTTTAGTTTTTGACGATTTTTCTTCCGAATTATCCCTTGTGGCAAACAGTATAACAGTTGATGGTGTAACTGTAGCAGATGTTTTTCCTATAAATTTAGGAACAATTTTGTCAAATCAATCTAAAACGGTAAAATTTAGAGTTAAAGTAAACTCTATACCAAATATTAATCCTATTTTGAATATTGCTAAAATAAATTATTCTTTCGAACCTTTCAAAGGATTTGTTGTAAACTCATCAACTATTACAAATCAGGTATCAACTTTTATTATTAACCCAGATTTGAATATAACTAAATCTGTTGATAAAACCGTTGCAATAAAAGGCGATACTTTGACTTATAAATCATCAATAAAAAATATAGGTACTTTGCCTGTTTCAAATTTAACATTTACTGATATGATACCTACAGGAACAAACTTTTTGCCTTCAAGTGTTGTCATAAATGGAGTATTATATCCTTCATACAACCCTGAATTAGGCTTTTCATTACCTAATTTAGAACCAAACGAAGATGTAAATGTTGAATTTAAAGTAATAGTAATTTAAGGAGATAATTATGATTATAAATAATCTATCAAATGTCGTGTATAGTTATGTTTTGCCTGATGGTAATACTATAACTGATACAAAAGATAGTAATGTAGTATCAACAGAAGTTTTAACTTACAATTTTTTGAAAGTAAAATCTTCTAATAAAACTTTTTTAAGAGAAGGTGAAATAGCCGAGCAATCTGTTACACTAACTAATTCTTCAAGTCAAAATCTTACAAATTTATTTTTTAAAGATATTATGACTGATGGGGCTTCTCACGTAAGCGGTAGTGTAATTATAAATGGAATTAGTTATCCACTTTATGATTTAATAACAGGATTTTCACTTCCTAATATGAATCCAGGTGATGTAACAGAAGTAAAATATAATGTTATAGCAAATAATCCTTTAACTCAAAATTTAGTAGTTAATCGTGCTAATATATCGTACATTGCTAATGAAACGAACTTTGCTGAAAATACAAATGATGTAAATTTAATTGTTGTTTCATCTAGACTTTCTGTAATAAAACAAGTAGATAAATCTGTCGCAGTAAAAGGCGATATCTTGCATTATACAAATACTGTTTTAAATACGGGGACACTTGATAAAACTAATTTAACATTTAGAGATTTGATACCCGTTGGCACTAGTTTTGTCGTTGGAAGTGTAAAAATTAATTCAGTACCACAACCAACATACAATCCGGAAACAGGATTCCCGTTGCCTGATTTGGCAGTCGGTGAAAACGCGATTGTAGAATTTGATGTGGAGGTGATTTAATGGACGAAATCACAAATATTTCACAAGTCACTGATAATACAACTGACCCAGCTGAAGTAGTTAACAGTAATGTGGTGGTAACAAAAGTAAATGACCCTTTTATACCTCCAAAACCTATTGTAAAAATTTATAACAATATTTGGTGTTGTTCAAGATGTAATTGTTGTCGTTTTAGAAAATTTTTCCATTATAAAAATCATTGCCGTATTATTAGAAAAAGATGGTGTAATAATCAAAATTATTTTAAAATTTCTATTATTAATAAAAACTGTAGAAGAAATACTTCAAACAGAACAAGTTCTAGATAATTGAAAAATTTTAATAAAATATTTAAACAAGCAATAAATTATATATTGCTTGTTTTTTAAAAAGCAAGAAAACAAACAAGAAAAATAAACAAAGAAAATAAACAAAGAAAATAAACAAAGAAGATAAACAAGAAAACAAACAAGAAAAATAAACAAAGAAGATAAATAAAAGATGAAAAGAATATTAAAGATATAAAAACAAAATAAATACTGTTAAAAAAATATAAATAAAAAAATTTAATTAAAAATATATTAAAAATAAAATATATTATTTTTCAATAAATAATTATAAATAAATTAAATTGTATAAAAAAATCAAAAAATATTTTAAATAATATTATTTTTTATAGAAATTTTTAAATTTTTCATTTATTTTATTAAATTTTATTTTTCAAGTATTTAATTTTTTTAAATTATTAATATAATATTAATTTTTTTTATTTTTAATAGTAATATTCAAATTAAATTAAATTTGTTTTGAATGTAATAGTAATTAAATCATATAAAAGTTGTGTTAAATTATATAAAAAAAAGCCTAATTAAAATTAGACTTTTAGTATTTGGTGGCGGTGGTCGGGGTCGAACCGACACGAGGTTGCCCTCACTGGATTTTGAGTCCAGCGCGTCTGCCATTTCACCACACCGCCATTAATTCTTTTATCTTATTCTTATGTAGTATAGTTGCATAATGGTTTATAAAATAATATATATGTTGTTTATTAATTCATAACTATATTGGTTTTATAAAATCAATACCTTGATATTCTATCATAAGTCTTATTTTTTTGCAAGTGTTTAATGAAAAAACATTAATTTATTTGTTCTTTTGTTTTTTTTGCTTTGATATTTTTTTTGAAATATGTTAATATATTTCATATTTGTAATTAATTTGCTAAAAATAATTAACAATATAATTGTTTATATTAATTATACGAGAAAGAGGAACTTATGGTAATGAAATTAAAAAAACGCCCGGTTATTATTGATACCGACCCTGGTGTTGATGATACTGCGGCTTTAATTTTATCATTTTTTGATGATGATTTTGATATTAAATTAATAACATCTGCAGGAGGAAATATTCACGTCAATGACACGACTAATAACATTTTACATATTTTAGATAAATTTAATGTTAATATTCCTGTTGCAAAAGGTGCAGACAGACCTTTAAATAGAGAACCTATTAATGCTAAAGATGTTCATTCTGAAACGGGATTGGGTTTTTATTTACCAAAAAAATCTAAACGTAAAGTTTTGAAATTAGATGCTGTTGATGCTATGTATGAAACTATTAAAAAATATAAGGGTGAAATAACTATTTTGGCACTTGCTCCACATACTAACACAGCAAAACTTTTACTTAAATATCCTGATGCAGCCAAGATGATAAAAGAATATATCTGTGAAGGTTGTTCGCCTTGGGGGTATAAAAATACTAAACCTAGAATTTCATTTAATATGTCTTATGACCCTGAAGCTTTTAAAGTTGTTTATGATAGTGGTGTTAAAATCTCTATAGTTCCTAGTGAGATGGGTAGAGAACTTGCTAATTTTAATAAATCAGAAGTATATAAATTAAAAAAAATCAATGATACAGGAAAATTACTTTTCAAAATGTATGATGCGTATTGGCAACGCGGATATAAAGATAAACGAATAGCCATGAATGATAGTTGTGTTTGTATGTATTTTAGATTTCCTGAATTATTTAAGGTTAAAAAGACTAATATGGAGATAAACACAACTGATGCTCCTGGTAAAACAATAATGGATTTTTCTGAGTCTGGAAAAGTTGACTTTTTGTATGCTGTCAACAGAAAAAAGTTGCATAAAATATTTTTTAATGCTGTAAAAAAGTTAGGCTGTTATAAATTTGATGATGTTGATTAATTTGTTTTAATATTATTTCGATTTTAAAATATTCTGATAGATTAAATCTCTTATTTAATTTAAAAAGTACAATCATTTGAAACACTTTAATGGCTAAACTTAACCTAAAATTTGATATTCTTAAAAGATAATATAATATTAAAAAATAAATTATTTATTTTAATTTTTTAAATGGTGGAATTGATTTGGAAAATTTATTAATTATAGATGGTAATAGTATATTAAATAGGGCGTTTTATGCGCTCCCTCTTTTTAAATCTTTAGATGGTAGATTTGATAACGCTGTATTTGGCTTTACTAAAATGCTATTAAACTTAATTACAACAAATAAGCCAGATTATATTTTAGTGGCATTCGATAAAGGTAAAAATACTTTTAGACATAGGCGTTATGCTGATTATAAAGCAGGTAGAATGAAAATGCCTGAAGAATTGAAAAGCCAATTTCAAATTTTAATGGATTTATTAGATGCTATGAAAATAAAGTGGCTTGAATTTGATGAAATTGAAGCTGATGATATTATAGGTATCGCTTCTAAAAAATTTGATTGTCATAAAATAATTTTAAGCGGTGATAAAGATTTATGGCAGTTAATAGATGATGACACTGAAGTTTGGTTTACAAAAAAAGGAATTTCTGAAGTTTTAGTTTTAAATAGATCATCTTTAATGGAAAATTATAATTTAACTCCTGAAATGGTTATAGAAAAAAAAGGTTTGATGGGGGATAGTTCTGACAACATTCCAGGTGTTAGCGGAATTGGAGAAAAAACTGCTCAATCTTTAATTGAAAAATATAAAACTCTTGAAAACATTTATTCAAACATTGATGAAATTTCAGGTAAACTCAAACAGAAATTACTAGAAGAAAAAGACATAGCTTACGAGTCGAGATTTTTGGCTACTATTGTAAGAGATTATGACTTAAAGTTAACACTTGATGATTGCCGTTATGAATTCCCATTAAGTGAAGATGTATATAAAATCTTTGAAGGGTTAGATTTTAAAACAATACTATCAAAAAAGGAATATTTTATTTCTAAAAATCTAGAAGAAGAACAAGATGATGAAAAAAGCGAAAATATTGTTGAAATTCAATCTATTAATGAATTAAAAATAAATGAATCTGTCGCTATACATTGGAGTGATAAGTTGCATTTTTGCACACTTGATGGTGATGAAAAAATATTAAGTAAAATTGATGAGATTGAACTAAAATTATTGAAAAAAATTTGTGAAAATTCTAAAATTTTAAAAATTGTATTTGATTCTAAAGAGTTTATGTATAAATTAAAGGAATTTTCTATAAATTTAATAAATTTTTATGATGTTTCACTTGCAGTTTATATTTCTAATGAAACCGAAGCAAATTTGAATTTTTTTGATGTTTTAAAACTTTATAATTTAAAAAATGAAACCGCTTCAAATTTGATTATTATAAAAAATCTGTTAGACCCAAAATTAAAAGAAATGAATGCTTGGGATTTATTTGAAAATATTGAAACAAAATTAGTACCTGTACTTTTTGATATGGAGTGTAATGGCATAAAGGTTGATATTGAAAAATTAGATGAAAATGAAAAAAAATATTTAGAAGAATTAAATGAATTGGAAAGCAAAATTTATAACATAGTGGGAATTGAATTTAATATAAAATCACCAAAGCAACTTCAAGAAATTTTGTTTGAAAAATTGCATTTGCAATACAAGGGTAAAAAATCAACTTCAATAGAAGTATTAGAAGAAATCAAAAATCAACACGAAGTTGTTCCTTTAATCATAAGGCACAGAAAAGTAATGAAACTAATTTCAACTTATTTGACCGGATTAAAAGCATATATTGATAAGGACAATTTTATCCACACTACATTCTTACAAAAGTTGACTTCAACAGGACGACTTTCTTCTCGTGAACCAAACTTGCAAAACATTCCATCAAGAGATGATGAAAGTAAAAGAATTAGAGAAATTTTCATTTCAAGATTTAAAAATGGAAAGATTGTTTCAGCAGATTACAATCAAATTGAACTAAGATTAATGGCAGATATGTCGCAAGATGAAAATATGATAAATGCGTTTAATAGAGGTGAAGATATTCATTCTGAAACTGCTAGAAAAATATACAATAAAGTTGAAATTACGCCATTTGAAAGAAGAAGTGCAAAGGCTGTAAATTTTGGAATTATTTATGGTATTAGTGATTTTGGTTTATCAAATAATATTGGTGTTTCAAGAAGCGAAGCAAAAGATTTTATAAATAAATATTTTGAGATTTATCCAAAAGTAAAAACATTTATGGAAGAAAGTGTTGATTTTGCTAAAAAATATGGCTATGTAAAAACTATGTTTGGAAGAATCAGACATATCCCAGAAATAAATTCATCAAATTATACGGTGAGGCAGTTTGCAAGCAGGGTCGCTATGAATATGCCACTTCAAGGCACAGCTTCGGATATAATAAAAATGGCTATGATTAAAGTTTACAATTCGCTAAAAGAAAATAATTTAAAAAGCAAGTTGATATTACAAATTCATGATGAATTAATTGTCGATGCTAGTTTAGACGAGGTAGAAATAGTGTCAAAAATCCTTTATGATTGTATGTATGATATTGTTAAGTTAAAAGTCCATTTAAATGTAGATGTTTCTTATGGAAACAATTGGGCGGAGGCACATTAATGAATAAAACAATGCGAATGATAAAAAATTATTTAGATATTGTCTGTAAAGATGCTAAATGTGAATTAAATTATCAGACTCCATATCAATTGTTAGTTGCTGTAATTTTATCCGCACAATGCACAGATAAAAGAGTAAATATTGTAACGGGTTATCTTTTTAAAAAAGCAAAAAATCCTTTTGAAATGACTAAATTAAATTTAGAAGAACTTGAAAATATCATTAAACCTTGTGGTTTGTATCACGCTAAGGCAAAGGCTATTTTAGAGATGTCAAACGATTTGATACAAAAGTATAATGGAAATTTGCCTGAAAAACGCGAAGAATTAATGAAATTACGTGGTGTAGGCAGAAAGACTGCAAATGTAGTGTTATCAAATTGTTTTAATGGAGATGAAATAGCGGTGGATACACATATATTGCGTATAGCAAAAAGGCTTAATTTAGTAACCGATAACGCAACACCTTATGAAACAGAAATGGCTCTTAGAAAAAATACAGAGCCATTGACAAGGACTAAAACACATCATCAACTAATTAGTTTTGGACGGAACATTTGCACCGCTAGAAATCCTAAATGCGATATTTGTGAATTGAAAAATATCTGCAAATATTATAAAAAATCTAAAAAAAACATTCAAAATAGTTAAAATTTTGTATTATTTAATAAAAAAAAGTGCTTTTAGCACTTTTTTGTTTGTTTTTAGCGATACGTTTTGGTATTTTATTTGATTATTAATTTATTGTTCTTGAGTATTGATTGAAGTATTTTTATGATTTTCAATTTGAGTTTTTAGTCTATTTATTTCTTTGCGTAATTCAATATATGAATCTTCTAATTCTTTTAATTTTTTAGTATTTTGTTCTAAATTGCCTTTCATAAGCTCATAATTGTTGTTGATAAGATAGACTTTAGATTGATTTGATTCTTTTATAACAGGCTTATATGAAGATATTTCTACTTTTAATCTTTCTATTTCTTCTTTTGATTTTTGAATTAATATCTCGTTATCTTCAAGTTTTTCGCTCATTTGATTAATGCAAAATATCGTTCTATAATACTCAACATCATTTGAAATTTTAAGATATAGTTCTTCATTTATAACCCCACTAGGCTTTAATTTTTCTATAAAAATCTTAACTGCATTTTTTTCTTTTCCATTTGCTAATAACAGCGTGTGATTATAAATTGAATTTATTAAATCATATAATGTGTTTATATTATTTTTATCAAAAATGCGTTCTAATATATAAAATGTTTTTTCATCAGTTAAGTGGCTTGATGCGTTTATATCTATAAAATATCTATTTATTGTATAATTTACAGGTTCAGTAGGAGAATTAGACTTTCTAATATCTTCAATAATTTCACTTGTCCAAATCTTTGATTTTTGAGTCATTTTTTTAATTAATTCCATAATATTTCCTTTTATTTTTAAATCACTTTTTTCAGTTTACTATAACATTCGAAATTTTGCAAGCGATTAAATTTAATAAAAATAAATTGTAATAAAATTAGTCGAATTAAAAGGTGATAACTCAAACTTTTTTTAATAATATTAACAAATAATTGTTAAAAATTATAAAACTATCTATAAAAATTAATAAATTTAATTAATTCTTTTTGTTAGATTGATTTTTTTATATATTGTGCTATAATAACATTATGATTGATAAAGTTAAAATTAAGATTAAAGCCGGCAATGGCGGAAGTGGTAAAGTGAGTTTTAGACGCGATGGTATGAATGCTTTGGGAGGTCCAGACGGCGGAGACGGTGGAAATGGTGGAAGCATTATTTTTGTTGCTGATAAAAATTTGAATACTTTACAAAATTTTGAATTTGTTAAGAAATTTGAAGCAACAAATGGTCTTGCAGGGGGTTCAAATCATTGCAAAGGTAAAGATGGCATAGATAAAATAATTTATGTACCTATAGGCACTGTTATAAAAGATAATAGTACGCACAAAGTTTTATGCGATTTATATGAAGATGGTCAAACCTATTTGGCACTAAAAGGCGGTAGGGGTGGCAAAGGTAATTCTTTTTTCAAAACTCCTACAAGGCGAGCTCCTAGTTTTTCTCAACTAGGTGAAGAATGTGATTGGTACACTGTTGAACTTGAATTAAAACTCATTGCTGATGTCGCTTTGGTTGGAAAACCTAATGTAGGGAAAAGCACATTTTTGTCAGTTATATCAAACGCTAAACCTAAAATTGCTAATTATGAGTTTACAACGCTTGAACCAAATCTAGGCGTAGTGAAAATGTATGGCGACAGTTTTGTTGTTGCGGATATACCAGGGCTTATTGAAGGTGCAAGTCTAGGAGCAGGATTGGGTCATGAGTTTTTAGCACATATTGAGCGAACTAGACTAGTTCTTCATATAATAGATGGTTCTTCTTATTACGGAAATGACCCAAAAGAAGACTATTTATTAATCTGTGAAGAATTGAAAAAATATAATAAGTCTTTAGCAAAGCGTCCTCAAATAGTAGTTTTAACTAAAATGGATTTAGTAGATGACGTACAATCTGTAATTGACGATTTAAAGACTGTGGTAAAAGGTGATATATTTGCGATAAGTTCTATCACAAAAATGAATGTAGAAAATTTATTGAATGAAGTGTATAATAGACTTAAAAAATTACCAAAAAGAAAGCCTATAAAAGTAGAACAGACCGCTTTAAAAATTGAAGATAACTCATCACTTGACATTACTAAAGATGATGATGGTGTTTATGTTGTAACTGGCGGATATATCAAAAATTTACAAAGGGGAATTGTGTTTAGTGACCCACAAAGTCTATCGTACTTTCAATATAAATTAGAAGCAGATGGTGTGATGGATAAATTAAAAAAGGCGGGTGTAAAGCCTGGTGATACTTTAAAATTTGGAGATTTACAATTTGAATATTACGAATAATAGAGGTGATTATGATAAATAGCAAAGAGCGAGCAAAATTAAGAAGTTTAGCACAAAGTCTAAAACCAGTTGTATGGGTAGGCAAAGATGGTTTTACAAAAGATGTATATGAAACTATCGGTAAAGAGTTATATGATAGAGAACTTATAAAGATTTCTCTAAATCCTAGTCAAGATAAACCAACAATGGACGAAATGGCTGAAATAGCAACAAAACTTTCGTGCGAAGTTGTTGCTTGTATTGGTAAAAAATTAATACTATATAAACAAAGTTCAAAGCAAGGTATAAACCATATCTTATAAAATATTTATTATACTAATACTTTTTAAATTTTTATAGCAATCACATATACACTTAATTGTTTTGTGGTATAGAATATACATTAAAAATAAAAAAATTAATATGAAAAAAGTATTAGCAAAAAAAAACAAAAACAAATGAATTAATTTTCATCTGTTTTTTTGTCATTTAATATACTATCTGCTTCATTATCGCTTATATCTTTTACAGTTAATTTTACTTTATTTACTCGATTGTCTTCCACTTCAATTAATGTGAATGTCAATTCTACTTTTTTAGTTATGTAATTGTCGTTATCGTCCAAAATGTCGTCATTTGCAATGTAAGTTAAAATCATGCCTTGTTGTGGTAAATTTTCACTTAATTCATAAATAAAACCTGCTACTGTTGTGTACTCTGTTCTAGGCAAATGTTCTATTCCTAAGGTTTTAAATAAGTCACTAACTTCCGCTTCGCCATATATGATATATGTGTCTTCATCTACTAGTTCAATCGTTTTTACTATATCTTCTGCATCATCGTGTTCATCGTAAATTTCACCAACCATTTCTTCTAAAGCATCTTCCATACAGACAAGTCCACTAGTACCTCCGTGTTCATCTAAAACAATTGCCATATGTTTTTTGTTTTTTTGCATTGTTCTTATTAAGTCATCAACTTTTAAGTTTTCACTCACAAATAGTGGCTCGGTTAAAAGGTCGGTTAGTTTTATTTTTTTGTTATCAACTAAAGCATTAAATAAATCTTTTTGGTTAAGTATTCCAATTACTTTATCTTTATCTCCTTCATAAACAGGCAGTCTTGAATAATGCGTTTTTACAAATAATTGTTTAATCTTTTCAATTTGCTCTTCACTGTCCAAATTCTCTACAGCAACCATATCAACTCTCGATGTCATTATATCATACGCTGTTTTGTCTTCTAAATTTAAAACACCTTGTATCATATCTGCATTAGATGAATCAATTACGCCTTCTTCTTGCATTGTATCTATGATTGTTTCTAATTCATCTTCTGTTACAGTTGGAGTATCACCTTGTTTAATTTTTTTAGTAAATAATTTTTGAATACCGCCAAATACAATACTAAGTGGGGCTAATATTTTCATTATAATAAACATTGCAGTAGAAAATCTAAGTGCTATTTTTTCTGGATTTCTTTTTGCAATAGACTTTGGAAGTATTTCTCCAAATGTCAATATTATTATTGTCATTAAAACAGTGTTTACTAAATTTGCGACTGTTTGATTAATTATTAAATTTATGAACAGCGAAGCACAAATTGTAGTGTTTAAAATATTTACTAAATTATTTCCTATTAAAATAGTAACCAATGTTTTGTCAAAATTGTTCATTATATATAGTGCTTTTCTAGCACCTTTTACTTTTTCATCTGCTAAATTTCGAATTCTTACAATGTTAGAAGTACTAAAAGCAGTTTCGCTCGCTGAAAAAAACGCTGAAAATATTAAAAGTATAATTATTGCCAAAATTTGTATGGCAGAACTAAAATTAAAACTAACACTCAGTAACGGGTCAGGCATATTTTCTCCTAAATAATAAAGTTATTATACCACAATAATTTTAATTTGTAAAGACATATTATATATTTAAAATTTTATTAGTCATTGTTAAAATAAAAAATTGCCTACATAATAAAATAACAAATTTATCAAATTTTAAAATTATTTAAAGTTTATATTTCAACAGAATTTGTAGTAATTAATTATATTTGATAATATTAATGCTAATTTTAAGGTTGTGTCTTAGTGTTTTTATATTTAAAAGATAGTCGCTTAATATTAATTTGACAATTAATTGTTTGACTTTACTGTTGACAACTTTAAATATTTCATTTCTTTTTGTATTTTTTTGTTGCGTTCTTGTTATGTTAGTTTGTTTATTTCAAATTGATTATATCTAAAATAAAGATTAAATAATCTTTTTTGTTTTTCTGACAACATACAAACATATCACAATATGTTGAATGGTGGTAACTATATATAAATTTGTTTTATTATAAGTTTTTTATTTTAGATTATAATTTGCGTTTAACTATACAATTTAGATTATCGTTTGGTTAAACTATACAACTAAAATTATTGTATGCGTTTAATATACAATTTAAGTTATAATTTATTTTTAACTATCAATTTAAAATATGATTTTCTAGTATGTTTTAAACTGTTATTTTATAGTTTTTGTTTTAACTTAGATTACAAGTCTTAATTTATAACTTAATTTAGTTATTACATATTTAATATTATATATAAAATTTAATATAAATACATCTTGACAAGTCTTTTTTTTATGTTATAATTTTAAAAAGTGAATTTGGAGGGGAGTATGATAAATGAACTTTTTAGTAGCATAGGTTGGTTAAGTGGCATTTTACTTGTCATTGGTTTTGCTTGTAATTTTATAGAAGTTTTTAGAGGAAATTTTGGGCTCTCTGGCAAAATAGGTATTGTATTCATCATAGCAGGTATGGTTGCTTATATCGCAGAAGGTAATTCTTATGTAAATGCTATGCTTATAGCTTTGGTTATATTCGTCATTTTAGCCGTTGCTATGTTAGTTATTATAATGCTTCAAAAATTAAATATTATCAAGGGTGTTTTAGCATTTCAGAGTGATGTTGATACTTCTGTCGACAATACAAAGCAGTCAAGTGATGATTCTATTGCTGTTAAACATAAAAAGAGTAAAAATAAAACAGACAATACTAAAAATTCAACTTTAGACACTCCTAATAAAATTGAAGAAAACATTGTTAATTTATTTGGAGTTGCTGTTACTGATATTGGCTTGCAAGGTATAATTAAGATAAATAATATTAATTACAACGCAATCACTTTTGATAAAGATGATATAAAAGCTGGTTCTAAAATTCAAGTTACTATGGTTCAAAATGGTTTGGCTGTAGTAAAGGCGGTGGCATAATGATAATTTTTGCAGTAATTCTATTTATTATTTTGGCAGGTATTATTGGGGTTATTGCTTTTTTGGTGCCTTTGAAAACTTATTTTAAGGCACTTTTTTCTAATGTACATATTCCTATGAAAGTTTTAGCAGGTATGAAAATGCGAAAAATTGATTTTGATGAAATCGTTTCGGTCTTTATTACTGCTAAAAAAAGTGGTCTAGATATTTCTTTAAATGAATTGGAGGCGCATTATTTAGCAAAAGGAAATATTTATAAATTGGTAAATGGGTTAATTCTTGCTAAAAACTTAAATGTATCTATTACCAAAGATACTGCAAAAGGTATTGACCTTGCTAAAAGAGATTTAATTGATATTATAAAAACTTCTATAACACCAAAAATTGTGAAAACTAATACTATTTCAGCTATAAGTCAAGATTGTATGGAAATAAAAGCTAGTGCTGTGATAACTTTAAAATCAATTATTGCAAAAGAGTTTGATGGAGTAAATATTGATACTATTGCATCTCGTGCTGGGGAAGCAATTGTATCGTTCATAGGTAAATCAAACAATTATCATCAAGTGCTAGAAAATCCTATTGGAATGTCTAATTATATTATGTCAAAAAATATAGGTGAAAATTCGTGTTATGAGGTGGTATCTGTAGATATTGATAGTATCACTTTAGGTCAAAATATTGCTGAAAGTATGCGTATCAACGAAGCAGAAACTAATGCTAAAATCAATAAAGCAAAAGCAGAAGAAAAAAAGATATTGGCTCAGATTAGAGAACAAGAGATGAAAGCTAAAACTCAAGAAATGAAAGCAATTTTACTCGCTAGTGAAAGTGAAGTTCACAAGGCGATGGCAAAGGCTTTTAAAGATGGACAAATGGGTGTTTTAGATTATTATAAACTTCAAAACATTATGGCAGACACTAATCTTAGGAATTCGCTATCAGGTAAAGATAATGATAGTGATGACGATGATGATTTTGACCCATTCTCAAGATTTGGCTCTGGTAATCCTTTCAGAGGTAGTGGTTCTTCATCAAGAGGTGGGGTTCAAGTAATTCCTGATAAAATGGCAAATAGAATGAGGTAGTTATGAATGATTTTTTATACCAAGAATTTAAGAATAATGACTTGTTTAAAAAATATGAAAAAAATGCTAAAATTCAGCCAATGCCTGTTCAATCAAAAGAAAAGGATAAAAAGTTAAGTGATTTTCAATTTAGACAAAATTTAGAGATGTTAAACAATTTAACAAAATCAAAAATGAAGCCAAACAAAAATTTCATAAATGATTTTAAAAGAATGTCAAATAGGAAAAAAGCACTTTTTCTTTATGCTATATTAGATAGACGCGATTATTAATGTATTTGTATTTTAATTGATTGTTTAGATAAATTTTAATGCTTATCATTTTGTTTAGTATTTATTATAGTGTTTAGTATTTATTATAAATTAAAAATCAAATAAAATAATCTTTTAATTCTGTTTGTTTGTGAATAATTCAAACTTTAAAATTATGAAATTGAAGATATATTAAGATATGTATATATTAATTACAATCATATTTAATAGTTGAACTCATATAATTTTTATATGAGTTTTTTTAATAGTTTTGATGATAAAATGCTTGAAGAATTTGGTATAGGATTGCAAGATTTTAGATATATTGTAATTTCTAACAAACTTTTTTATTTAGAAGGTTTAACAAATGTTTCAAGTCTTGCTGATGATGAAATTGTTTTTTCTGTAAAAAGAAAGTCCTGTAAAGTAATGGGGTCTAATTTGAAAATTAAAAATTTAGATATGAATACTGCTTTAGTGTCGGGGAATATTGTAGGAGTTAGCGTTTTATGACTTATTTAATAAGATTAAAAGTGTCTGGGCTGAATTTAGACAAGTTGTTAATGAGAATACAATCAAACAGTATTTCGACTTATGAAGTTAGAAAAATTAACGATACAATTATTACATTTTCTATAAAAAACAAAGACTTAAAACAAGTTGAACATTTAATAAATGTTTTAAAGTTAAATTATGAAATTTTTGGGCTTAGGAAATTTGATAAATTTATTAAAAAATATTTTGGTATTTTACTTGGTGTTATTATATTTTTTTCATCTTTATATATTTATAATTTATTTATATGGGATATTAAAGTATATGGAAATCACTCATTGAATGACAGCGAAGTTATAAGCGTTTTAAAACAATCAGGCATTAAAACTTTAATGAGAAAAAATATTGATTCAGAAAATATCGAAACTATTTTAAAAAATAATTTTGACAAAATTGCAGATTGTAGCGTGGCAATACAGGGCACTACTATTGTGATAAATATATCAGAAAAACAAATTTTAGAAGATTTGAATTTTAAGCCTATTGTGGCAACTGCTTCAGGAGTTATTAAAGATTACACTTTGATTAGCGGGACAATGGCTGTTAAAGTGGGTGATGTTGTAAAATCAGGAGATATTTTGGTATATCCTTTTATTGAAAATCCAGATGGAGAACAAGTAGCTGTTAAGCCTATTTGTGAGATTAAATCTTTAGCAACGCTAAATGAAACTATCAAAACTTATGAATCTGAAATTATTACTTACAGAACGGGAAATTCTTATAAAGAGTATGATGTCTATTTTGGTAATGTTAAGATTTTGCAAAATTCTCACAAAAAAGAATTTGCTATTTTTGAAACTAGTTGTTATACTGAAAATGTATTCGGCATATTACCTATTAGGCGAGAATATAAAGAATATTTCGAACTTAAAACAAAACTTGTTCAAAATGACTTGGAAAATTTAAAAGACAGTAAGTTAGAGCAAGTAAAGGCCTTAGCATTAAATAAATTGCCTAATAATGTAAACCTTATTTCAACAAATTGTTATAGTCTGATTATAGAAGGGGTTTTGTATTCTACAGCATCTATTGAATACGAATGTGTCATAAGTCAATAGGAGGAAAAGTGTTAAGGATTTTTAAAAACTACAAAGAAACTAACAAATATCAGGATATTTTGAATAAAGTCTATTTTGAAGCAATAAGTAGGATTAATCAAAAGACGGCGGATACAGATATCAATCTTTATTTTGTAACGCCTAAAGAAATTAAAAAAATTAATTCTAAAACAAGAAATATCAATGCTGTTACAGATGTATTAAGTTTTCCATATACTGATTTGAAAGTGGGCGTAGATTTTGATGTAAATAACTATGTCTTTGAGATAGATAAATCGAGTTCGGGCTTTTTGTTAGGCGAAATATTTATATGTTTAAGGCGTGCAAAAAAGCAGGCAAAAATGTATGGACATAGTTTTGAAAGAGAGTTATGTTTTTTGTTAGTACACGGCATTCTGCATTTGCACGGATATGACCATATTGATAAAAGTGATGAAGAACAAATGATTAAAATGCAAAATGTTATTTTGAATAAATTGAATATTACGAGGTAAAAATGAGTTTCCGTTCAGGATTTGTATGCGTTTTAGGTGAAACTAACGCAGGTAAATCTACATTAATTAATAAAATCATAGGTCAAAAAATAGCAATAGTTAGTCCAAAATCTCAAACTACAAGGGATAATTTAATTGCTGTTTATAATGACGAAGATAGTCAAATAGTTTTTACAGACACTCCTGGCTATCACAAAATTAAGAATAAAATTGATGAGTATATGTATACTAATATTGATAGGGCTAGCAAAGATACAGATGTTATAATATATCTTTTAAGTGCTAAAAAATCGCTCGTTTCTCAATTTGAAATGTTGGAAAAATACAATAAAAAAAATAAAGCGAAAAAGATTATTGTAGTTTCTAAAATTGATGAAAGCAGTTTTGAAAAATTGTATCCAGAACTTGACAAACTATCAAAAGTAACAAATTTCGACATACTTCCTGTAAGCAGTAAAAATGGTAAAAATATTGATATTCTGATTAATATGATAAAACAATCTTTGCCAGAGTATGAATCTTGTATGCGATATTATGATGTTGATTTTTTGACAGATAAAAATATTAGAGAATTATCTCGTGAAATCATTAGAGAGCAGGCGCTTTTATTGTATGATGATGAAATTCCTCACGGCATAGCGGTCGAAATTGATAAGTTTGAAGAAACAAATAATTTAACTTCTATTTATGCTACCATATATGTCGAAAAAGAAAATCACAAAGTAATTTTATTGGGTAAAAATGGCGAAAAAATAAAAAAATTGTCTATTAATTGCCGAAATGAAATTGAGAGATTAATTGATGCTAAAGTATATTTAGAACTATTTGTAAAAGTAAAAGCAAATTGGAGAGATGACAAAATTGCACTGATAGATTTGGGTTACAAAGAAGAAAGTTAGGAGGGGTTATGGCTGAAAATTTAGATATTTTGAAAATCATTTATAGGATTGATGATATGGCTAATTATTATGATTTTATTTCATTAAAAGATGATGCAAATTTTAATAATTTTACAAATCCACAAAATGTTTTGAAACAAATCTTTTATTTGACAGGTAGTCCTTCAATCTATTTGGTTGAAAAAAATCTAAACAATTCTAAAAGTTTACCTAAAAATTTACAAGGCTTGGCAGAACAAGTCGAAGGTGCTAAAAATTTAGAAGATGTTTTAAATGCAGTTGAAAAGATACAAGGTCTTCCACCATATATATATCTTGCTGAATTGAATGGTAATTATGTTAATGAAAATAATAATGTTTATGGGTTATAAATGGAACAAAAGATAAAAGGAATAATTATATCAACATCTGATTATGGCGAGAGTGATAAACTCGCCCTTTGTTTTTCTTACGAATTGGGCATTATTCATTTGAAGTTTAGAGGTGTTAAAAAAGAAAAAGCGAAATTTAAAGCGGTTTGTCAGCCTTTTGTTTTTGCTGAATTTGTGCTTTCTTCTCATAAAGATTATTCTGTTGTAACCTCTTGTGATATAATTGAAAATTTTTCTAATATTACGCTTGATTTAGAAAAAAGTAATTGTGCTTTTATCATTTTTGATATTATTAAGTCAATTATTTATAAAAATAATCCAGAAGAAAATTTGTTTATATTAACTTTAAAGACATTAAAAAGCATAGAACAATCAAACCAATATGATTGTGTTGTTTTATTTATACTAAATTTTCTTAATATGCAGGGGGTTGGATTAAATGTTGACTTAAATGGTGTGATTTATTTAGATTTGACAACAGGAAATTTCACAAATGATTCATCAAGTGGAAATGTTTTAATAGAAAAAGAGGTTTATAAAAATTTATCAAAATTGAATCTTACAAAAGATGAATTTTTAGAAGTCATAAAATTGTTGGGAAATATAATTTATATAAAATTTGATGTTGTTTTAAAATCAATCAAATGTTATTTGTCAATGTAAAAGTTTAAAAAAATATTGACAAAACAATTTTTAACTGTTAAAATAATAACACATATAAGGTGTTTGCCTTAAATTTGGTTTAAAAGTGGGTGAGTTTGTGAGTACAGTTAGAGTTGGTGAAAATGAATCTTTGGAATCAGCACTTAAAAGATTTAAAAGAAAATGCCAAAAAGATGGTATCATCGGCGACTTAAGAAAAAAAGAAGCCTATGTTAAACCAAGCGTGGCAAAGAAAGTAAAAAGCGAAAACGCCAGAAAAAGATTGGCAAAAAAAGGTAGATAATAACACTCTTAATTGAGTGTTTTTTTTCGCCTTGACTTTAATGATTAATTAATAAAATATAAGAATGGAAAATTATAATTTTAGAATGCATTTTAATCATCTTTTATTTGATGAAGAAATTGCACTTGTTTCTTTTAAAAATTTATTAGATGGAGACAAAACATTGTTAAATATTAATATGATGTCAATTTTTCGCTTGAAGAAATAAAAGATATTAAAAGGTACAAAACAAATTAAAAGATATTATATATGCTGGATATTTATTATATGGTTTAAATTTTTTAACAAATGATAGTTTAAAATATAGTTTTATAAAAAAATATGTGTGAATTGGTATGTAACTTTATAAGTCTATACATTTAACTGAGATTAATCAAAACAATTTAAAAAAAATTTGCAAAATTGATGAAGAAAATTTAATAGATTTTTTTGTAAGGATTTTGCAGACACTACCGAATATAATTTAGATGCAGATTTCAGACTAAAAGTTGGGAATGTTTTAGATACTCTTAACAGAAAAAATGATAATCTTGCAAAAACAATAAACACAAAAATTATTTCAACCCTTGGTGAAAACTTGATTTTAACAAGAATAAAAGATGTTTTAAGTGCGGGAAATCTTATTTTTGGAACTGATTTTTTTGATGTTTCTAATAAAATTTTAGACTTTTTACAAAAATATTTTCCTTCTGCTATTTTTTCAAATTTTCAATGTTTTGATTGTTCTGAAGATAAAATTCTTTAGATTAATAGTTTGAAACTTGTTTTTCTGTTCGACTTTTTTCTCGCTCGTATTGGTCTTTCATTTGCTTGTATTTTGCTGTTAATGACATTATATACTTTTGCCTATCTGTTGTATTTAGTTTTGAATATAGTGTTTTATCTACTAATTCTAATATTGGATTTAAAACTATTTTATTTTGATTAAGTAGGTTTATAACTTTTTTATATAAAGCTAAATCTTCTTTTGAAAAATTAGCTTGCTTGTATGTAATTTGTTGTGTTTCACTTTTTACCCCGTAATTTCTGAGTCTTTTTTTTGCTTCTAATGCTGCCTGTGATATAGCACTTCTTTTTTTCATAATTTGCTCCTTTTTCTACATATAAATTTTACATTTTTTTCAAATATTTGTAAAAATTTTTAATGGCTGAAATATGTCTTTTATTGTTCCTTGATGGATTTTTTTGTCGAATATACATTCAAAATTAGTCCGTTTTTATTGGATTTAATTTGTGTTATTTGATATAATATTTGCGGAGAATTTATGGATTACAGTGAAATACTAAACAGCGAACAATTTGAAGCTTTAAAATATATTAATGGACCTATTTTAATATCGGCAGGAGCGGGCAGTGGTAAAACAAGAGTCTTAACTTACAGAATCGCTTTTTTAATTGATAAGTGTAATATAAATGCTAGGAATATTTTAGCGATAACTTTCACAAATAAAGCGGCTAACGAAATGAAAGAAAGAATATGCAAAATAGCACCATCAGGAGAACAAGTTTTAGTTTCTACTTTTCATAGTTTTTGCGCTAAAATGCTACGAACATATAGTAGTTTTTTAAAAGATTATAATGAAAATTTTTCTATATATTCTGAACAGGATACGACAAAAATTTATAAAAAACTTTTTGAAAAATATGGGATAGATACAGAAGATGACAAACAAAAATTTAAAAAATTTGTATCAACAATCAAGAACGATAACTTGAATGTTTCAGAGTTTGTTTCTATTAATAAATTCTATCATAAAATAGATAATTTTAAGTCTTTTTATCTTGATTATAATAAAGAATTAAAAACAAATAATGCTATGGATTTTGATGATTTAATTTTAAATTTTTATAATCTATTAAAGTCTAATAGTGAAGTTTTGAACTCGGTTCAAGAGCATTTTAAATATATACATGTTGATGAGTTTCAAGATACAAACAGATTGCAATATGAACTTGTAAAAATAATGGCATCTAAATATCAGAACATTTTAATAGTTGGTGATGAAGATCAGTCAATTTATTCGTGGAGAGGAGCAAATATTGACAATTTATTCAATTTCACAAAAGATTTTTCAAATTGCAAAATATTAAAGTTGGAAAGAAATTATCGCTCTACTAAAAATATTTTAAAGCGTGCAAATATGCTTATAAAAAACAATTCAAATCGACTAGATAAACAATTATATACAGAAAATGAAGAAGGTAGTGAAATATCTTATACAAGTTTAACGACTGAAGCAGATGAAGCAGATTTCGTGATAAGAAAAATAAATATGCTTTTAAACTCAGGCGTACCACATAAGGAAATAGCAATTTTAATGCGATTAAACGCATTGTCTCGTCCATTTGAAGATAGACTTTTAGCGTATAATATTCCATATAGAATATACGGCGGATTCAAATTTTACGAACGCGCTGAAATAAAAAATGTTTTAGCATATTTAGTAGCAGTTGCAAATCCACTTGACAATAACAATATTGCAAGAATTATAAATTTCCCAAAACGAAAAATAGGCGAAGCTAGCATAAAAAAAATGGAAGAAGTAGCATCACAATATTCTGTGTGTTTAAAAACTGTCATTTTGGGTTGTGAAAACTTTCCTGAACTTCCAAATTCACTTAAACAAAAACTAATGCCTTTAAAAACTTTGCTTGAAAATATAGATATGAAAGCAAAAGAATTAAATATTTATGATTTGTTTGATTATATTATAAAAAATGCAAATATTTTAGAAAGTTTTGATAAACACGATGAACAAGACAAAGAAAGGTTATTAAATATAAATTCACTTTTTAAGTCGATTTATGATTATAATCTAAATAATCCTGATGCGACACTCAAAGATTATTTGGAAAGTGTATCACTTACAACTGATATGGATAAAGATGATTCGGACGGTATAACTATAGCTTCTGTACACGCTGCTAAAGGTCTTGAATTTGATGCTGTGTTTGTTGTAGGAATGGAAGATAAAATTTTCCCTTTGTATAGGTATGAAGGCGAAGATGATATGGAAGAAGAAAGAAGACTTATGTATGTTGCAATCACTAGGGCTAAAAAATATCTGTTTTTAACTTCGTGCGAAACTAGATTTTTATATGGTAAAAGAGATTTGACACTCAAAAGTAGATTTTTAAAGGAAATTGATATATTGCCACAAAAAATAAATTTCTATAATAGCGAATACTCTAATGCTTATAATAATTCGTATGGTGGCAGACATTCAAATCCTTTAAACGATAATACAAAACATAAATTTTCATCACCAGACAATATATCATCTTTTTCTAATTCAACATCTACGAGTACATCTGTTAGTAAAAATAATTTTAGTAAAGACAAAATTACTGTGGGCGCAATGGTTAGACACCCAAGATTTGGTTCAGGTGTTATAACGGATATTTCTACTTACAACTCTAACCATTGTGTCGAAATAGATTTTGGAGTGTTCGGGAAGAAAACATTGAGTTTGGATTTTGCTCCTATCACATTTATGTAATTTAAGTTTTTATAATTTTATAATTATAATTTAAAATTTTACATAATAATTTTTAGTTGCTTTATAAATAAAAATAGAAAACTAAAAAATAAATAAAGATTAAAATTTAATAAAAAATTTAAAAAAACTTGCAAAATAACTTAAAATTTCATTAAATTTTGAAATTTTTGTAAAATATTTATAATATATCGGGGATTTTATGGAAAAAATAGAACGAATGAAAGAATTGATAAATGTAATAAATAAACATAATTACAATTATTACATTTTGGCTAAACCTACAATAAGTGATGTAGAGTATGATAGACTTCTAGATGAATTGTTTGATTTAGAAAAAGAATTAAATATTGTTTTACCAAATAGTCCAACACACAGAGTTGGAAGTGATGCGATAACTAAATTTGAAAAGTTTACACATTTTCACAGATTGTATTCGTTAGAAAAAAGCAATTCTTTAGATGAAATTGAAAATTGGATTAAACGCAATAAAAAAATTTATGATTACCAAAACGAATATTTAATAGAATATAAATTTGATGGTCTTCAAATGGTTCTGTATTACGAAAATGGTCATCTTGATAAGGCAGTAACTCGTGGTAACGGATTTGTAGGTGATATTGTAACAAGTCAAGTGAAAACTATAAAAACTGTTCCTTTACAAATTCCTTTTAAAGGTAGTTTGCAGGTAAGGGGCGAAGCGTATATGCGAAAATCTGTATTAAATGAGTTAAATGAAACTGGTTTAATTGATTTAAAAAACGCAAGAAATGCAGCAGCCGGCGCAATAAGAAATTTGGACCCCAAAATTACAGCAAAAAGAAAGTTAGATTATGTTGCTTACGATATAAGTTTTTCAGAAGGTATTGAATTTAATACACAAGAAGAAATTCATAAGTTTTTGATAGAACAGGGATTTAGTTCAAACTTTTTATTTGAAAAAGTTAAAGATATAAATGGTATAAAAGCTATAATTGACAAAATAGCAAAAACAAAAGATAATTTAGATTTTTTAATAGACGGATTGGTTATAAAAATAAATTTAGTTATCGACCGTACTAAATTGGGATATACTGATCGTTTTCCTAGAGGAGAATTGGCATATAAATTTGAGGCAGAGGAAATCACAACTAAACTACTTGATGTCGTGTGGCAGGTAGGAAGAACGGGTAAATTGACTCCTATTGCAGTATTAGAACCGGTTGAACTTGCAGGGGCTACAATTTCTCGTGCGACGCTTAATAACTATAATGATATACTTAGAAAAAATATAAGCATTAACTCTAGAGTTTTTATAAGGCGCAGTAATGAGGTTATACCAGAAGTTATAGGGTTAAGTGAAAAAAGTTCGGATAGCATTGAAATAACCTTACCAAAAGTATGTCCTAGTTGCAATAGTGAATTGATAAGCGTGGGTGCTAACCTTGTTTGTCCAAATCATTTGGGTTGTATAGAACAAATTGAAGATAGATTAACTCATTTTGTTTCTCGTGATGCTATGAATATTGATGGAATTAGCGAAAAGACTATCAAACAATTATATAAAGAATATAAAATTGCTGAACCATATCAATTATATGAAATCAGTTATGAGATGTTGGAAAGATTAGATGGCTTTAAAGAAAAGAAAATACAAAATGTTTTAAATTCTATTTTAAATAGCAAAAAGGTTAAATATTCAAATTTTATTTTTGCATTAGGCATTTTAAATGTTGGTAAAAAGACAGCATACAATTTATCTAAAACATTCAAAAACATTGATGAATTAAAACAAGCAAGCACAGAACAATTAATTGCTATGCAAGATATTGGTGAAATTGTTGCAATCAGTATCACAGATTATTTTAAAGACGAATTAAATATATCAAATATAAATAAATTATTTGAGTTAGGTGTTGAAATAATTTATGAAAATGGAGAGATAGTAGATAATTATTTTAAAGGATTAAAAGTAGTTTTAACAGGTAGTCTAAAACTTGCTAGAAATGAAGTAATTGAAAAATTACAGTCGTTGGGTGCTGATGTAGTTAGTTCTGTTTCGAAAAATACCAATTTGGTAATAGCAGGAGAATCTGCTGGAAGCAAACTTGATAAGGCTAAGTTGTTGGGAATAAAAATTATAAATGAAGAAGAATTTATGGATATTTTAAATAAAATTTAATTTTGGTATTCATTATTTATATAATTTTGTAAATTTTAACTGTTTAGAATTAAATTATTTTTGTTTTTTGTATGAGTTTCGTTTGGTGTTTGTCTTTGTAATTTTATAATTGATTTTGTTTTGTTATTTTGTATTAACGAATTTAATTTTGTGTTTTTTATGTATTAATTTAATTATTCAAAATTCTTCTTTTAATATCTTCATAATTTAATTACATTAGGTTAATATTAATCACATTAATTTGTGTATATTATTTTTATGATTAATTTAAAATAAGGATTTTTAAAAATCGTTTTTATATAAACATTATTAAAATTTATTAAAAAATTGTAAAATAATGGTAAAAAATCAACAAAATATGCTTTATTTTTGTAAATTTTATAAAAATTTTGGTATTTTTGTTGTATTTTTTTATAATTTACAAAATTTGTTTGACTTAAATTATATAAAAAGTTTATTATATTTATATATAAATTGGGGACATTGGGCAAAGTGAAAAATATTTCGGTTATATTTGATATTGGCTCATCTAAAATCAGAATTGTTGCGGTAAAAAATTCAAATGACGAGTCAAAGATTTTATATTATAATGAAGTCGCCTATGAAGGATTTTATGACGGCGAATTTTTTGAAAGCGAAGAACTTCAAACTTATTTTGAAAATTTATATGCAGGTCTAAAAAATATTATAAAAAATGTACCTAGTGTCTGCTTTGTTGGATTGCCTAATGAATTCTTATATCTAGAATGTAAAAAAATAACAAAAAAATTCTCATCTCCTACGAAACTCAGTAATTTAGAAATTTTGGATTTATACAAAGTAGATGACAAGAGATTGATAGATAATTATGAACTTATAAGTTTTAGTGCTATGCGTTACAATATAGATGGTAAAGATTGCATTCGACCATTAAATCTTATTGCTAAAACTATTCAACTTGAAGCTTCTTTTATATATGCTAAATCACACATCGTAACGCTTATTAAAAATATTTTTAAAAATGTTGGTTTTGAAAAAGTTGAATTTTTATGTACGACTTTAGGTATAGGTTTCTTAAAAGACTTATCTATAAAACCTAAAATTATAGTCGATGTAGGTCATCTTACAACTAATGTTGCAGTTATAAAAGGTGAAGGTGCTATGCTTTTATCTGGGTTTTCTTTAGGTGCAGGTCATATTACTGAAGAAATTATGGACAAGTGTAAACTAAATTATGAGCAAGCAGAACTTATAAAGAAAAAAGTTTTATTAACTCTTAGTGAAAATTCTGATGAATGTTACATAATTCAGACTCCAACGCATAATTTTAGTTGCGGTATTTCGCTCGTTAACAAAATTGTTTTGGAAGTTTTAGAAAATATTTCTAATATTTTGAGTGAATTGCTTGTAGATTTTGATGAAATTGATATAAACTTAGTAGGAGATGGTATTTCTAAATTTAAGGATATTGATAAAGTTTTATCAAGCATTTTAAATCGCAAGGTTAAAATACTAAACATTGACAAGGCGATTTATAAAGCATATCCTGCTAGCATCTGTGGGCTTATCGAACTTGTAAAAGATATTGTTTAAGGAGAGTTTATGGTAGAAGATAACGTTTGTAAAATTAAAGTTTTAGGAGTCGGTGGTGCTGGAAATAATGCCGTTAATCGTATGATTGAAGCAAAAATTTCTGGGGCTGAATTTATTGCAATTAATACTGATAAGCAAGTGCTTATGATGAGCAATGCTGATTCTATATTGCAAATTGGTAAAGAATGTACAAAAGGGCTTGGTGCTGGTGCTAGACCTGAAACGGGAAAACAGGCGGCGGAAGAAAGTAAGCACGAAATAGAAGATATCTTGAAAGATACCAATTTAGTATTCATAACTGCTGGTATGGGCGGTGGAACGGGAACAGGCGCTGCTCCTGTTATTGCTGATATTGCAAAAAGTATGGGTATTTTGACAGTTGCTGTAGTAACTAAACCTTTTGCTTTTGAGGGTCCTAAGAGAAAGAAAAACGCAGATGAAGGTTTAGAAGAATTGAGAAAACACGTTGATACTTTAGTAATTATTCCTAATGATAAACTTTATCGAATTTTGAAAAAAGATACTCCTGCCCTAGAAGCGTTGAGATTTGCTGATGATGTTTTAAGACAAGGTATTCAAGGCGTTAGTGAACTTATTACTAAACCAAGTCTTATTAATCTTGATTTTGCTGATGTACAAACTATTATGAAAGATAAAGGACTTGCTCATATGGGAATAGGTAAGGGAAAGGGCGACAATAAAACTATTGAAGCCGTTAGACAAGCAGTTACTTCCCAATTACTTGAAACCTCTATAGAAGGGGCTACAGGTATTTTGATTAATATTTCTGGTGGCAGAGATTTAACTTTAAGTGAAATTTATGAAGCAGTTGATTTGGTCAGAGAAGTTGCAGATGATGATTGTAACATAATCTTTGGTGCAAGCATTACTAATGATGTTACAAATGAGGTGGATATTACTGTTATTGCTACTGGTTTTGATTTGAAAAAACAAGATGAACCACAAGATAATATGTTTGAAAACAACGGGAAAAATTTTAACTCATTCAATGACGCTGAACAAACTGAAAATGACTCGTCTTCTGATTCAGATGAAGATGACGATGATGATGACGACTTTGACGAAGATGATGAAGAAGAACAAACAGAAGAAGATATTTCAATTAAACCAAAAGAAGTTGAAGTTAAGAAACATAAAATACCTAAGTTTTTGCGTAAATTTAGAAAATAGGCTTTTTGAAATTTATTATAAATACGGCATTAAAATATTTGCATTAATATTTGAATAAATTAATAACATTTCAAAAATTATAATCTAACTTAATGTATTAATTGTATTTGTAAAAGAAATTATTAATATTATCAAATATTAACAACCTAATTTTACTATTTAAATTTTACCTAATTTTTATTATTTTAAATATTATCTAATTGATTAATGTTTAATTAAAAGATAAAGTTGTAATATCGAGTGGTATTACAATGTTGGGTAAAACTCTAATAAAGAACTTGTATTTTTTAAAATTATTTTATATATAAATTGCACGATTTAAAATCAATGATTCTAAAATTAATATATAGTTTATTTAAAATAAATTAATTAATATATTATTAGTAATTTTTAGTATTTCAATTGATAAATTTACATATTTTTGATGATAAAAAACACATTAATTTGCTTTAATGTGTTTTTTTGTTGAATTAAGATTCTAATAAACCAGCTGCTCTTAATGATGCTAATAATTCGTTTACAGTGTCAGATATTGATTGTGCGTCTGTAGTGTTTGTTACATCTTGTACAGCTGTTCCTGCTGTCACTGCTCCAGCAGGCCCAGTAGGTCCAGTTGGTCCAGTAGGACCTGTAGCGCCTGTTGCACCTGTAGTTCCTGCTGTTCCTTGTGGGCCAGTAGGTCCGGTAGGACCGGTAGCTCCCGTAGTTCCTGCTGTTCCTTGTGCTCCTTGAATACCTTGTGGGCCGGTAGGTCCGGTTGGTCCGGTAGGACCGGTAGCTCCCGTAGTTCCTGCTGTTCCTTGTGCTCCTTGAATACCTTGTGGGCCGGTAGGTCCGGTTGGTCCAGTAGGTCCGGTTGGCCCCGTAGGACCAGTAGCACCAGTGGCACCTGTTGTTCCAGCAGTCCCTTGAATACCTTGAACTCCTTGAATACCTTGTGGTCCAGTAGGACCTGTTGGTCCTGTAGCACCCGTCGCACCTGTTGCACCAGTTAAGCCTGTAGCGCCTGTTAATCCAGTAGGTCCGGTTGGTCCAGTAGGCCCGGTAGGTCCTGTTGCTCCAGTAGGTCCGGTAGCACCTGTAGATGGTCCAGTTGGCCCAGTAGGTCCGGTAGGACCTGTCGCTCCAGTTAAGCCTGTTGCACCCGTCGCACCGGTTAATCCTATTGGACCTGTAGGCCCAGTAGGTCCAGTAGCCCCTGTTAGACCTGTAAATCCTTGTATTCCTGGTATTCCCTGTGGTCCAGTAGGCCCGGTAGGTCCTGTTGCTCCAGTAGGTCCAGTTATAGATAGAAAACTTACTCTTTCAACAACTCTTTCACTTGTTGGAAATCTTAATCCTTCTCTATCACAACGACGATTTCTCATATGTCTCCTTTTTTTTCGATTGTATAAAATTTTACAATCTATATCATAATATTTTCTATTTAATTAAAATGTGTTTCTTATTTTAAAGTCATAAGCAAATGACAAAAATTTTTATTATGTGAGTTTTTACTAAATTTTAAGCATGAATATCTTATTATAAAACTATTATAAAAATTGACTTATAAATTTATTTATCTTATAATTTAATAGAGGTGAGTATATGTTAGAATTAGAAAACATATCAAAAGTTTATAAAATGCCTGAAAACGAAGTTGTGGCTTTAAATAATTTAAGTATTATTTTTAGAAACAAGGAATTCGTTTCTATTTTGGGACCATCAGGTTGCGGAAAAACTACCACATTAAATATTGTTGGTGGCCTTGATAAATATTCATCTGGAGAATTAAAAATTAATGGTATTAGTACCAAAGACTACAAAGATAAGGATTGGGATAATTATAGAAATCATAAAGTGGGCTTTGTATTTCAAAGTTATAATTTAATTCCTCATCAGACAGTTGGGCAAAACATTGAACTATCGCTAATATTAGGTGGACTTTCTAAATCTCAAAGAAAACAAAAGGTGTTAGATGTTTTGAAAAAAGTGGGTCTTGAGGATAAATATCATTCAAAACCTAATCAGTTATCTGGTGGTCAAATGCAAAGAGTTTCAATTGCTCGTGCGCTTATAAACGACCCAGAAATTGTTTTGGCAGATGAACCAACAGGTGCATTGGATAGCAAAACAAGTCTTCAAATTATGGACCTTTTAAAAGAAGTGAGCAAAGATAGATTGGTTATTATGGTAACACATAATCCTGAACTTGCGGATAATTATTCTACGCGTATTGTTAAATTGCAAGATGGAAAACTTGTAAGCGATTCTAATCCTGTAACAGAAAAAGAGTATTTAGAACTTAAAAAAGAAGATGAAAAAATTTTAAATAGCAATATTGTAGAAATAAAAGACAAAAAGGGAAATGTCAAAAAAAAGAAGATTAAAGAGAAAACCTCTATGTCGTTACTTACTGCACTTTCGCTTAGTTTTAAAAACCTTTTATCAAAAAAGGGTAGAACTATCTTGGTGTCTTTTGCAGGAAGTATCGGCATAATTGGTATATCTTTAGTTTTGGCTCTATCTAGTGGTTTTCAGTCGTATATAGACAAAGTTGAAGAAGACACACTTACTACTTATCCTATTGAAATTTCAGCAAAAGGAATGGATATGACTAGCATTATGATGAGTGCTATGATGTCCTCAGTTAGTCAGACTGGAAAGGCTGATGATGACGCAGTGTATTCTAGTGATGTGTTGACAAGTATGATGGGAGATATTTCTAGACAATTAAGTATAAATGACACACAAGGATTTTATAATTATTTACAGAATCCAAACAACTTTGACAAAATTAAAGATTATGTAAATGATATTCAATATACATATAATTTGCCTTTAAGCATAACTACACAAAACGGCAAAGTTGTTGAACCTAATTCAACTGCAATTATGGACATAATTGTCAATTATTCTGTCGCATATTTAGAAAGCAAAGCAAATGTAACTGTTGAGGACGATGGAATAATTTACACTATTACATCAAATGATTCGACTGATTTTACTGTAACAGATTCTTATTTAGGTGGTTATGCTGAAACTTTAAAAAATACAGGAGAATGTAAAATCCCTGTAAATGAGTTTGCAAATATAGTCTCTGGCGTTATTGGTGTTGACAGCACAAGTATGACTGCTCTTTTACAAAGCAGTATGTCATATACAAGTGAAATGCTTTCAAATGATGAACTAATAAAATCGCAGTATGAAATTTTAAGCGGGGAGTGGAACAACTCGGCTAATGAAATAGTTTTGGTTTTAGACGATGAAGGTAGGTTAAGCGACTATTATATGTATGCTTTAGGTTTTGTTGATAAACAAGAATTAAAAGATATGTTAAAAAGTCAATTCACTGATGAACCTTATAGCCTTAGAGTAGATTTTGAAAATATCATAGGTCAAAGTTATAAAATTAATATACCTACAGATTATTATTTTGAAGATAATGATGGAATTTTACAAGATATTAGAAAAGTAGAAGATTTTTCAAATTTCCCACACGAATTGCAATATTACTTATCAGAAGTATCTAACAATGCAGAAATTGTTACTATTACAGGTATTGTTAGAATAAAAGAAACTACTACAAATGGGGCTTTAAAAGAAGGCTTGAATTATTCAAAAGATTTAACAGAAAAGTTAATACAAAAATATAATAATTCATCTGCTGTGCAATCTAATATAGAAGGTATTTCTTTAATAAAAATAGATACACCTGCTAGTATCAATATTTATATAAAAGATTTTGAATGTCGTGAAGCTGTGATAAATTTTATCAATGATTACAACAAAAACGCAGAAGAAGGCAAACAAATTTCTTATAATGATTTAGTGGGTACTATAATGTCTTCTGTGACGACTATAATTAATGCTATAACTTATGTTTTAGTAGGTTTTGTATCGGTTTCTTTAGTTGTCTCTTCAATTATGATTGGCATTATTACCTATATTTCAGTTTTGGAAAGAACAAAAGAAATTGGTGTCCTTCGCTCAATAGGTGCATCTAAGCGAGATATAAAACATGTATTTAGTTCAGAGGCTTTAATCATTGGTTTGACGGCGGGTGTATTGGGTATTGCAGTTACTTTGTTGTTGTGTATTCCTATTAATTTAATTTTAAAATCATTCACTGGAATATCAGGCGTTGCATCTTTGCCTGTTTTGGCTGGTATAATATTAATCTTAATAAGTATGGCTTTGACTTTCATAGCAGGGCTTATTCCTGCAAAAATTGCTAGCAAAAAAGACCCTGTTGTAGCTTTACGCTCAGAATAATGTGAAAAATTTAACCTATTAACCTATTAATATTGACATTTTCTTATGCTTTATGTAAAATGAAACAACAATTTGCTTAAGGAGAATTTTATGTCAGATAATCTAGGTATGAAATTGATAATTATAGGTCACACAAACGAATCTAATGAAATTAAAAAAGAAGATATTTTATTGTTCTCTGGGCGAAATGCGGGAATTTGCTATATGAAAGATAACTGGAATATGCTTTCAGGCGAATCTCAAGAAAAAACACTAAAACGAGCAAAAAATAATTTAATTAATCAACATCATAGCGTTTACGACCATTATGTTATTAATATGGTTTTTGAAGGAATTCCAAAGTTTTTGGCAATGATTTTAAATAATCAAGGATTATATGCTACAAGTGAAAAATCCGCTCGATATACCAAAATGGAATTACAGGGAAGGGAAAAAGAAATTTATGATAAATGGTTGAAAATATTTTTGGATTTAATAAACAAGAAATATCCAAAAAATGAATATAATAATTGCGCTTATTGGGGAAAAACTGATGAGGCTAATGATAACAAAAGAGTAAAATTAGCACAAGAAAATGCAAGATATTTAACTAGTGTTTTTACACCAACAACAATGTCTCATACTATAAATATTAGACAATTAAACTATGTATATAACGAATTAAAAAATCTTTTAGATAGTGATTCAAGTTCACGCTTAATTGAAAAATCAAGACCTTATGTTGAAAAATTAATTCATTTGATAGAAGAAAATAATCTTGTAATTAATGGGCTAGATGCCAGCGCAAAAAGTGAAACTATTAAATTTTTTGATGCAAGAAATTATCAGCCAACTAAAATATATGATGATATATACCAAACTTATTATAATGGTAGTTTGGCACAACTAGCACAAGCTCAAAGACATAGAACTATTAATTACAGAATTAAAGAATTAGATAATGATATGTATTTTGTACCACCAATTTTAAGAGATAATGAAAAACTTGTAAAAGAATTTTTACAAGATTTATATGAACTAGAAAATATCATTCCACAAGCAACTATGGTTGAAATAAGAGAAAGTGGAAGTCTAGATAATTTATTGTTGAAACTAAAAGAAAGAAAATGCTCGTATGCTCAATTAGAAATTAATGACCAATCACAAGAACTTATAAAAGAATATCATAATGCATTAAAAAAAGATAATCATCCACGGGCAAATGAAATTGAAAAATATACTTATGGTGCAAGATGTACTTTTCCTGATTATACTTGCCCTTCACCTTGCGGTTTTAAAGAAGGCGTTCAAATGACAAGAGAAATTTAATTAAAAATTTTAAAAAGATACTTGCATTAGTGATATTTATGTGATATAATTTCAAAGTCTTAAAATATGCTCCGCTCTTATCCTATGGTCTATGGATATGCAAGAACATATTTGACAATGGAGGATTTATGAATATTATTGACCAAATTAACAAAGAAGGAATGAAACAATCTGTTCCTGACTTTAACATCGGTGATACAGTTAAAGTTATGTATCGTATTAAAGAAGGCGATAAAGAAAGATTACAAGCCTATGAAGGTGTAGTAATTTCTAAAGAAGGTTCTTCTATAAATGAAAGATTCACTGTTAGAAGAGTTTCTTATGGCATAGGTGTTGAAAGAACTTTCCCTTTGCACTCACCTAGAGTTGAAAGCATTACCGTTACTAGAAAAGGTAAAGCAAGACGCGCAAAATTGTATTATGTTCGCGACTTGTCTGGTAAGGCTGCAAAAGTAAAAGAAAGAAAAGAGTAATTAATTCGGGCTTTGCCCGTTTTTTTTTATTTACTTAAGATTCAATGGATTAATTCAATATTTATATGCTATATAATAAAAATGAATTAATTATGTAAATATATTTGTTTTCTTTAAAAAAAGATGATAATATTATAATGATATTTATTTAAGGGGGAAAAATGGCAAAGTTAAATATTGTGCAATATGGTTGCGGAAAGATGAGCGTTTACACTATGCGCTATGTCTTTGAAAAGGGTGCAAAAATTGTTGGCGCTTTCGATGTTGATAAAAATATAGTGGGAAAAGATATCGCTGAAATTATGGGCGAAAAAAAGGCTAGAGGAGTGGTCGTTCAAAATGCTAAAGAATTTGAAAATTTCTTAAAAGCAAATGCTGTAGATTGTGTAATTGTTACTACTAGAAGTTTATTTAGCGAGGTTGAAGATGCTTTATTTACTTGTGCGAAGTGTGGCGTGAATGCTATCACTACTTGTGAAGAAGCATTATTCCCTCAAAATAGTAATCCTAAGGCTTTTGATAGAATCAACAAAATGGCTAAAAAGACAGGTGCTACAATCTGCGGTACAGGTTATCAAGATGTATTCTGGGGAAATTTAATAACTGCTATTGCTGGTGCTACTCATAAAATCACAAGAATAATAGGTAAATCTAGTTATAATGTTGAAGATTATGGCGTTGCCTTGGCTGAAGCGCACGGTGCAGGATTAGATTTAGAAACTTTTGACAAAAAGGTTGCATCTTTAGATAGAATTTCTGATAAGGCTAGACAAAAGTTAATTGATAATGGTAAATTTGCACCTTCTTATATGTGGAATGTAAATGGTTGGCTTGCTAGTCAATTAGGACTAACTGTTATTTCTCAATCACAAAAATGTGTGCCACAAATTGCTAAAAAGGCAATTAAGAGTACAACACTTAATATGAATATACCAAAAGGGAATGCAACAGGAATGAGCGCTGTAGTTACCACTACTACTAAAGAAGGTATTGAGATAATTAGTGAATGTATTGGTAAAGTTTACGCTCCTGATGAATTTGATTCTAACGAATGGACAGTAGAGGGTGAACCTAATACAACAATTACAGTAAATCGTCCAGCAACAGTTGAACTTACTTGTGCTACAATTGTAAACAGAATTCCTGAAGTTATTAAAGCTCCTGCTGGATATTATACAACTGAAAAAATGCCTGTAAATACTTATAAAGTAAAGGCTTTAGATAAATATGTTAAATAAAAATTAAGAACCTTTTTATAAGGTTCTTTTTTCATTTTTAAATCAATTCAATAAAATTAGATTTTTTAAAAGTTGTAACAATTTTAATACATTTTTAATTTGATTTTTTTAATAGTATAAGATACATATTTAACTTTGAGTTTAAAGCTGTTTTAAGTTTTTTTTATATTGATTTCAAAAAGTTTATATTTATTTAAAACTTTTATTTTTAATTCCTTAAGTACTGCTTTTTTGAATTTTATTACAATTTTAATTGTGGTAATATAAATTTTAAAAGCAACTAAAAACTTAATTCAAATATAATTTTTATAAAAGTAACTAACAAACCTTTAAATTAAAGATTTAAAATTGGAGCTGATGATGGGACTCGAACCCATGACCTGATGATTACGAATCATCTGCTCTACCAACTGAGCCACACCAGCATGTTTTTATTATAAATCAATTTTGTTATTTAGTCAATTAATCAATTGTATTGCTATGAAATTTAGTTAAAATCTATTAATTCAAATTATTTTTCGATTTTTTAATTTTTTTATATACTTAAAACTAACTTTTGTCATTTTTAGATATTGATTAATTAATGTTTTTTTCGTTTGATATAGAAATTTAAAATTCTATTTAATATGTTTTTTTGATTTGTGTAATATTTATTATTTTTGATTTTATGTTAAATGCTCTTATTTGTTCGTGATATTGATTTTAATTTTGTTATTATATTAATAGTGTTTTTTAATTTGTAATGATAATTATCGTTTTTTGATTTTTATATTGAATTGTTTATTAGATTTGTGATAACAAAGTTTTAATTTTATTTTATATATTGAATATAGTTTTTTGTTTTGAGATAATGATTATTATTTATGTTTTTTATTATGTATTAAATTATTATATAACATAAATGCTGATTATTTAGCGTTAATTTAATATAAAGAATTTTATTTAAAGGTTTAATTTTTGTTTTATTTTATTTGCGAATTTTATTATATTTTGGTAAACTTATCTTAATTAATCATTTAGGAATTTTTATGGTAAGTTTTAAAGAAATTGATATTTTGGGGTTTAAAAGTTTTGCTGATCACACTAACATTAAATTTGATGGTGGTATTACAGCAATTGTAGGACCAAATGGTTGCGGAAAAAGTAATGTTTCTGATGCGATTCGTTGGGTACTAGGTGAACAAAGGGGTAAAAGTCTTCGTGGCAATTCTATGCAAGATGTCATTTTTGCTGGAACTGAAAAGAGAAAGAGACTGTCATATTGTGAAGTATCAATAGTTTTTGATAATACTAAAAAGTGGTTTAATTCAGAACACGATGAAATTAAAATAACTCGTAAACTTTACAGAAGTGGCGAAAGCGAATATTTAATTAATGACAAAACTTGCAGGCTAAAAGACATAACTGACATCTTGTATGACAGTGGTATTGGTCGTGATGGTTACTCTTTTATAGGGCAGGGTAAAGTCGAAGAAATCATTTCATCAAAGCCAGAAGACAGGCGTACAATTTTTGAAGATGCGGCAGGTATTTCAAAATTTAAAGCAAGAAAAGTTGAAAGTGAAAGGCGACTTGAACACACTCGTGATAACATAAATAGACTTAATGATATTTTGTCAGAAGTGTCAAGAAGACTTGGACCTTTAAAAAAGCAGAGTGAAGATGCAAAATTATATTTAGGTTATAGGGATAGTCTAAAAGATTTAGAGATTAATGCTTATGTTTATAGTTATGATAATGCGTCAACTCAAAAAGAAGAAATAACCATTAGAAAACAAGGTTTTCAAGACAATTTAAAAATGCGTCAAAACGAACTTGACAATCTTCAAATACGTTATGAGCGTAATATGACTGAAATAAGTCGAGTAGATATGCAACTAAATAACTTACACGATGAAATTTTGGCACTAAACATTGACCTTGAAAAACGACAAGGCGAAAGCAACCTTTACAATGAGCGTATGAAGTTTATTAGCGAACAGCGAGATAAACTTGTTCACTCTTTATCTGAATTAAACAATGACATACTTGATAAAAAAGAATCATACAACACTTCTTTAAAAAAGCGTGAAGAACTTGAAAATAAACTTGTTGCATTGCGTGCAAAAAGTGATAAGTTGCAAGACGAGTATTTGCAAATTGTAGATAGTATTACAATAAGTGAAGAAAAGGTGCAAGAAAATCAAAAAGCGATGTTTGAAAACCTTTCAAAACTAACTGATATAAAATCAAATTTGTCTTCTATGTTTGCAAAAAGAGATAGTTTAAATCAACTTGGCGTATCTTTACAAGAAAAGAAAAAGTCATTGATTGAAAATATTTCTCAAGTTGAAAGCGAATTAAACGCAGAAAAAGAAAAATTGTCTTCTGTCAAAGAAAAATTGACTAGTCTAGAATCTACAATGTCTTCTAACAAATCTAAACTGAGTGCTGAAGAAAATGACTTAAATGACTTAAATAACAGAATCTATTCATTAAAAACTAGCATTACAAACGATATAAACAGAAAAAATATTTTGGTAAATTTGCAACAGGATTATGAAGGATATCAATATGCGGTAAAAAGACTTTTGCAAGATTCTAAAAAAGATTCTGCTTTGAACCGCTCAATAAAGGGCGTAATAGGAAATATTATAACTGTAAAAGAAATGTATCAAACTGCTATTGAAGTAGCACTAGGCGCCAGCATTCAGTATGTTGTAACTTCTAATGAAGATGATGCTAAACTTTTAATCAGTTATTTAAAAGAAGCAAAATTGGGTAGAGCGACCTTTCTTCCTATGACTAGCATAAAGCCTAGAAGTTTATCAAAACAAGATGAAAAATATCTGTCTTATAAAGGTGTTTTAGGCGTTGCTAGTGACCTTATTGATTTTGATGAAAAATTTAGAACAATTATCAATAGTTTGTTGGGTTCAACTGTGATAGTAGATAATCTTGACAATGCTGTAGCAGTAGCAAGAGTTAGTGGTTTTAGTTTTAAAATTGTAACATTAGAAGGTGATGTTTTAAATCCGCAGGGAAGTATGTCTGGCGGTAGTAAAAAGGCTAAGGAAAGTTCACTGTTATCAAAAGATGCTGAAATCAAATCTCTAGAGGCAAATATTGAAAAGAACAAGTCTATACTTCAAAATATGGAACTTGATTATGATAAAACAAAGGTTACAATTACAAAATTAAAAGAATTAATTGATGGACTTAATTATTCTTTGCAAGATACTAATGCAGAATATTCTTCAGCCAACACTAAAATGCAGGCAATACAAAAGAATCTTGACTATTTGAATCAGGATTATAAAGCGTTAGAAATTGATATAAATAACAATACATATATTTTAAAAGAGTTAAATGAAAAAATTTCAAGTGTCGGAAGCATTGAAACAGATATTGCCGAAAAGCGTGAGGCGGCGGATATAAATATTCAAAGTCGTGAATCAATGTATTCAGAATTAAAGAAAAAGCGTGAAAGTTACAATGACGAAATGACAAAATTGAAAGTCGAAATTGCAAGTAGCGAACAATTATTGCAATCTTTAATTTATGATATAGATAGATTTAAAGGCGAAATAGATGAAAAATCTCATTTAGTTGAAGTTCAAAATTCTGACCTTGAAAAGATTAACAACAATATTGAAATGTTAAATTCATCTATAAAAGAAATTACAAATGACGCTGACACTCAAGCAATTAAAGAAAAATTAGAGAAAAAACAAGCAGAATTAGGCTCATTTGACGAACACAAAAAAGCAATAATGCACGAAATAGATGACATTAAAGTTGACAGAGAAACTTTGATGGAAGATGTTACAAGACTAAATAACAGAATCTATCAAGAAGAAACAAAACTTCAAAAGGTTGACCTTGACCTAGAGAGTATGCAAGAAAAAATTTATGAGGAATACAAACTAACTTATAGCGAATGTAAACCTTTTGCAAAAGAAGAATTTGATTACAAAGAAGGTATGATTGAAATTTCAAAATTAAAATCAAAAATAAATGCTTTAGGTTACATAAATGTTTCTGCAATAGATGAATATGCAAGTGAAGGTGCAAGATTTGAAGAAATGTCAACCCAAATGGACGACTTGAAAAAATCAGAAGAAGATTTGGTTAAAATAATAAATGACCTTTCAACTGAAATGGTTACAAAATTTAATACTGAATTTACAAAAATTAATGAAAACTTTACAAAAGTCTTTAAAGAATTATTTGGAGGCGGTAATGCACGACTTGAACTTTTGGAAAGCGAAGATCCTTTACAAGCAGGTGTAGAAATTATTGCACAACCACCGGGAAAAAGTTTAAGGACAATTACTCTTATGTCAGGTGGAGAAAAGGCAATGACTGCCATCGCTATTCTATTTGCAATTTTAAGATTGAAACCTATGCCATTCTGTCTTTTGGACGAAATTGAAGCAGCTTTAGATGATGCTAATGTTGACAGATATGCTAGTTATTTGCAAAGATTTAGTGAAGTTACACAGTTCATTGTTATTACTCACAGAAAACCTACTATGGAAAGAGCAGATAACCTTTATGGTGTAACAATGGAAGAAAAGGGTGTTAGTAAAGTGGTTTCAGTTAAACTTGCTGATGCTGTTAAAAATTCTTCTGAAGAACAAAAATAAAAGAGTGCTTTTCACTCTTTTTTTATGCAAACTAATTCTCTGTTAGCATATTTTTTGTTAATTTATTATTTTCATTTTTAAATTTGTTTTAAAATATAGTTTATTTTAGAATTTTTTTGCTTATTTTATAGATTACATTTTTATATACTAATTCATATTATACAAAAATTTCATATTATTTTTATCTATGTAATCATTTTGAATATTTTTATAGGTATATTAAACTTTATCGTTAATTTTTTTATTCTATAATTAACGTATTCTAAGACAACTTGATATTTTTTTATATAAGTTTTAAATAATACTGTTATAGAATTTAACATTTAGTATTCGATTTTTTAATTATTATATTTAATGTAAAAATATATTTATAAAAGTTAAAATATTATTTTATGTTCTATTTTTGTTTTTGATTTTAAATTTGCTATATAATTTAAAGTATCAATATGTTTTATACAAATTATAGTTGAATTTAAATATTCTTTATTTTTTGTTTGATAAAAATTACTATTTTGATAATGAAATAATATTTTAATTTTTCTTTAAATCAATTTTAACTACTAGCATTAAGTATAAATTTTTTAATTTTATTTATGTTTATTTTAAAATTTACTATATTTTAGAGATTTGTTTTATTTGTTTGATATTTTTAATCAATATGCTAAAATAGATAAGAGGTTATTATGCTATCATATATTTATGGAAGATTAGAAGAAAAATCTGATGGAATTGCTGTCATTGATGTTAATGGAGTGGGCTATGAAGTTATGGTTACAAACTCGTGTTTTTGTGCTTTGCCTAGTTTAGGGGAAATGGTCAAAATTTATGTTTATATGCGCGTTAGCGAAGATGATATAAGTTTGTTTGGTTTTGATAGTCTAAGGGAAAAGAATTTATTTTTAAAATTGTTATCTGTTTCTGGTGTGGGTAGCAAAACTGCTATTCAAATTTTGTCTGGAATAAAGTTGCAGGATTTAATCAACTCGATTTCAAGAGAAGATTCAAGATATATTGCAAATATAAAAGGTATTGGCAAAAAAACGGCTGAACGAATTATTTTAGAACTAAAAGATAAAATCAATCCGTTTGAATATGTGCTTCCTATTGAAATGAAACACAATATTGATGAAACTAAAATTTCAAGTGTTATAGAAGATGCCGTTTTAGTATTAGTTTCATTAGGAGTTGGAAAATCTCAGGCTACAAAACTATGTAAAGAAGTATATTCAACGGGCGATAGTGCAGATGTTATAGTTCAAAATGCTTTGAAAAATATGGGAAATATTTAACTTGACAATGAATTTGTTAAACGATATAATAAAACCTATGAAAAATGACGAAAAATTTTGGTTTGAAACTACACATATATGTAAACAAAGTGGGGCACGCACTGGTATTTTTCATACCCCTCACGGAGATATTCCTACACCCATTTATATGCCTGTTGGGACATTGGCAACAGTTAAGAGTTTAACTAGTGATGAATTATATGATATTGGCGCAAAAATTATTTTAAGCAATACCTATCATTTACACATTCGTCCAGGTGATGAACTTGTCAAAAAGGCTGGTGGGCTTCATAAATTTATGAATTTTAATCGACCTATGCTTACTGATTCAGGCGGATTTCAAGTGTTTTCTTTGTCAAAACTTAGAAAAATTACAGATGATGGCGTTGAATTTAGAAATCATTTAAGTGGTGAAAAAATGTTCTTTTCTCCAGAAAAAGTCATTGAAATTGAAAATAATTTAGGTGCGGATATTATAATGGCTTTTGATGTTTGCAGTGAATACGGGGCAACATATAAAGAAGCAAAATTAGCTATGGAAAGGACACTTTCTTGGTTGAAAAGGTGCTACGATGTTCAAAAAAATGATGAACAAATGCTTTTTCCTATTGTTCAAGGAAATTTTTATGAAGACTTAAGATTAAAAAGTTTAGAGGAGACTAAAAAATATTGTAAATGTGGTATTGCTATAGGTGGACTTAGCGTAGGCGAACCTAAAGAATTAATGCTTAAAATGCTCGATGTATTAAAACCTCATTATCCTGAAAATATGCCAAGATATTTAATGGGTGTTGGTAGTATTGATTATTTGTTAGAAGGTGTTTTAAGAGGAATTGATATGTTTGACTGTGTTTTGCAAACAAGAGTGGCTCGTAATGGTCTTGCAATGACATCAAAAGGAAAAGTAATCATTAAAAACGCTAAATACAAAGAAGATTTTTCTCCACTTGATGATGAATGTGATTGCTACACTTGTACACATCACACAAAAGCATATTTAAGACATTTAATTGTGTCTGATGAAATTCTAGGGGCAAAACTTTTGAGTTTGCACAATTTAAGATTTACTCTAAAAGTTATGGAAGGTGCAAGAAAAGCCATTATGGAAGACAGATTTTTAGATTATAAAAAAGAAGTACTTGATAAATATTATAATCAATCTAATAATGATTGACAAAGTAACGCTTAGCGTTATTTTATTTTCCATATTTAATATTATTTGATTTTGTTTAGATTTTTTGTTATTATACAGATTAGCAATGGATAATATTTATCTGTTTACCAAAATATTAAGTAAGAAAGTTACTTATTAGAGATTCACAAAATTATTTAATTTGAATTAAAAGTTTATTAGTATAATTTAAAATAATAATTTGGAAGTATTTTATTTATAAACTAAATTAAGGTGGATTATGGAAGAAAGTGAAAGAATAATCAGTAGCACTAAAAATTTATCTGATACAGAGGTTGAAAATAAATTGCGACCTACTACTTTTGATGATTATGTAGGGCAGGATAAAATTAAAGAGAATTTAAAAATATATATTGCCGCTTCAAAAAGTAGAAAAGAGGCACTAGACCATGTATTATTATATGGACCTCCTGGACTAGGGAAAACGACTCTTAGCCATATTATTGCTAGTGAAATGGGCAGTCAAATAAAAATCACTTCAGGACCTGCAATAGAACACGCAGCCGACCTTGCTGCAGTGTTAACTAATTTGGGACCAAATGATGTTTTGTTTATTGATGAAATTCATCGTCTTAATCGTTCTGTTGAAGAAATTTTATATCCTGCGATGGAAGACTATTCACTTGATTTTATTGTGGGCAAAGGTCCTTCTGCTAGAAGTATGCGATTAAAACTTCAACCTTTTACTTTGATTGGCGCAACAACAAAAGCTGGAAATCTTTCAAGTCCTTTAAGAGATAGATTCGGGGTTATGTGTCGTCTTGAATTATATGCTATAGATGAAATTAAAACAATTATTCTTCGCTCTAGCAAAATTTTAAATATAGATATTACAACGGACGCTTCATTAGCTTTAGCAAAACGCAGTCGAGGTACTCCTAGAATTGCGAATAGACTTTTAAAAAGAGTTAGAGATTATGTTCAAGTGGCAGGTAAAAATGTTATTGAACTAGATGATGTGGAACGCGCAACTAAACTAATGGATATAGATGAATTGGGACTTGATTATTCTGATAAAACAATTTGTTATGCTATGATGGATAAATTCCAAGGAGGACCTGTTGGACTTGACACTCTTTCTGCGTCAACAGGTGAGGAGTCCAGTTCAGTAGAAGACATTATTGAACCATACTTATTAAAACTCGGATTTATCGCAAGAACCCCACGTGGTAGAGTATGCTTAAAAGCAATGTATGAACATTTTAATAGACCAATACCTAAAAATCTGATGGATAATCCTGATACCGCTAATAACAACTAATATTTATTTTTGTAACTATTTTGTCATTATAGTTTATTTAATTATTATAGAAAATAATCTTTTTTGATTGTTTTCTTTTTTTATTTCATTTATATTATTTGATTTATTAAATTATTAATTTGAATTATCTTTAACTTTTTAAATAGTCTTAAATTTATTTTATTCTTATTAAACTAATAATTAGTGTGAAACATTTTAAACTAGCAGAATAAAAAGTAAATTTTATAATTAAGATTAAAACATTTTTAAACTAGCAAATAAATAAGGAAAAGGGACTATACCATAAAAAAGCAAAGTTCCTTTTGTATTAATTTCAAAAATAACAGACTAAAGCGTAGTTCTTTTAATCAGTCAAAATAATAGACATAATAGATACTAATATTTTGTTATTATCTATTTAATAATTCTTGTTTTATTTTATTATAGAACCTTGAATTTGATTATGTTCATATTTTTATAAAAATGTAAGATATAAAATTAGTAAATATAAAAATCTATATTGACAAGCACTTTAATTAGTGATATCATTCCGTTATGGAAAAAAATACAAAAGATTTACACAAGATTGAACTAAATGAAATAGAAAGATTTATTAAAGATGAGATTAGATTGTCAGGTTGTTATGCTGATAATGCAAAAGAGTGTTTAAAAAAATATTCAAAAATTAGTGAAGAAAGCACCTATTTTACGCCTAACGGCAATGATGTCGTGATTTTTTACAAAAATATCGAAGACGGCGAATTTAAATTTGATATTATACCATTTATTAACTTATTAAATGGTTGTAAAGGCATTGAAATAGCACACAATGATACAGAATCTCTATTACGAAATATTTATGGTCAAATGATTACTAACCAATTTTTTAAAAAAACTTTTGATATAAAAAATTTAATTACATATTTAGGAGAGTTATTGGTTACAATGTCTGAAAACTTAAATAATGTTTTATATGTTAATGAATTTAATTATGAGTTTAGAGATGGCTATTATATGAAGGTAGTTGCAAATAAAGACCATACATTTGATTTGCTTTTAAAAAATTTTGAAAATAAAAGTTTTTGTGAAAAAATTGCAAATTCTAAAAATCCTAAAAAATTATTAGTCCTTTGTAATTGCTTAAGGGGAACATATTTAATTAGAAATAATTTAGATATTAATAAATTAAAATATTTTATAAGTATGTATGCAAACATTGATAATATAAAAACAGATGATTATGCTGGTAGAGTTATAGAAATTTAATTAAATGATTTAAAGACTACAAAATTGTTTATTTATAATTAATATATGGTAATTTAGTTGATATAAATTGTCAAAATTTAAAAATGAATTTTAGTTTATCAAGATTTTTAATTAATTAGATGGAGTATATATGGATGACGATTTTAATTCTTTTGAATATTTACTATATTTAAATGAAAATTTCAATTTGACTTTATTTAAATATTTAAAAGAAAATTTAGCAGATTCTTTATTAAAAAGAATTTATCAAATATATGAAGTAATAAATAAAGTATTAGATGATGGCGAAGTTTTGTCATTTATTTTGACTTTTAACGGAAAAGACCTTATGTTGATTACAGAAAAATATATGTATGAATATAAAGATGGAAACAAATACATTTATAAAGAAGAATATGATAATGAAAAAACTTTGGGGCTCTTTGCAAAATTAAAAACAATGTATATTGCTAGACTTTTGCCTTATGATAGTATGATTAATAGAAAAGATGATAATAAAAATAAAGCAATTAATTTATTTATGTCAAGTAATTGTGAGGCAGTAATAGAGTTGGCAAAAAACATTTTAGATATTGCTTCTCCAGGAGAAAGAAAAGCAAATATTAAAAAAATTTATGACGTTTTAAATAGTTTTTTTAAAGAAAGCAATAATAGTAAAACTTTTTCTTTTGAAGATGGCAATTTTGAAATGTATAAATTATAAAGATATAGTAAACTAGTTTTTATATTAACTTATGATCAACCTATTAATTAACAAATAATTATATAAATTTACATTAATTTATAAAATATCTCTTTATTTTCTTTGGTTATAACACATTTTTGTGATATATTAAATGCGTAAGGAGTTTTTATGAATTCAGGAAATATTATGTTATTAGTCTTGGCAGGGGTTTTTGCAATACTCTTAATTTTTAGTTATACAAGACGAAAAAATTATCAAGGTCAAATTCAAGAAATGCGTGATTCTGTTAAAAAGGGTGATAAGGTTATGACAGATAGCGGTGTGGTAGGAACTGTTGTTGATTCTTTTATTGACGAAGATGGTGCTAAATATCATATTTTAAAAACAGGTAGAAATGAATTTTCTAGTTTTGTTCAAGTTCACGCAAATTCTGTTTATTATGTATATGGAAAAAACGGACCTGTTTCACCTGCTACTGAAAAAATCGCAGATGTCAAAAAAGATGAAACTAATGAAAAAACTACAAAAAAAGAAAAGGCTAAATTAAATAAGAAAAACTAAATATATTCAACCTTTACTCGTTCACCCATAAGGTCTATAATATGGCGTAAAATTGAAGATTTTGCGTCATTTTTTATGTAAAATTTTATTTTTTTAGCATTAACTCTTATAATTTCAGAAAATGCTGAAAATTCATCACCAGAAAAAATTAATTCACTTTTTAGATTGTCAATTTTGTAAATTTTTAAGTAATTTTCATTCAAAATTATGTTAATTCTGTTCTCTAAGATATCGCTTACACTTAACATCATTTTTAAACTTTCCTTGAGTGTTAAATCGCCTACTGAAATATGTAGCATTTTCTCCCAGTGATTATAAAATTTTTTTAGTCTAAATTCAAAAAAACTGTCTATAAAAAAACGCTCGCTAAAATTTATATTTTTTATTTCTTTTAAATCCCACACTGTATCAAAATTCTGTAGCATTGTGGCTGTGGCGATTTTTAGAAATTTATCATCAATTGATATTTTTGAAAAAAAATAATCGTATTTAATTGTGCGTTGCATTAGTTCGTTTAAACCTGTTTTTACAATTTCATCAAAATAATAATAATAGTTTTTTAAACTCGCTAATAATATGTATGAAAATTTATCGTCTTCGTAATAATGCAATAAAATATCTAGTTTATTAAAGTTCTTTTTAAAATATGCCATTAAAAAATGTAAATAACCCCTATTGTCGCGCCTAGTTGCAAATTCAACTTGATACATATAAACCTCGAAATTATTATATGCTGCATTTCTCTAAATATTAAGAAACGACAAATTATACAAAATTCTTTTATTTTGTCTAAACTTAAAAAAACTTCTGGTTATTAGTTGAAAAGTTTTCTCTATTTTTATATAATTATTCTAAAGGTGGTTTATGGAATTTGTACACGATGCGGTTGTCAATAAATTTATAATTCTATTTATTTTTGAAAAAATGGACATCGCTCTTACTGAAAGTTCAATACTAGAAATTTGCTCAATCCAAAACCAATGGATTAATTATATGGAATGCGTTCAGTTATTGGCTTCTTTAAAAGATAGTGAGTTTATTGTTGAACCTGATATGATTTCATCAAACGAGCGTTGGTACAAATTAACGGTAAAGGGCAGAGAAACAATAGGTATGTTTTATACCCGTATCCCCGAAAGTATCCGAAATGCAATTGTTAAATTTGCGGTTGATAATAAATTGCTTTATAAACGAAATCAAGAATATAAATCTAATTATTACAAAAATAAAGATGGCTCATATACAGTGGAATTAAAAATTCTAGAGCCTTTGACGGCGGAAAGTATTTTTGAAGTGAAAATAAAGACAGATACTAGACATAATGCAATTTTAGCGGGTAAAAGATGGAAGGAAACAGCAGCAAGTTTGTATCAAAAAATTTATGCTAAAATAGTTGAAGAAGAATAGTACTTCTTTTTTTATTAATAATTTAACTAATAAAAAGATAAAATGTAATAGTAAATTAATGAATATTAGTCAAAACATTTTAAAATTTATTATTTTTAATAGCGTATTTATTTGATAATTTAATAATCTTTTAATTGTAATAAAAATATTTTGACAAATCAGTTATCTTATTTCAAATACAAATTTATGAAATTATATTATTGTTAAGAAATTATAATATAATATTGATAAATTGAAAATAATGATATATAAAAAATATTTGTTTATTCATTAAAGATTTTATAATAATTTATTTATCATTAAAGACTTTAGAATAATTCATTCATCATTAAAGATTTTTGAAAAAGATTGTTCATTTAAGAACTTTTAAAGAATATGCTTAACTATTAAAGATTTTTAAAAGTATTTGATAGTTATTCGTTTATTTGTTAGATATTTTGAAAGTTTAGTTAATAAATTTATAAAATCTCTTGACATATTTAGTTGATTGGTATATTATATTGTTGTACATTTTAAGTAGGAGCATCACTTCTCACCCTAAAGCAATGGCGATAGCGGTTATTCAATTTTATATTTGAGATGAGATTTGGGTTCCTAATGTGCATTAGACCCATTTTTTATGGTTAGGAGGTTTTTTATAAAAGAGCAACTTAAAAACGAACAAATTGATTTACCTTTGGTAAGACTCGTAGGACCAAATTCTGAACAGTTAGGGCTTGTAAGTTCTTCTGAAGCTTTACAGAAAGCACAAGAATTTAAATTGGACCTAGTTTTGATTGCACCAGATGCTAAGCCACCTGTTTGCAAAATTATGGATTATGGAAAATTCCGCTTTGATAGTCTTAAAAAGTTAAAAGACCAGAGAAAAAATCAAAAACAAGCAAAATTAAAAGAAATGTCACTTAGTATGACAATTGATGACCACGATTTACAGACAAAAGCAAAACAGGTAATGAAATTTTTGTCTAATGGAGATAAGGTAAAAGTGGGTATTCGTATGGGCGGTAGAATGATGACTAAATCAGAAATTGGTATCGCTACTATGAATAAATTTGCTGAACTTGTAAGTGCAGTAGGCTCGGTCGAAAAAAAGCCTGAAGTTAATGGGCGAAATATTTTTATGCACTTAGTACCTAATAAAAAATAAAGGAGTATTTTATGCCAAAAATGAAAACAAAAAGTGCTGCAACTAAAAGATTCACTAAGACTGCTAGTGGAGAAATTAAGTTCAAGCACACAAATAAAAACCACAAAGTTGGTAAGAAAAATCAATCAAGAATTAGAACACTAAGAAAAGGCGGATATGTTGATTCAACAATGAAGAAAAATGTATCTGGTCTTATCGGTGAATAGGAGAAGTTATGAGAATTAAAAGAGCAACAAATGCAGTCAAGAAAAGAAGAGCAATTTTAAAACAAGCAAAAGGTTATAGAGGTGCTAAATCTAAACTTTACAGAGTAGCGCGTCAAGCTGTTATGAAAAGTGGTCAATACGCTTACATCGGTAGAAAACACAGAAAGCGTGATATGAGAAAACTTTGGGTAATCCGTATCAATGCAGCAGCAAGAGAAAACGGACTTACTTATAGTCGTCTTATAAATGGTTTAAAAGTCAAAGGCATAGATTTAAATAGAAAAATCTTGGCTGATATGGCTGTAAATGATGCACCTGCTTTTGCAGAACTTTGCAACAAGATCAAATAATAGTTGATATATTTCAACTATTTTTTTATTTTATTATATCTTTTAACATATTTTTAATAAGTCTTTAACATATCTTTTAATTTATTTTTAAAATATTACTAAAATACCTTTAAATATATCTTTTTTTATGATTTTATTTTATACTGTAAATAATATTTTATTTTTTTAATAATTTTGATTAGTATTAATATAAATTAATCTATTGATTTTTGATATTTTAAATAATCATTTCTAAAAATTTTTATATTAATTCAATGTAGTTGATTTATATAGTAGGCTTTTTTATATGAAGAGGGTGTAAATTTAATAGTCAATTTTAATTTGAGTTTTATTTAATCTAATTGAAATAAATTTTTTAGATTGTATTTTTAATATTTAAAGTTATAAATTTGCGAAATTGAATGTTTAACCACAAATATAAAAGTAATTATAAGTTCTTAAAATCCTAATTTAAAAAAACATTTCATTAAAATAATATAAAAAATGTATAAAATGATTAAATAGACTATATTTATAAATAATTATATTGAAAAATAAATGTATAAATTTATTGAAAACAATCACATATAAAACGATTACATAGACTATATTTATAAACAATTATATAAAAAAACGATTATACGGACCATAATTATAAAAATATATAAGATAGTTATATTGCAAAAATACTAAAAAAATAATAAAAGACTGATAATATTCATCAGTCTTTTTTGTTAAATTAAACATAAAAATTAGTTATTTGCATTTTTCTTTGCAGTTTTGATGCATTTTGTGCATACATAAGATTTACCCTTTTTGCCATCGATCACAGTATCTACTTTTTGTAAATTTGCACCAACTTGTCTATTTGTATTTCTTTTGCTGTGACTAACATTATTACCAAAAGTTTTGCCTTTTCCACAAACGCTACATACTTTCATATTTTCCTCCAAATGATTTTTAAAAAACTTTTCGTACTTAAAAGCAACATTATATTATCATAGTATTTGTTATTTTGCAAGTAAATTTTAAAAAATAGTCAAAAAACTTGCATTAATGGGTAATTTGCGTTAATATACTACTATCGAGTGGCGTTTTTGCTTCGATATAAAGTGATAATTTAAAATTTGAGTATTTATTTTGAATTCTTAAAATTTTAAATTCATATTCATTATAAACACTACAATGTCTTTTGAATAATTTTATTAGTGCATAAATATCATTTGCATTATTATGGATTATACAATTCAAGTTTGATTGTATTTTAATAAATTATCACTTACTTTGTAATTGCAATAGTAGGAGGGGAAGTTTGTTTTTATACACACATAATAGTTTCGGTAAAATATTGATTTCCAAGCGTGCTATTAATCGTGTCGCTTTAAATTCTTGTATGGACTGCTATGGTATTACTAAGGTTAAAAAAGTTAAATCTTATTTTCTAGACAATGAAATTTCTTTCGTAATTAAATTAAATGTTAAGTATGGCGTTTCAATCCCTGCTGTAATTGAAGCGGTGAAATCTAACCTAAAGTATAAAGTTGAAAAGTATTCTACTATGGTTGTGGTAGATTCGCTTATTTTAGTAGTTGGGATTAACGATTAGGAGAATATATGCAAAAAATTACCGGCGTGATGCTAAAAAAGATGTTTTCGTCTGCTTTTGCTCTTTTAGATGAACGCAAGGCTGAAATAAATGCTTTAAATGTTTTCCCAGTTCCTGATGGGGACACTGGTACTAATATGTCGCTTACTTTAAAGTCTGCAGTAAATGATATGGCTCAAGTTGATAGCAACAATATAGAAGCAATTGCAATGGCAATTTCCAAAGGTGCATTAAAGGGGGCTAGAGGAAATTCTGGTGTTATTTTATCCCAGATTATAAAAGGACATTGCCAAATTTTTCAGCAAGTAACTGAAATAACTATAAAAACTTTTTCTCGTGCTATTCAAGAGGGTGCTGTTGTTGCATGCAAAGCAGTTACAGTGCCTAAAGAGGGCACAATTTTGTCAGTTATAAGGGCAATGGCAGAGGGCGCAAAAAATTATGCAAAAAGCGCTAAATCTATTGAAGAATTTTTAGAACATGTAATAGTCGCTGGCGAAGAAATGCTTGTTAAAACTCCTGATATGTTACCTGTCTTAAAAAAGGCTGGAGTTGTTGATGCTGGTGGTAGAGGACTTATTACAATTTTTAGTGGTATGTACAAGGCTTTGACAGGTGAATATGTAAATATTGACTTTGTAAATAGAGTAGAAACAGATGTTACAGACCCTTCTAATCATGTTAACTATGAAAGTTTAGCAGATATTCAGTTCGCTTATTGCACAGAATTTTTCGTAATAAACATTTTTGAAAAGACAACCGAGGCAGATATAAATGCATTAAGACGACATTTAATGGATATTGGGGATTCTGTAATTTGTATTGGCGATTTATCTTTAATAAAAGTTCATGTTCATACTAACGAACCTAATAAGGCGTTGGGTTTTGCACTCAAATTGGGAGAATTAAACGGTGTTAAAATAGAAAATATGTTAGAACAAAATCGGGCATTGAAAAAGTCTAGTCAAGATACAGGCGAATCATTAAAAGAAATTGGTATTGTTTCTATCGTTACAGGAGACGGTTTAAAATCTATGTTTGGCGATTTGGAAGTGGATTATTGTCTTTCAGGTGGACAGTCTATGAATCCAAGTGCTGAAGATATTAAAATTGCTTGCGACAAAGTTAATGCTAAAAATATTATAGTTTTGCCTAATAATAAAAATATTCATATGGCTTGCAAGCAGGCTAACGAACTTTCTGATAAAAATATTGTATTCATTCCAACTAGAAGCATTCCAGAGGGTGTTAGTGCTTGTATCGCTTTTAATAAAGATGAAAGTTTAAAAAATAACATTCAAAATATGACAAGTGCTATAAAAAATGTCAAATCTGCATCAGTAACAACTTCTGCTAGGACAACCAAAATAGACGGATTTGAGTTAAAAGAAGGCGAGTTCATAGGTGTCGATGACAAAACTGTTTTATCTAAAGGTGGTGATAGCTTGACTGCAACTTTAGGTTTGATTGAAAAAATGGTAAATGAAGATGTAGGAAATATAACTTTGTTCTATGGTGAAGACATAAGCGATGAGGAAGCTTCAATTTTGCAAGAGAAATTAGAAGAACTTTATAGTAATATTGATATAAGCGTTATTTCAGGTGGGCAACCATTATATCATTACTTAATATCTGTAGAATAACCATTGCACTGGTTATTCTTTATTGTGGTTTTGCGTTTATCTTTATAATAAAAATATATTACATATAGACAAAATACAAGGCTTATAATTCCTGATATTGTATAAAGGTATTTAATAGAATTTGAAAATCCTATCAGTGAAATGAAATAACTTATAACTATTATGATAAAAGCAGACAGAGTTTTGTTTATTTTATTAGGCATTAGGTCATTTGCTGAATAACAACTCATTACAAATGTTGAAAATAATGCTATAAATAGACTCACTATATAGGTTAAATACAAAAATTGTGGTAGATTCTTTGATTTTTCAAGAAGTGGCATAGCATAGTTCGATGCTTGAAAGCCTAAAGCTATAACTATCAAAGTTATCAGTATTCCCAAAGTTAAACTAACTGATAAAATTTGTTTTTTAAATTCTTTTTTGTTGCTGTCATTTTTTAAAATTAAAGCAAACATTAGCATATAATTGTTAGCGCTGAAAAACAATGAATATAGTATTGAATTTATTAAATTTTTTTGCGTTGAAATTAATTTTATTGATTGAATATCAATGTTGTATATTGAATTTATAATAATACTCAAAAACATTACAGGCACTAATATGTTTGACATTATTGATAGCCCGGTTTTTCCATTTATTATTATAAAAAATGTTACAACAATTATTATTAATTCGTATATGTACGAGAATTTAAAATATGAATTTGTAATGCTATTTAATCCAGCAAGCATTGCACTAGATGTTATTATGTAATCAAATATTTGTATAAAATCTATTACCTTTGAATTTTTAAACACCAAGTTGTTAAAACCAGAAAAAGTGTTTAACTTATGTTTTGTTTTTATGTCGTATAATATGTTCGAAAAATATATGAAAAATATTACGAGTATTATTATGCCTACAATAGAAAAAATTGAAAATCTAGAAAAAAATTCTTCAATTTCTTTACCAGATGCAAATCCTACCCCTATAATAGCTGAAATCAACAATGTGTACTCAGTAAAAAACTTTCTTTTCATAACTTAATGTATGTTTGTGAAATTTTTTTAATGAGTGCTTATTAATGAAATTGTTAATTGATGTTTTAGTTATTTTTAATAATTTTGTTTAAATAAAAAACTATTTTAGTTTTATCTCATATAATGTTTTGTTTAAAATATCAAATTAGTGCAATATTAAAATGTTTTATTAAAAACTAATTTAGTTTGATAATATGTTTTATTTAAAATATTTGGAGTAAATGTGGAAAATATAAATAATTTTTATAAGATGTTAGAAACCTTTGATGCTAGACAAATTATCAGTGTATTTGAATATATATATAATTCATTTCTAATAGGGAAAATTGATGAAATTGAAATGAAAAATTTTTATGTTGCTTTCGAACAAATTATATTAGATAGTAATGATGAAAGTCTTTTAATAAGTTTTGTAAATCTTTTACATAAAATACAAATGAATGCCTTTAAATTCATCGAAAATAGAACTAGTTGTGATACAAAAAAATTTAACAAATATTTTTTAGAAGTGAATCCTAAAATTATTAGAAAATATAATTTTGCAGTCTCTAAAGATGAATTTATAAATTCACTTTAAAAATAATAATTATGGAAATTTGCTTTATTAAATAACTTAAAAAATATGAAAAATTTAAACTTTATTAATTACTGTTTTAAATAATTTAAAAAATATAAAAATTTAATCGTTTAAGTCCAAAATTCAGTATTTTTCATTATTATTATTATTATTA
>CASFHD010000002.1:98578-230138 GCA_949294455.1 uncultured Christensenella sp.
TTCATTATTATTATTATTATTATTATTAAAATTAGTGTCTGGTTAACTTGTATTTAAGTAAATATTCGCAATTAAAATTGTTTTTATAATTAAAATATACAGTGTCTAATTAATTTGTATTTGAGTAAATATTTGCAATGGAAATTGTATTTTATAATTAAAATATTTACAATCTAGTTTATAATTAATTGTTTGAATAAATATTTGTAAATTTTAAATAATTTTTTAAATATTTTGATTGTTGAGCAGAAATATAAAATTGATTTTATTAGATGATAATAAAAATTTTAAGTATTATTAACAAATACTTTTTTGTTTTTTATTGACAAGTTAAAAAATTTTTTGTATAATTAATTGTTTCAATAAAAATTTGCACTCTAGATAGATTTTTAAACCGTTGCTTTACTTAAATTTAGTTTTATATTTTAAACGCAAGTAAAGTTGTTTAAAGAGTTTTAAAATCTAGGGGAAGACTAAAAACAAGGAGGAAAATTATGTCTATTATTTCAATGAAACAATTATTAGAAGCTGGTTGTCATTTCGGTCATCAAACTAGAAAATGGAACCCTAAAATGAAAAAGTATATCTTTACTGATAGAAATGATATACACATTATTAATCTTGAAGATACTTCAAAACAAATTGATAGCGCTTATATGTTTATTAAAGAAAAAGTTAGCGCTGGAGCAACTGTTTTATTTGTAGGAACAAAGAAACAGGCACAAGAAGCTGTTCAAATGGAAGCTGAAAGATGTGGTGCTTTCTACATTAATCAAAGATGGCTTGGCGGTATGCTTACAAACTTTTCAACTATTCGTTCAAGAATTGAAAGAATGAATAAATTAAACAATATGGAAGCTTTAGGCGATTTTGACCTTTTACCTAAAAAAGAAGTCATTAAACTTAAGGCAGAAAGAGATAAACTTGTTGCTAACCTAAACGGTATTAAAGATATGACTTCTGTTCCAGGACTTATTATATTAGTTGACCCTAATGAAGAACACATTGCAGTTAAAGAAGCAAAGGCTTTGAAAATACCTACAATCGGTATTGTTGATACAAACTCTAACCCTGAAGATGTTACACTTTGTATCCCTGCAAATGATGATGCTATCAGAAGTGTTAAATTAATAATTAGTGCTTTGGCTGATGCTGTTATTGAAGCTAAAGAAGGTGTTGTATTACACGATATTAATGCTACAGATGAAGAAATTTCTATGGACGCTGTAGTAGATATGGCTAAAAAAGATTTTGATAAGAAAAAATCAGCTATGAAAAAGGCTGAAGAAAACGAATAATAGGGGGGGGAATATGGAAATTACAGCTAAACAAGTAAACGATTTGCGTGAAAAGACTGGCGCTGGTATGATGGATTGCAAAAAAGCGTTAATTGAAGCAAATGGTGATGTAGAAAAAGCGATCGAAATTTTAAGAGAAAAAGGTATTGCAAAGGCTCAAAAGAAACAATCAAGAATTGCAGCAGAAGGTATTGTAGATAGTTATATCCACGCTGGTGGTAAAGTTGGCGTTTTAGTCGAAGTTAACTGTGAAACAGACTTTGTTGCTCGAGGCGATAAATTTAGAGCATTAGTTCACGATATTGCATTGCAAATTGCAGCAACTAGACCTTTAGTTGTAAGAGTTGAAGAACTTGATAAGGAACTTGTAGCAAAAGAAAGAGAAATTTATAAAGCACAAGTAATCGAAAGTGGTAAACCTGCAAATATTGTAGATAAGATTGTTGATGGTATGGTTCAAAAATATTACAAAGAAGTTGTTTTAATGGAACAAGCATTTGTAAAAGACCCTTCAAAAACTATATCAGATATTATTACAGAAGCAACTCAAACTATTGGCGAAAAAATAACTATCAGAAGATTTGTTTGCTTTGAAATGGGTGAAGGTTTAGAAAAAAGAAATGATGATTTTGCAAAAGAAGTAGCAGAACAAGCATCTAATAAATAATATAAAAGGCTTTATGCCTTTTTTTGTTTGTATTATCAAGATTAAATCTATTATATGTTTTACATTTATCGAATTTATTAAAACTTAAAAGTATTTTGGGAAATTATTTTAGTTATAAATTTTATAATATATATTTTGGACTTAAATACATCTTGAAAAGATTTGATGTATATTCTAAATATTTAAAATTATAATGTTGACAGATTACTAAAAAAAGAAATTTGAAATCTAGTATTGAAAAATATTTATAACGTAAAAATATATTAATACGATATAAACTGTATTAAATAATGTTGGAAGTTTTGATAATATCAAAACATATGAAATTTTTAAAAAGTTAATTGTATAAAAAAATAAAAATTTAATTTTTAAAAAATAATTGACAAAATAAAATATATAGTTTAGAATAAAATAGGCTATTAATTAATCTTTAATAGTTTGTTTAAAATAACTTAATAACTCGTTGAAATAGACAAGTAGGCGCAAAGTCAATTTATACAGAGAGTGCATGCTGGCTGAGATTTGCACATAAAAACTAGTGCTGAAACTACTATGGAGAGTATTTTTAATAAAGTGGGAGTTTTACTCCAAGTAAGGTGGAACCGCGGGCTGAAAGTCGCTCGTCCTTGTGAATTTTTCACAAGGACTTTTTGTTTATAGGAGTATTTATGGAAGATAATTTGGATTTAAACAAAAAATTAGAAATGTATCGTCATTCTATGGCTCATATTATGGCAAAGGCTATAGTAGAACTTTTCCCTAATGTTAAACTTGCTATTGGACCTGCAATTGACAATGGTTTTTATTATGATGTTGATGGGGTTAATATTACTAGCGAAGATTTCCCTAAAATTGAAAGCAAAATGAAAGATATTTTAATGCTTAATGAAGATTTTAAAAAAGTAGAAGTAACTAGATTGGAAGCAATGGCTCTTTTTGCCAACCAACCTTATAAGTTGGAACTCATCTCTGAAATTCCTGATGATGAAAAAATTACAGTGTATTATACTGGAGATTTTTACGATTTGTGTAGAGGACCTCATGTTGAAAATACTAAATTTTTGCGTGGGTTTGCTTATAAACTAAATAAAGTTGCAGGCGCTTATTGGAGAGGTAACGAAAAAAATAAAATGTTGACCCGTGTTTATGCCTATGGCTTTTTAGATAAGGCAGAATTAAAAGAATGTTTAAAGTTAGAGGCTGAAGCAAAAGAGCGCGACCATAGAAAAATAGGAAAAGAGTTGGGTATTTTTATGACTAACGACTTGGTAGGTAAAGGACTTCCTATGTGGTTACCTAATGGTTTTATTTTAAGAAAACAATTATCTGATTATATTATGAATAAAGAAATTGCTTTAGGCTATAAACATGTTATGACTCCTTCTTTAGGGAATGTTGAACTTTATAAAACCTCTGGACATTGGGACCATTATAAAGATGATATGTTCCCCGCTATGGAACTTGACAATGAAGCGTATGTTTTGCGTCCTATGAATTGTCCTCATCATATGGTTATTTATAAAAATTTCTTACATTCATATAGAGATTTGCCTATTCGTATTGCCGAAATTGCTAATGATTTTAGATATGAAGCAAGTGGAACTCTATGCGGTATTGAAAGGGCTAGAGCATTTACTCAAAATGATTCACACATTTTCTGCAGACCTGACCAAATTAAAGATGAAATTAAAGGCGTTATTGATTTAATTTTAGATGTTTATAAAGACTTTGGCTTTGACAAATACGAATTTAGGTTGTCATTAAGAGATAAAAAGAATACCGAAAAATATTTTGGGAATGATGAACTTTGGGAAAAGAGCGAAAAAGCATTAAGAGAAGTTTTGTTTGAATCTAACTTAAAATTTTACGAAGCAGAAGGAGAGGCTGCTTTCTATGGACCTAAAATTGATGTTCAAGTAAAATCAGCACTTGGTCATGATGTTTCGCTTTCTACTGTTCAACTAGATTATCAATTACCAGAAAAGTTTGATTTGGATTATGTTGATGAAAATAATACTAGAACTAGACCTATTGTAATTCATCGTGCAATATTAGGCTCTATTGATAGATTTACAGCTTTCCTTTTAGAAGAAACTAAAGGTAATTTACCTGTTTGGTTATCTCCTTGTCAGGTTAAAGTTTTAACTATTTCTAACAACAATGATGAGTATGCAAAAAATGTTTACAATAATTTAGTTAATATGGGTATTAGAACTGAATTGGATTTGAATAATGAGTCGATTGGCAAGAAAGTTAGAAATGCTGTTTTGAAAAAAATACCTTATTTGTTAATTTTGGGCGATAAAGAAATGGAAGACAATACTGTTTCAGTAAGAGTTAGAGGAGCAAATGATACTAAAACTTTAAGTTTTGATGAGTTTTCTTCATTAATAATGCAAGATATAAAAAATAAAAAGTAATTTATAATATAAAAATAAGATTATTGAAATATAACACTTTAAAAAGCATTTTAAAATAAAAAAAACACTTTACTTGATTTTATATGCAACAAAAAAATTAGATAGTTTTAATGTTGTACTTAAATATATAAGGTGATTTTTATTTTGTTTGATTAAAAAATGATTTTTATAAAATAGTTTATTAAATAAAACGCTTAATAGAAAAGATATATTGATTATAAATAATATACTTTTTGAACTAAGAATTAAAAGTTTATAAATAACAAAATAACAATATGCAACTATTACAAATACATAATTAAATAAAACGCCTTATAACTAAAATAAGGCGTTTTTTATATTATTATACACAAATAAAAAGTTAATTTAATCATTTTTGATTTTAAAAAAAAGCTATTTTTATATTTTATTTTGATTTTTTCTAAATTTTATAAATGTTTAATGTATTATTTTATTTGAATTTTAATAAATTTTTAATATTAATTATTTTGATGTTAATTATTTGTATTTCGATTATTATATGTTTTGTGTAATTTATTTTAATAATTTTATCTTTTGAGTGTCAAAAATATTAGGTTAATACTAAAAAATATTGAAAATAGTAATTTATTTTTAATTTATCTAAAATCATATACTTTTATTTGCACTAAATCGGTTTTTATGATATATTGTTTAATGTTAACAAAGGATAGTTGACTAATAACTGTTAAGAACAATATTGTCAATTATTATATTAATTTGTGAATTAAAATTTTTAATATTAATTTATTTTCACATTATATAACGGAGGGAATATGAACGAAGATGTTGAAATGGAATTTTTATCTTACGAAGAAGAACTTGGTAAGTGTTTAAATAGATTAAAAGACGAATATGCAGTTTTAAAAGTTGGAAGGGCAAATCCACATATTTTAGATAGGGTTTATGTTGATTATTATGGCAGTATGACTCCTATTAATCAAACTTCTAATATTTCTGTTGTTGACGCTAGAATGATTACAGTGTCGCCTTGGGACAATTCAATTTTACATTCTATAAAAAAATCTATTATGGAAGCGAATTTGGGAGTTGGGATTTCTGATGATGGAAAATTGATTAGACTTTCATTCCCGGTTTTGACAGAGGAAAGGCGTAGAGAAGTTGCAAAAGATGCTAAAAAAACTTTAGAAGAAACTAAAGTCGCTATGCGAAATAAACGCAGAGATGTTTTAGATATTTTTAAATCACTTAAAAAAGATAGTAAAATATCAGAAGATGAATACAATACACTAGACAAAAAAGTACAAAAATTATTAGATGACTATATTTTAAGTGCAGATGATTTATGTAATAAGAAAGTGCAAGAAATAATGGAAGTGTAATATGGATATCACCAACAAGCTTAAACGAATTAAAATTCCTACACATTTGGCACTTATATTAGATGGAAATGGTAGATGGGCAAAAAAAAGAAATTTAAACAGAACAGACGGACATTCTAAAGGTTTTGAAACACTTATTAATATTTGTAAAACCATCAGAAAAATCGGTATTAAATATTTAACTATTTATGCTTTTTCAACTGAAAATTGGAATAGACCTAAAAAAGAAGTGGATTTTTTACTAGACCTATTTGAAAAAGGAATTGACAGGCTAGAAAATGAGTACAAAGACGATGATATAAAATTGATAATATCAGGCGAACTTGATAGATTTTCGGAAAATATTCAAAACAAAATTAATAGATTTGTAGCAAATTCTTCTAGCAAGTCGGGATTTGTATTAAATTTATGTTTGAATTATGGCGGAAGACAAGAAATTGTACGCGCTGTAAATAAAATTATAAATGAAAAATTAGAGTGTGTTGATGAAAAAAAATTCTCTAAATATTTATATACGGCAGATTTGCCTGACCCAGATTTTGTAATTAGAACTAGTGGGGAACAGAGGTTATCCAATTTTTTGCCTTGGCAAACTATTTATTCTGAACTATATTTCCCAAAAGTATTTTGGCCTGCTTTTAATGACAGATGCCTTTTAAAAGCTTTGAAAGTGTATTCAAAGCGTGATAGAAGATTCGGGAGAGTAAAAAAGTGAAAAGCAGAATTTTAACAGGTTCAATTATTTTTATTGTAACTATGCTTTTGGTGTTTTCTAAATTGTTGACACCTTATATTTTTGATATTTTTTTGATAAGTATTGGTGTTTTTGCAATTTTAGAAATGTCTAAAATCCTAAATTTAATGAATAAATTTCATTTTAAATGGATTAGTATTTTTATACTTATAATAAACTGTGCTATAATGCACTTGCTTTTATATTTAGGCTATGATTTGTGGTTAATATTCGTTGTAGAGTTTACAATTATTTGTTTGGTTGTAGGAATAGTCGCTTTAATAAAATCAGTTAATATGGATATAAAATCTGCAATAATGTTTGCATTAAACACAGCATTAATATGTATATATCCTAGTTTTGCAATTAATTGTATTATGCTTGTCAACAATTTATTTAGTTCATCACTTAGTTTAATTTTGATTCTTTTACTATTTTTGATACCTATGTTTACTGATAGTTTTGCATTATTTGTTGGAATTCTATTAAAGGGTAAAAAATTGGCACCAAAAATTAGCCCTAAAAAAACTTGGAGCGGATTTATAGGCGGTGTTATAGGTGGTGTGCTTGCTAGTATTATTTGTTATTTCTCTGTTATAAACATTGCATATTTTGATGCTATACCAAAAGTGTTTTTAAATTTTTGGTTCTATATTAGCATAGGTGTTTTCTGTAGCATATTGGGACAACTTGGCGATTTATTTGAATCTTTCCTAAAAAGAAGGGCGAATATTAAAGACTCAGGCAACATTTTCCCGGGACACGGCGGTATGCTTGATAGAATTGATAATTTGTTGTTTGTAGGTTTTGCTATTACTGTTATGTTGCTAATTTTAATTTAATTTACATCTATTTTATGCTTTTAAATTATCTTTTCAGTTCCTCATATTTACAAAATATTATAATAAATGTATTTTAAAGGTATTTTGCTTATTTGACTTTAACCTTCAAATATGCTTTGTAAGATTATCTTTATTTAAGCAATGTTCAATAAATCTATTTTAATAAAGTTGAATAAATTTAAATTGCTTATCTAATAGTATTTAATAAATTTAATTACAATGTTAAAAGAAATTTTAAATAAAAAGTTAAAAAAAGCATAAATACTTAAATAATTGGTTTTTAAATTCATGATTGAACTTTTAACATATTAAAACAATATAAAAACTAATGATTAATAAAAGAATATGATTAATTAAAAAATGATGAAGTAGATGGTACAACTATTAATGATTAATGAAATTAAAATACGAAAAATCTTGAAATTTTAATTTTATGTAATTTAATTGTTATATTTCTATATACTATTTTAGAGGTGCAAATGTATATTATTTTCGCTATATTAATTTTGCTATTTATGGTCTTAATACACGAGTTAGGACATTATATATTTGGTACGATTTTAGGATTTAAAATTAATGAATTTGCTGTAGGCTTTGGCCCTGCAATTTTTAAAAAGACTAGAAAAAATGGACAAGTTATTTCTCTTAGAGTTTTGCCTCTTGGCGGTTTTTGTGCTTTTGATGGAGAAGATGATAATAGTACTGACCCTAGAGCATTTAACAATATGCCTGCCTATAAAAGATTAATAGTTTTATTTGGTGGCGTGTTTTTTAACTTTCTGTCAGCGATAATTTTTTCGTTTATATTACTTGTTTCTGTAGGATACGAAATTCCTGCTGTTAAAAATTCGGATAATCTTTCAAATATCCCTGCTGGAAGTAGTATAAGATATGTGGCAGGAGAAAAAATTGATTTTGTTTATGACAATTCGTATTCAAAATTAGTGCTTAATGCTATTAAAAATAATAATTTTGAAGAAGTAATAATTGATGGTACAAATTATGCAAAAATTAGTATTGAATATAAAGAATCTGGCAAACTTAAAGACGGATTCATTTTGTACAGTGAAGAAGTTAGAATTAATTCAATTTCTGATTATTATGCAAAATTGACTAATTTAAGGCAAAATAATATTATTTTAAGTGTTAATAATCAAGAAATTACTTTTGAAAACAATTTTAATAAAATCTTGACAGATTACATCGAAAATAATGAATTTACTTCAGAAGAAATTGAAAATATGCAGTCTAATGTTGAGATTACTTATTTAGATAATGCTGGTAATGAAAAAACAGGCGTTTTACCATTGTTGTATGATAAAAGTAGCGAGAAATTTTACTTGGCAGATAAAATTAGCGTTGGTGTTTTTTATGAAACTGATTGTAGCATAGGCGCATACAGGTTTGGCTTTTTTGAAGGTTTAATAGAAAGCGTTCCTTTTACTCTTAGGTGGGCACAAAAGATTTTAATTGTTCTTGGTGGATTATTTACAGGCGATGTTCCTTTGTCTTCTTTAGGTGGAACAGTTACTACTATTACAACTATTGCGGATTATTCTAGTCAAGATTTAACTTTCATATTAGTTTTGCTTCCTATGATTGCAATAAATCTTGCAGTATTTAACATTTTGCCTATTCCTGCACTTGATGGTGCCAGAATGGTTTTTGTACTAATTGAAATGATAAGAAGAAAACCTATAAATAAAAATGTTGAGGGCACTATCCACGCAGTAGGTTTAATACTTTTGTTTGGTTTTGTAATAGTTATTGATATATTGCATTTTACAATTTGGACATAAAAGTATTAAAACACTTGACAGATTAAAAATTTTGTCATAAAATCGAAAAAATTACTAGATGTTACTGAGGAATTATGGATTGTTCACTTTTTTTAGATAAAAACGGCAAAATAAATTATGCAGAATGTGATAGGTACCAAAGGGCAAAGGGCCTTTTATCAAAATGCAAAGAGTTTGTCGTTTTTTATTTGCATTATATTGAACTTGTAAAATGCTTTGATTATATGAATTCGTGTAATAATGGTTTTTTAGGTTGCGTTTCGGGCGATGAAGATGACGCACAATTACAACTAGATGCTAATGTGATTTATGCTATTGAAAAATTAGAAAAATTAAAGCATAAAATTACTTCACGAATTGATAGAAAAATTACAGACAGAACTGACGAATCTATATATTTTGATTGGTATAAAACTTATAAATTCATTTATTCAAAATTAAAAGAAAACGAATTAAATGAAATTCTTGAATTTATTGATTATGCAGATATATATTTACAAGGTATGTTGCGTGGAGATGATAATTGCACAGAAAAAGTAAAAGATTACTTAAATACTGATTGGGCAAAAGAGTTTGACAATTTTTTGTTGTTGAATAAAGAAGTTATTAGCCTTAAATAATTGATTAATGATAAATGAAATAATAAAATAAAAATATGGGGTGATATATGGTAAGTGATGATATACAAGGTTTAAATGTTGGACAAACTGCAGAATATTTAATTAATGTTGCAGATAAGGCAGTATTTGTGTCTTATGCTTTGGAGTATTTATTTAATTATTTTAAATTAAATAATTTTGAAAAAATTGAGAACTTAAGTCAAGACCAATTAGAAAGTTTAAGAAAACAGCAAGAAAATATTTTAACAAATTTAAAAGAAAAGTTTGGAATAGAACAAAATGATTTAAATTTTGAAATGATGTCTGTATATAAGTTTTTACGCGAAATTAGAGGCAAAGTTATAAAATTTAATCAAGATGTTGATAGAATTCTTGATGAAAATAATAGAAATTTTGATTTTTATGAAACATTGCCATTAATTTCGTATTTAAAAACTTTTGTGGATTTAAAATTACAATTAGAATTGAGTTCTGGAAAAATAACTTGTACCCACACAAATGGAGAAAGTAATCCTAATGAAGTTAATGAAATTTTGTATAGTAATTTATTATCTGTGTTAAATATGTATGAATTCCCTACTCAAAATAATACAAATGAAAAATTGTATAACACTCTTGAAGATATTGGAAATTTAAGTGAATTTGCGAAAATGCTAACGCAATTAAAAGATAAATCTGATGAAAATAAAATATCAAAAAATTGGTTAAGCAAGTTAAAATTAAAGAAACATTTATCAAAAATAGCAAGATCTAAGGAAGAAGAACAAAGATATTTAAATTTTGTAAATAATAACTATTCTTCAAACGAGTTTATTCCAGATTTAGAAAAATATTTATCTTCAAAATTGATTTACGATACTTCTAATAATAGTTTTGATATGACTGAAAAAAATGTTTATAAGAGTTTTTTAAATACTTCTGCTAGAAGAATAGGTCAAAATATAAGCAATAATTATTGATAATGGAACATCCATTATCTTTTTTATTTTGTCAATTAAACAAATTTTTTAAAAATTCAATTTGAAAGGTATGAAATTAGTATAAATTATTTCTTATCTAAATTGTTTTACTCTAGTTTTGATTTAACATCTAGTGAAAATCAAATAAAAATTTCAATTTATTAGTATTGTAATAATTTTATAAATATTATAAAACTTTTTTAACCAGTAAATCATTGATTTTAAATAAGTTGATTATTGGATTAAATATTCTTGTCTCATTTATTTATTTATGTTATAATCTCTTTTAGTAAAAAATTTATGTAGAGGTTATTATAGTATGATTTTTGGCTTCTTAACTATTTGTATCGTTAATTTGATATTTATTTTTATAACTTTTTATAAAGAACAAGAAAATTTAAAAAGGGCACTTGCTTGGGAGTGTATCGTAGGTGGGTTGCCTATTTTAGGTTTTTTTATATATTTAATATGTTCTAATTTTTTCGTAACAAATAAAATTAATCTTGAAAAAATGTTTAAAGAAGCAGAAATATATAATAAGATTAATTCAATTGAACCTGATATTAATTCTAAAAATTATTCATTTAATAATAACATAATACATTTTAATAGTTTTGAAGATTATTTTAATGATATTATAGATAAAATTTCTAAATGCAATACATATTGTTTGATAAATCTTAATGAATTGCCTGAACTTGATTTTTTTTCTGAATTGTGCAACTTAATGATTGAAAAGAAAAAATCAGGTGTTGTAATAAAATTTAGTTATGAATATGCTAAATTTAAGCACAGAAAATTATTAAAACAATTAGGAGAAAATAAAATAACTCCGGTAAAGTTTAGTAAAATTAAATCATTAACATCTAGGTTTAAAACAGACCGTGATAGCATAATAGTCGATGGAGTTATAGGTTTTATATCACCTATAAATGCTAAAAAAACGGATAATACAATTTACTTTGCTGTTGAAGGAAATATTTTAAACGATTTAGATTACAATGCACACAGAGATTATTCTTTTGCTTCAAAAAAGTTTTTGCCATTAATAGACAGTCCTAAAAAAGTAGATAAAAGGTTAAAAGCGAAACTCGTTACAAGTTTTGCAACGACTAATTATGAATTTGAATTGATATCAAATTTTGCTCGTGCTAAAAAGAGAATTAGGATTTGTTCTGATGATTTTATAGTTTCAGATAGAATAATGCAAACACTTATAACAGCCTTAAATTTAGATGTAAAAGTTGAAATTATGATATCAAAACAAGGCAATAAATTACATTTCTATGCTTCAAAATATTGTCTAAAAAAACTTTGTATGCACGGTGCAATATGCTATGTTTATGATGGCAAGATTAAGGGCAGTAGAATAGCCATTGATGATGAAGCAGTAGTTATCACTTCTACAAAGTGTTATGATAAAGATATGGAATATAAAATCGTTGAAGCAGTTTTTGCATTTGATGATAACCTAAATGATTTATTTAATGAAAAATATGAATTGGATAAAGAAAATAGTTATAAAATGTCAAAATTTAGAATAGGGCTTAAAGAGAATTTTGCAAGATTCGTTTTACCGCTTTTATAATTGCTATTTAAATGTAATGTCTATTTTTACATAAAAGTTTTGATTTTATTAAATATTTCTTTAAAAATTATTAAATTTATTTATAAAAAGATAAACAAAGGAATTTTATGAAAGGATTTTTTGGAGTAGCAGGTGTGCCTGTGAATTATAAAGGAAAAGAATTTGAATTTTTTAATTGGTTGAAAAGTTTAAACTTAAATGCTTTTGAAATTCAGTGTACTTATGGATTCAAAATATCTGATAAAAAAAAGGAGTATTTTAAGGCTTGGTCAGATGAAATAAAATTATCTATGCATGGGCCATATTTTATTAATCTAGGAAGTTTAAATCAAGATGTTGCAATTCGTTCTAAAAACAATTTAATTTCAGGAATAGAACTTGCTAAACAGATAAACTGCACTAGAATTATTTTCCACCCAGGCGGCGGACATAACAATACTGAATTAGGTCGTAAAGAGGCTATTGATAGAATTATAAATTACATATTGGATATTGAAAAAACTGTTGATTTTGGAAATGTTTTACTTTATCCAGAAATAGGTGGTAAGACTGCAAATTTGGGGTCTATTGATGAAATTATAAAAATAGTAAACAACACGAATTGTTACCCTTGCATTGATATTGCTCACTTGCACGCCAGAGAAATAGGGTCATTGCAAACTATTGATGATATCAGACAAAATTTACAATATTTAAAAGACAATATCAGTGAAGAAAAATTTAAAAATATTCATTTTCACGCTTATACAATAAATTATAATGATAAAGGAGAAATAAAGCATTTATACCACGGCGACAATATGCCTGATGGAAGTGAAGGAAAACCTAATTTAGAAGATTTTTTAAAAGTTTTAAAAGAATTTGATATAACGCCTTGGGTAATATCAGAAGCTCACGATTCTCAAGAATTAGGTGCAATGTATATGCAAAAAACTTATGAAAAAATGTGTGATTAAAATATTTAATGAATCGAATTTGATGGAAGCATTTAAAAAAAATCTTCCTTATTTTTCATTGAATAATTTTATTGAAATATTAAAAAATAAAGATATTAAGGTAAATGGTACTAGAATCTCAAGTTTAGACTACAAAGTAAAAAAAGATGATGAAATAACTTTATTTTATAGTGAAGATTTTGAAAATAAAATGAAATTATCTTGGTACAATGTCATTTATGAAGATGAATTTGTTTTAGTCGTTTTCAAGCGCGCAGGCATTGAAGTTGTAAGTGAAGTTGACAGAGATTTGGTTTCTATTTTGTCGGTCGAAAAGTCAGAAGTTTTTGCAGTTCACAGAATTGATAGAAATACTGAAGGTCTTGTTATTTTTGCTAAAAATTTACAAGCAAAAAATGAATTAGATTTCGCTTTTGCTCACAGATTGATTCATAAGTTTTATCTTCTTGAAGTAAACGATAAAATTGATTTAACTTTTATAAAAGACAGAATTTATATCAAAAAACTTCCATTAAAAAGTAAAGTCCTTGTTTCAGATGTTTTGTCAACGGGTTATGAAAGTGCGATTACTAAATTTAGCGTGGTTAAATACAAAGAAAATTCAACTATTTTGCAAGCAGAATTAGTAACGGGAAAAACTCATCAAATTCGTGCACACATTGCTTATTATGGTTATCCTATTATAGGCGATGGCAAATATGGTAAACAAACTGGAGATTGCCTCCATTTGACTTCTTATAAAATGTCATTTGATTTTAAATCTAAATCAATATTAAAGTATTTGAATGATTTCTGTTTTCAAGTTGAACCTACTTGGATATAGAATTTTATTTAATTGTACAATGAAAAATAATTTTATAATTTTGATTGAGAAAATATTTGAGTTATATTTTATATAATTACTTTATTGTATCTTAATCATTTAGTTTATTTAAATATTTAAAATAGTCATTTATCACAATCATTTTAATTGTTTAAAAATTAATATTTATTTTTATTGTTAATCATTTTGTTGTAATTATCTTTTAAACAATTTTATGATTATTTTATTTTTACATATTACAAATGTTTTAATAAATTCTCAAAAAAAAATTAAAAATTAAATTTAAACACTTTTAATGCTTTGAATTCAAAAGGAGAAAATTTATGGATTATACAAAGTTGTCAACCTACGATTACGATTTGCCAGAAGAATTAATAGCACAAACGCCTATTGAACCTAGAGACCATTCTAGACTTTTAGTATATGATAGAAGTACAAAAAAGATTGAACACAAGCATTTTTATGATTTGCCAGACTACTTAAGACCAGGTGATGTTTTGGTTACAAACAACACAAGAGTGTTGCCCGCAAGACTTTATGGTTATAAAAAAACGGGTGCTAAAATAGAAACTTTGCTTGTTAAAAGGCTTTCATTGACTAAATGGGAAGTGCTTTTAAAACCTGCAAAACGATTAAAATTGGGTGATGAGTTATATTATTCAGATGAGTTATCTACCGAATTAAAAGAAATTAAACCTGATGGTAACAGAATTTTAGAATTTAAGTATAATGGTGTGTTTGAAGATATTATTTCAAGAGTTGGAAGTATGCCACTTCCGCCATATATTCACGAAAAATTAAAAAATGCAGAAAGGTATCAAACTGTTTATTCAAAAGTTCAAGGAAGTAGTGCAGCACCTACTGCAGGCTTGCATTTTACTAATGAACTTTTAGAAAAAATTAAAAAAATGGGTGTAGAAATAGCGGAAGTTACTTTAGATGTTGGTTTGGGAACATTCAGACCTTGCAAAGAAGAAGATATAACACATCACGAAATGCACAAAGAGACATATTCAATATCAAAAAACACTTGCGAAATTATAAACAAAGCAAAAAGTGAGAAAAGAAGAGTAATTTGTGTCGGTACTACCTCTGTTAGAACGGTTGAAAGCGTGGCTAACCTTAATTTACCTTTACAGGAGTGTCAAGGTGAAACAGGTATATTTATTTATCCGCCATACAAATTTAAAATTGCTGATTCGCTTATAACAAATTTCCATTTACCTAAAAGTACACTTTTAATGTTAGTTTCTGCTCTTGTAGGGGTTGACGAAATGAAAAGAATATACACTGAAGCAGTAAAAGAAAAATATAGATTTTTTTCATTTGGTGATGCGATGATTATAATTTAATAATTAACATATAAAAATTAAAAAAGAACTTGAATTTTTAAGTTCTATTTTTTATAAATAATTTAAATCATTTATATTGTTTATTACATTAATTATTTTAAAATTATCAGAATTAACATATTTTAAATATAAAGAATGTGTTGTATGTTTATTTTGTTTTGTTATATCATTTTGCATTTAACAATTTTAATGTTTTTCAATAATAAATAAATATTTAAACATTATTTTAAATGTTATAATGTTGTGGGTATAATTTTAATTAATAAAAAAAAAGAGTTATTAGTCACTAACTTTTGAAACTAGCGGAATAAAAACAAAGAGAACACCAACAACAAGGTGTTTTCTTTTTTCTTCAATCTCTCTTAACCAGCAAAAAAAACGAATACTTCTGCCGTTGTCATAGGTTGTCGTATGAATAATGCACTTTATAAATTATTAGACACTTGCCTAGACCTTGACAACAAAGAATATTCGTTTACACTAAAAAATAAGAGATGAAAACACAAAAGCGAAAGAGTGGTGTGTTATGCTCTGCCAACACCACTCTTTCGCAACAAAGTTTATTTATGGCGTGTGCTTGTTTGGTGGAGCGAAGCGACACCACTTGTATTAAAACAAGCACACGCAGTGGTGCCAATGTTAAAGATTCAGAAAAATTATTTATTATTGACTATTTTAACAGCACTTTTATTAATATTGCCATTTTCATTACTTTGAATTAGTTTAAAAATATTATGTATTGACTCTTTTTTTGATGTTTGTGTATTAATTAAATCAACTATATTTGAAATACTTTCTTGTAATATTTCGCCTATTTCTTTAAATATTTTTAATATGGGTGTCTTAGAAAGATGACAATTTTTAACATAATTTTGAACAGAAACCTCAAATAGCATATCAACACTATTTTGCAATTTGTATATGTTGTCTTCTGAATTTTTTTGTCTTATTTTTCCCTCAAATTGAGGTGGAGTTGTTACAAAGGCAATAGTAGGAATATTTAACTCTTTTGCTATCTCTGCAATAACTGGTGATGCTCCTGAGCCTGTTCCTCCACCAATACCTGCCACAATAATTACAAGGTTGCTGTCTTTCAACGCATTTGTTATTTCCTCTCTTTGCTCCTCTGCTGCCTTTCTTCCAAATTCAGGATGTGCAGCAGTGCCAATGCCTTTCGTTATTTTTTTCCCAATTTTTAGATATGCGTTTTTACATTCATACATAAAAGCCCAATCGGTGTTCATATCAAGGTACTCAACATTTGGAGTGTTTTTTTGGGCAAGGGATTCAACAATGCTTATTCCAAAATCGCCAATACCAACAACTTTAATTTTAAATTTGCAGTTGATGCTTTTATTCATATATCCTCCCGTCAATCTCTCAAATTTGCAAATGGTCTTTTATTATATCTTTCTTTGAACTCCTTTATCAAAGATTTTTCCATTTCTTTTGGGTTTTCGCATTTTAAATACCACACCTCCAAGTTTTCCCAATTTTTGATTTGACCGATTATACGTCCACCCCAGCCTGGAGCATTTTTATCATCTGCGTTCCAAAATTTAAAGTGTTCAATCATTCGTTTACGAACGGGTTTTGTTACACTTCTACCAATATACAAAATATTTGTATCTTCAACCCAATGCTCTCGCAATGTTTCAATTGAAACAGTAGGGTCTTTATGTTTGCTATTAGGTCGCCATATTTTTAATTTGCTATGTTCTAAAAATTCAACTTTTCCAAAATTTTCTGGAAGTGTCACAAGATAAATGCCTGTATAATTTCCTCTGTTTTCAATTAGATTGCCGACTGTTCCACCATATTCAAAAACTCTTCTCAAAAATATATTTTTGTCATAATAGTCGTCTGCATAAAAAACATCTTTGCAACGATTCAATGCATAGCATGAAATAGTTTCTGCCAATCCTTTTAAAAATTCAACCATATCGCTACGCATAAACCTTTTTGTGGGATTAAAGAAGTTGATATCAACAACTCCTTTTTCCAAGCATTCTTCACACAAACACCACTTTCCACGATAATGAGATTCATTATATGTAAAATCAAAGGTGTGTAAAAAGGGTTCGTTTAAAATCTTTCCACAGTTCTTACATTTCACTTGTGGCATTATAAGTGTTTCTGCTCTAAAATCATTTTCCATAACAACCTTCCTTTATCTTTGAATTTATGTTTTAATTTCTTAAATTTTTATGTGGATAAGATTTCATATAACATCCTTTTCCTTTAACAGTTATTATCTCACAGCCATATTCACGAAGATATTTAATATTGCGCGCAACTGTTTTCCTATCGCAAGATATTCCACAATATTGGCTTATTTGTTTTGCTATTGATGTTTGATGCAATAGGTAATTTTCTGAGCTTCCATATTTTAACGCATCATAAACATACAAAATTATTAGTTTTTTGTGCTTATTCATATTTGCTCCTCTACTTATATTATAAAATAAAACATGGGACAAAAACAAACCTTACATATACAATTTTTAAAAAAAATGAAAAATAAAAAACCTAATCCATTTAAATTAGATTTTGCTAGTTTCAAAATTGATAGAGTTTGCTCTTTAATTTTTTACATTAATTGTTATTATTTTTGGTTTTTGTGTATTTAACAATTTTTACAACTATTGTTGAAATCGTTGTTATAAAATAAATCGAGCTTGCTATAAACATAACAATCCTTATAAATTCGTCTGCAGATTTTAGCGCAAAAGTTAGAAATAATACACTAAAAATTGCCAATATTAAGCATATAATTGCATTAATTTTAATGTCTGTTATTTTATTTATAATCTCTATTATAATCCATAATATCAATATCAAACTTAATAACATCGCTATTGATAAATATAATATTTCATACGTGGTATTTGTATATATTATAGCAAAAATAAAGAGTGATAAAATAAATATCAAATTTATAGTTAAAAATATTAAAAATGTTGTAATGTTTTTTGTTAAAATAAAATTATTTAACGCCTTTTTATTTATTTTCATAATTTACCCTCATCAGTATAGCATTAATCTATTATAAAATCTAGTAATTTTTATTATTGACAAAAAATAATTTTATGTTATCATATATTTATGAATAAAGCTATTATTATATTTGCTTGCGTATTTATATTAATTTGCTTTTTATGTAAGCAAGATGATTATTATTAATTTTTATTAAGTAGGGTTATTTTTATTAATTTTATTTTATTATTTGGTAAATTTAGAAAAAATTGTTGACAAAGACTTTTTTTTCATATAATATATATAAGTATTATCGAGGTGTAGCGCAGTTGGTAGCGCACATGATTTGGGATCATGGGGCCGGGAGTTCGAGTCTCTTCACCTCGACCACCCTAATGGGTTTTAAGGACCTTTAGCTCAGTTGGTTAGAGCAACCGGCTCATAACCGGTCGGTCCGCGGTTCAAGTCCGTGAAGGTCCACCAAGGGAAATTATAAAATTTAGTTGACAATATATGTCTAATATTGTATATTAGAGTATGTTGCCCGATATGCTAGTGTGGCTCAACGGTAGAGCAGCTGACTTGTAATCAGCAGGTTGGGAGTTCGATTCTCTTCACTAGCTCCATGTGGTTCGTTAGCTCAGTTGGTTAGAGCGCCAGCCTGTCACGCTGGAGGTCACGAGTTCAAGTCTCGTACGAATCGCCATTTTTTTGCCTGGATAGCTCAGTCGGTAGAGCAAAGGACTGAAAATCCTTGTGTCACTGGTTCGATTCCAGTTCTAGGCACCACTTGGAAAGGTTGCAGAGCGGCCAAATGCTACGGACTGTAAATCCGTCGTCGTCAGACTTCGGTGGTTCGAATCCACCCCTTTCCACCATATATGGTAGTGGTTTTGGTGTTATACCACGATTATAGACAGGCGAAAAGCCTGTTTTTTTTCGTTTTTTTGTCCTTTTTTTATTTTGGTTCTCATAATGTTCTCAAAAAGTTCTCAAAATTTAATCAAAAAATAATTAATGTTGCAAGAACATTTATTAAAGATTATATTTAATAAAATTTAATTCATTTTATAACAAGTGTAATTTGTTTTTAATAGATAAGTTAATTTTTTTTGATTTTTATAATCTTTTAAAATTAAAGATGATTTTCTATAATAAGAAGATATTAAAATTTGTTAATTTTATTCTTTATTAACAAATATTTATTGTATTATAAATTTCAAGAATTGACAAAAATAATCTTTTTTGTTAACATATTAGTACAACAAAAAAAATTTTTAAATTTTTGATTAGTAAAGGATATTATGCTTAAAAGTTCTATTATATATACTAAATCTGTAATAAATGATATGTCATCACAAATAGTAAATAAAAGATATGATAAAAATAATGTAGTATTTACTGTGTGTGCTTTTATTTTTGTGCTTTCACTAATGTTGTTTATTTATTTAAAAGATATTAGTTTTATAATAATAACAAGCATTTTATTAATATTTGACCTTATATTTGTGTTTTTTGGTAAAAAAATATTTTTAAGTACTACTCATAAAATGTTATTGAAAAATAAATATTTATTAAATTTGGCAGTGAATTATACTTTTAATGAAGATAGTGTTTGGGTTACAGAAAATTTGCCTGATTATACGGTTTTGTCTGAAAACGACATCAAATATTCTGATTTATATAATATAAAATATGACGAAAAATATATATATCTTTATGTTAATAGGTTTGGGTTCTTAATGATATCAAGAGAAGGGTTTGATACTTATGAAAATTCTAATGTAGTAATTGATTTGATTAAAAATAAATTAAAAAAATAAATAATAAACAATTTTAATAAATACTTAAAATTTAATTAAAAGTTAATTAAAATCAAAATTTTTTTATTTTATACCTTGTGATTATATTATTATAAATTTATAACAATAAAATATTATCTATGTTTTAATAGAATAAATTTAATAAAGGTTAAGATTATGTTTATAGATTCACATTCTCATATGTTTGATGAAAAAATTAATATTGAAAAAGCCGATTTGTCTTTAGTAGATGCAATAATTGTGCCATCATATAATATGGAAAATTTAAGCAAAGTTATTGATTTTTGTAGTAAGTACAAAAAATGCTATTGTGCTCTAGGGGTGCATCCAAATTGGGCAGATGAATATGATAATGAAAAATTTTTGAATATTGTGTTAGAAAATAAATCAAAAATATATGCAATTGGAGAAATAGGGTTAGATAGTTTATCTAATGTAGATTATTTAAAACAAATTGAAGTTTTTAAAAATCAGTTCGAAATCGCTGAAAAATTAAATTTTCCAATTACTGTTCACTTGAGAACAAAAAAGGATTTTGATACTTTTTTTAATATTTTTAATAGTTACAATATCAAATGTGCAATACATTGTTTTAATTCAGATTTAAAAGATTGTAAAAAAGCAATTGAATTAGGTTGTTATATTTCTTTTGCGACTAATATTACATATAAAAGGAATGTGGATTTAAGAAAAATAGCATTATATGTTCCATTTTCTAATTTGTTAATAGAAACAGATGCACCTTCAATGTTGCCAGCTAGTTTTAAAAGACGTGGGATTAATTCATCAGAAAATGTTTTTTATACTGCTGAAACTTTGGCAAAAATAAAAAATTGTGATATTTCGCATATTGCAAAGATAACTTTTGAAAACGCAAATAAATTATTTAATTTGGGGTTAGAATACAATGGATAATATTTTTGATAGATTTATATTGCAAATAGGAGCAGAAAATTTTATAAAAATTAATAACAGCAATGTTATTGTTTTTGGTATTGGAGGCGTTGGCGGAAATGCTGTCGAAGCGTTGGTTAGAAGTGGGATAGGTAGCATTACAATTGTTGATAGTGATATAATAGATGTTACTAATATAAACAGACAAATAATTTCTTCAACAGAAAATATAGGAAAGTTAAAAGTCGATGCTTGTGAAGAAAGAATGATTAAAATCAATCCTGATTTAAAAATAACAAAAATTTCTAGAAAATTTGGATATGGCGAAATTATAGATTTTTCTAAATTTGATTATGTTATAGATGCTGTTGATGATATTAATGCAAAAATAGAGATTATAAAAGAAAGCAAAAAAAATAATATTCCTGTTATTTCTTCTATGGGAATGGGAAATAAAACTGACCCAACTATGTTAAAAGTTGATGATATAAGTTTAACTTCAGTTTGCCCTTTGGCTAAAATTATTCGAGAGAAATTAAGAAAATTAAATATTCAAAATGTAAGGTGTGTTTATTCAACAGAAAAAGTAATCAAAACTAAAACAAATACAATATCTTCAAATGCGTTTGTTCCATCTTGTGCTGGAATCATAATGGCAAGAGAAGTTGTTTTCGATATAATTAATAAGTGAGATTATATGAATACTTTTGAAGAAATTTATAAAATTGTTAAATTAATCCCCGCTGGCAGAGTATCAACTTATGGACTAATAGCAAAAGCCTTAGGTATGTTTAATGGTGGGAAAATAGTAGGATATGCTTTGCACGCTAATAAAAAACCTATTGAAATACCTTGTCATAGAGTTGTAAATAGATTTGGAAATTTATCTAAATCTTTTGCATTTGGTGGCGCGTCAGTACAAGAAGAATGGTTGAAAAAAGAAGGCGTTGAAGTGGTAGATGGAAAGGTAGATTTACAAAGTTATCTTTTTATTCCATAAAAAACTTATATTAAATTAATTTAATCATAATAAATTTTAACAAATAATATTACATTTTAAAAGTAATAGCAATAATAAAGTGAGCAAATATGTTACTGATTTTATAAAAACTCTTTTAAAAATAACGAATTAATTAATAAAATTTTGTAATACGATATTTATTTGATGTGGGAGAAATTATGAAAGCAATAGTTTTTGACTTTAATGGAACATTGACAAATTGCCGAAAGGGGAGTAATTGTTGGTATGAAGTTTGGAAATATATTAAAGACTTGGATTATGATAATTTTTTATATAAAAAATATGCGAGTAAAGAAATTAATAATATAGAACGGTTTAAACTTATATTTAAAAGATATAAAGAAAAGAATGTTAAAAGAGAATATTTATATGAAATTTCAAAAGGCATAGAACTTTTACCAGGAACTTATGAAACATTAGAACATCTATATAACAATGGTATTAAAATTTTTGTTTTATCTGGCGGAATTAGACAGATTATTGATGATGTTTTAAAAAGAGAAAAAGTTGATAAATTCATTACCTTTATAGAAGCTTATGATTTAATATTTGATAATGAAGGCAAATTAATTGACTATAAGTATCCTAATCTCCATAATTTAGAAAATAAAAATGAGTATATAGAACTTTTAAAACAGATTTATAATTTAAAAGGTGAAGAAATACTTTTTGTTGGCAATGGGGCAAATGATGAAACTGTATATTTAAGTGGTGTAAAAACATTATGTATAAATCCTGATAAAGCAAACATTTCTAACAAATTAGTTTGGAATAACAGTATCGAAAAATGTGAAAATTTAATGCAAATTCTTAATTATTGCGATACGGCATACAAAAAATAAATAAAATTTAAAATAAATATAGAACTTTATTTAAAATTTATTAATTATTTTTTTTAAGAATTTGATACTTTTATTTGGAATTTATGGATTAATATAAAAAAATTTTACATAACAGTAAAATTTTTTTTGTTTTTTATATATTTTTTTAATAATTAATATTTGTATTTATTATGATTGTGCATACAAAAATTCCCTATAGTTTTGTTTGATTTTCAGGTTTGAAAAATTTGTTGTTTAATGGGAAATAACTGAATATTATAATTATCATAGCAATTAATGTAGTAACTATTTCGCTTAATATATTCAATAGGTTAAAAGTATCTAAATTATAGACAAAAACAGGTGTTAAAAATCCTATTATAATTGCGACATAGAAAAGTATTATATCAAATATCAAACTTTCTTTTTTTACAATAAACTTAAACAAATAGTAGCCTACAACAATTACAATCATTTGCATTATTAATGTAATTAAAAGACCTATTAAAACATTATTAAAATCAACAAAGAATGATGTTACTAAAAAATATATTATAGTTGGAAAAAATGCTAATTTTAAATGTTCAAAAACGCTTTCATTAGTCGCTACAAATCCTTGCAAAAATATGTTATTTTTAGACCATTTATATGTAAAATGATTTAATGTACCTAATATGCTTACAAATAATATTCCTATTATCAAAAATAAAGTTAAATTCATAATTACCCCTTTTTATAATTTATAATACAATTTTCAAAATATTACAAATTTTTTAATATAACTTTAAAAAAACTTTTGCAGTTGCAAGTACATCATTAATTGCTCTATGCGCGCCTTGTAAACTGATACCTAATTTTTCACATATTGTTCCTAATTTGAAATTTTTTAGCCCTAAAATCTTTTGTCTTGCTAAAGTTAGAGTGTCTATTTGTTCGTGATTAAATTCATAGCCCATTTTTTTTGAAATGGCATCAATAAAGCCCATATCAAAACTTATATTTTGAGCGACTAAAACACAGCCATAGCAATATTTATAAAAGTCGGGCAATATGTAATTTATTTTTGGTGCGTCTTTTACCATATCATTAGTAATATGTGTAATCTCTGTAATTTCTGCAGGAATATCTTTATCAGGGTGCACAAATGTAGAAAATGTTGATATTATTTTTCCTTTTGAAATTTTAACTGCACCAATTTCTATTATTTCATTTGTTTTACAATCAAGTCCTGTGGTTTCAGTGTCAAAGACAACGAAATCTTTTTCCCAAACTCTTGTATCTGTTGTGTCAAATAGAGAACTCTGTTCAAAATCTTCATATTTTTCAGGGAAGACTGTATGATATTTTTCATTTACTGATTTTTTATTAGTTTTTCCTTTCATTTTTGTATATTCGCATAGGCAAATGCTATCTGCTGTAAAACTTAATGTGTCTTTATACATTTTTGTGTAACCTTTTATGGCAACTTTTAAATTATTTTCTAATGATTCTGCTCTGACTAATTCTTTTGCACGCGGAAAAAAACTAACATTTATGTGCTTGTTTTCATTGTTTAAACTAAATGTATAAAAAGTTTTTTCATATTTTATTTCTTTGCCGTTTTTCATTGCAGTTTTAGTGTAATTGCGTTTTTCTAAAAATTTAATCTCACCACATATTACTACATCTTTCATCTCTCTATCAATAGTAGTAAAATCAATTGCTGTGTTGTATTCAGCACTACCTATTAATTCCACTTTATTAGTTAATTCATATAATATTTTTTCATCTATCATCTTAATGGAATTTTGAAATTCTATGTTGTCATCAATAAAATTCGTTCCTATATCGTCTTGTAGTTTTTCAAACTGTACACTAAATTCTGCAATAAAATTTTCAGTTAATTTATTGACTATTTCAATTTCTTTTTTTGCTTTTACCGCATAATCATATATTGATGGTCTAAGACGAATTTTGACTTTTGCATTTATTCCAGAACATTCAACTATAATATCATTTGAATTTAAGTTTTTTGATAGGGTGGGGAAGTTATTAATTAATGTCATATATATGTATGTCCCTAAAACTGTTTCATTTACAACACATTTCGTGAACTTTACATCTATATCACAAAATTCAAGCATAGATTTTAATTTGTCTTTAATTTCACTTATGTTTTCTTGAGTCAAATCAATTAAATCAGGATTATATAAAAATTTAACAGTAACAAGGTTTTGACTTGCACTGTACTCTGCATTATTAAACTTTAGACTAGAATATTTTTCTCCTAAATCTTTTACTATATTAATCATAGCATAATTATAACAAGTTAGACAGTTTTGTCAACATTATCTTATTTTTATTTTTGTAATGTAATTGTTCATTTAAATATACTCTGTTAAATATACTTTGTTCTTTTTTTGTATAAATTTAATTAAGTATATTTGAATATAAGTATAATAAATATTATTTTACTATTAAAATTGAATTATCTTTATTTTGATACTTTATAATATATTTTTTACATTTTATTTACTCTAGTATATATGTATTAAGTATATTTGAATATAAGTATAATAAATATTATTTTACTATTAAAAATTACATTATCTTTATTTTGATACTTTATAAAATATTTTTAACATTCTTATTTTTTTATCTATTTTGATATTTTTAAAATATTTTTTATATGTACTTTTATTAATCTCTATTTTTATATTTTTATATGCTTTTAAAATCTTTACAATAGATTTTGTTGCATAAATTTTATTAAAAAATCTCGATTATTAAAAATTATTAAAAAAAATTGTGATTTTTTACATAAAATAGTTGACTTTAATTAACAATACACATATAATAGTGTTAGCACTAAAGTGTTAAGAGTGCTAAAAGGGGGAAAGAATTGGAGGATAAAAAGTTAAAAAGGAAATATGACATTTTGATTTTCTCTGTAGAGCATTATATCAAAATGGCTGAACCTATCACTTCATTCTTACTTCAAAATGAATTTAATGTGTCTAGTGCGACTTTAAGAAACGAGTTAAATTCTCTAGAGGCTATGGGTTATTTAGAACAAATACATACCTCAGGTGGTAGAATCCCAACCTCTAAAGCATATAAGTTTTATGTTGAGAATATCTTAGAATCGGGGAAATTGAATGTTGATACGCTAGAAAGAGTTCGTGGCGAGATTGAAAATAAGTCAGTAGGGCTTATATCGACACTGTCCGCTTTAGCAAGGCGTTTAAACAAATATACCAGTTGTCCTACAATACTGATTTCGAGGCATTTAGAGGATTTAGAGATTGAAAAAGTGCAAATTATCCCACTAATGCAAAAAGATGCATTATTGTTAATTGAAACAAAGGCTGGGGTGGTTGATGAAAATATCAATTTATCTTATGGTATAGATGCATCAAGTTGTTTAGATGCTTCAACCTTTATAACCGAACGATTTAAAGGTAAAACAATAGGCTATTTAATTGACAATATTGCTGACGTTACATTGAAAGCAGGAGTTAAAATTGCAGAATTTAAAAATTTAATTGATGAAGTTACAAAGTCATTATCAAAAGTTATTGAAACAAAATTAAAAGTAACTAATGAAAACACTGCAAAATTATTAAAAAATCGTACTGCGAATGAATACAAAGACACAGAAAACATATTGTCATTTATAGAAAATGATGATGAAGTGCTTTTGGAATTTGCTGACAATAATGAGGTCGAAGTAAAAATAGGCGAAGAGAACTCATCTGAAAAATTAAAAGGCGGAATGGTGATAACGGCACCTATTGTAATAGGAGGAGTAAGTATAGGTTCGCTGTCTTTAGTTGGACCAAAGCGTGTTGATTATAAAAATTTAGCGACTGCTTTAAAATTAATTGTTAGCGAAGTAGAAAAGTTGGGAGATGATAATGAAAAATAGAAATTATTTCGATAAAGAAAAACATAAAAATCACCAAGAATATTCTAAAGAAAATGATGAATCTCATGATTTTGAAGATGAATCTTTATTAAGTCAAGAACAAATTACAGACAATGAAGAGAATTTCTGTGATTGTGCTAATGATTGTAATTGTCATAAAGATGAAAATTCAAATTGTGGTGAAAATTGTGATTGCAATGATGAATGTGATTGCGATTGCAAAGGAGACGGTGAAAAATGTAATTGCAAAGGTGAATGCAATTGCGAATCAAAGGATAACGAAAATAGTGAAAAATCTGACAATTTAGAAAGACGTTCTAATGAAGTAGAAAATCATACTAAAGAAAATCAAGACTATTTTAACATTTTGTTACAGACTAAAGCAGAATTTGATAATTACAGAAAGCGAACAGCAAATATTCGTTTAGAAGCATTTCAAGATGGATTTATGGAGGCTGTAAGTGAATTCTTGCCAGCACTAGATAGTTTTATTCTCGCTCAAGATATGATTAAAGATAAAAATACTTTAATGGGTATTAAGTTTATAGAAAAAGGTATTCTTGATACACTCTCTAAAATGGGTGTAGAAAAAATATCTTGTGATGGTGAATTTAATCCAGAATTGCACAGTTGTATCGACACTGTTAGCGAAGGAGATGTTCCTTCAAATCATATAGTGAAGGTGGCGACTAATGGCTTTACTTATAAAGGTAAAGTGTTAAGATATGCAAATGTAATAATCAAAAAATAAAATTAAAAAAATTACAACAATTATTAAAAAGGAGTTATTTTATTTATGGGAAAAATTATTGGTATTGATTTAGGTACAACTAATTCGTGTGTCGCCGTTATGGAAAATGGCACACCTACTGTTATTCCAAATGTTGAAGGAGGAAGAACTACACCATCTGTAGTGGCTTTTAAAGGTGATGAAAGGATTGTGGGTAATGCTGCTAAGCGTCAAGCAGTTGCTAACCCTGACAAAACTGTAATCTCTATTAAAAGACATATGGGTACAGATTATAAAGTTAAAATTGATGATAAATCATATTCTCCGCAAGAAATTTCTGCTATGATTTTGTCTAAATTAAAAGCAGATGCTGAAGCATATTTAGGAAGTAAAGTTACACAAGCTGTTATTACAGTTCCTGCATATTTCAACGATTCTCAAAGACAGGCTACTAAAGATGCTGGTAAAATCGCTGGTCTGGAAGTTTTAAGAATTATCAATGAACCTACTGCAGCTGCTCTTGCTTATGGACTTGATAAAACTGATGGTAAAAATCAAAAAATTCTAGTATTTGACTTGGGTGGTGGTACATTTGATGTATCTATTCTTGAAATCGGTGATGGCGTGTTTGAAGTTTTAGCTACTAATGGTGATACAAAACTTGGTGGTGATGACTTTGATAACAGAATTATTGATTTGTTAGTTTCTGAATTCAAAAAGGAAAACAACATTGATTTGTCAAATGATAAACTTGCTATGCAAAGACTTAAAGAAGCAGCAGAAAAGGCTAAAATTGAACTTTCTACTATGAGTCAAACAACTATTTCGCTTCCATTTATTACTGCTGATGCTACAGGACCTAAACACTTGGAATATACTCTTACTAGGGCTAAATTTGAAAGCATCATAGAAGACCTTGTTGAAAAGACTTTGGTTTGTACTAGAAAGGCTTTGGCTGATGCAGGTCTTAATAAATCTGATATTCACAACGTAGTTTTGGTTGGTGGTTCAACTCGTGTTCCTTGTGTAGTTGATGCTATTGCTAAAGAAATTCCTGTTACACCAAATAAATCAGTTAACCCTGATGAATGTGTGGCTGTTGGTGCGGCTATTCAAGCAGGTGTGTTGGGTGGTGAAGTCAAAGATGTATTATTACTAGATGTTACACCTCTATCTTTAGGTATTGAAACTTTGGGTGGAGTATTTACTAAATTGATTGAAAGAAATACTACTATTCCTACTAAAAAATCTCAAATATTTAGTACTGCTCAAGATAATCAACCTGGTGTTGAAATTCACGTTTTGCAAGGTGAAAGAGAGTTCGCTGCTCAAAATAAATCTTTAGGTAAATTCCAATTAGTTGGTATTGCTCCTGCTCCTAGAGGAGTACCTCAAATCGAAGTAACATTTGATATTGATGCTAATGGTATAGTTAATGTTTCTGCAAAAGATTTAGGTACAAATAAAGAACAAAAAATTACAATCACTGCTTCTACTAATTTGTCAGAAGAAGAAATTAATAAGGCTGTAAAAGAAGCTGAACAATTCGCTGAAGTTGATAAAAAGAGAAGAGAAGTAATTGATAGCAGAAATAATCTAGATGGTATGATTTTCACTATTGAAAAAACTGTTAGAGAAAATGCTGACAAGATTAGTGAAGAGGATAAAACAAAATTAAATAATGCTACTGAAGAGGCTAAAAAACATTTGACAAGCGAAGATTTGAATGAAATTAAAAACGCTTACGATGAGTTAACTAAAGTTTCTAATGAAGTTTTCTCAAAAATGTATCAAAATCCTAATGGTTCTAATACCGGTTCAAATGATAGTGGTGCATCTAATAATGGTTCAAATAGTTCCAACCCTGATGATGTAATTATTGAATAATATTTTAGGGGTAGAATATGGCGAAAGATTATTATAATATATTAGGTGTTAGCAAAACTGCTAGTGAAGATGAAATTAAATCCGCTTATAGAAGTTTAGCAAAAAAATATCACCCTGACCTTAATAAAACCCCTGAGGCGGCGGAAAAATTTAAAGATATTAACGAGGCATATTCTGTCCTTAGCGATAAAACAAAGCGCTCAAATTACGACCAATACGGGTCAGCAGATGGTCCACAAGGCTTTGGTGGTTCAGGTGGCTTTGGTGGCGGATTTTCATCTTCGTCATTTAACTTTGATGATATTTTTGATATTTTCGGTTTTGGTGGCAAAAGCAAGGCAAGTGCAGGCATAGAAGTAGGAGATGATGTATTGACTAATCTCACTATAAGTTTTGAAGAGGCTTGTAACGGCGTTGAAAAAGAAATTGTTATAAATCGAAAAGAAAGATGTTCTGATTGTTCAGGAACGGGAGCTAAAAAAGGTGCTCCTCAAGAAAAATGTACTCAGTGTAATGGTACAGGTAGAGTTCAAATCATTCAAAATACATTGTTTGGCAGAATGCAGACAGTAGGCGAATGTAAAAATTGCCACGGAACAGGTAAAATTGTTAAAGAAAAATGTACAACTTGTCATGGTGTTGGTACAAAATTCGTTACAAGACGAATTAAAGTTAAAATTCCTGCAGGTATTGATGATGGGCAATCTATAAGAATGCGAGGTGAAGGCGAACAACTAGCATCGACTAATTCACAATCAGGTGATTTAGTTATTAAAATTAAGGTTTTGCCACATCAATTATTGCAAAGACAGGGCTTTGATCTATATGTAGATGTATATGTTCCTTTCACAACACTTTTGCTAGGTGGCAAGATTGAAATACCTACTATTAAAGGAAATACTACATTAGATGTAGACCCATTAACTCAAAATGGTACAACTTATACTTTACGAGGTAGAGGAGTTAAAAACTTAAGAGGCTTAGGTTATGGTAACATTATAGTTACATTAAAAGGTGAAATACCAAAAAGTCTTGACAAAGAGTCTAAGAAAAAATTAAAAGAGATTGAAGAAAACTTTAAAGAAAGCGATTATCCAAAAACTACTTTATATAAGAAAAAATTATAAAAATCATCTTAATAGATGATTTTTTTATATGACTTCAAACTAAGTATTATAATAATAGTTTATTTATTAAATTTCAAGAAAAAATATAATTATTATGGAAATTGTATTGATATAATTAATAATGAAAATTAAGAAATGTTAATAATAAAATTATGACTTAAATTATTATTTTTGAAACTAATACAAAAAGAAACTTCACTTTTAGATATAGAGTTTTTTTATTATATTTTTTAGTTTAAAAATTGGTTAATTTTGTTCTTTTATCTTGAAACTAATATAAAAAACTTTGTTTTCATTTGTGTGGTTATCTTTGCTTTTCTGCTAGTTTCAAAAGGGTGTCATTAGTTTAGGTGATTTAAATTTTATATAAAAAGTAGGTATATTTATTTGTATATATTTTGGTAGTTTTTAAATACTAACCTTTAAACTTTTTAATAAAATAGAACAAACGAATATTAAGCAATTTTATTGACATAAATTTTCGTTTATATTGTAATGTAAGCAAGTGTATAATATCATTAAAAAAAATCATCAACACTGATGATTTTGGTGCCGATGGCCGGGGTCGAACCGGCACGGAAGTTTCCCCCCGAAGGATTTTAAGTCCTTTGCGTCTGCCATTTCGCCACATCGGCATATTAAAATTGGAGGCACCAATCAGAATCGAACTGATGAATGAGGGTTTTGCAGACCCTGGCCTTACCGCTTGGCGATGGTGCCGTACCAATTTGCTATTTTATTTTAGCATAATTTCTATATTGTGTCAATTATTTTTTTTAAGTTTTAATTTATTTTATTTAGTTTTTACCTTTTTATTAAAACATTTTCTGACTATCTCGATATATGTTTTATTCTTTAGTTTTTATTTTATATGAATTTATTCTTCTTTATGTGAATTATCAAATTTATATATTTTTGCATATTATTTTATATGAAAGATAGAATTTACATAATTAATTGTCCTAAATTGTTAAAACCTTTATTAAAACTTGTTTTTAGAAAACATTATTTTAAATTAAACAAATAAAATTATATATTTCATCTATTAATTTTATATTGATTTGTGTATTAGATTGAATTTTATGTTCAGTATAAGTTTTTATAAATATAAATTTTTTTTTGCTTTCATATTTTTATATGTAAATTAAAATCATTTGAAATACGAGTGTAAGATTAAAAATATAGAAATATAATAAAACAAAATACAATAATTAAAGTAAAAGCGATTTTACAATTAAAAATTATTGCAAAATCATTAAAATATAACATTATTTAGTATTATAATAATTTATTCTATATAAGCGTAAAATACAATATTATATAAAACATACAACAATATACATTAATATAATGCATAAAATTTATTTGTAGAAAATGTATAAAATGCACATATTGACGCAATAAAAAAATGACTTAAATGATAATGTAAATATTGTATTTAAGCCATTTATTCATAAATTATATTATTGTGGAGCGGAAGACGAGATTCGAACTCGCGACATTTGCCTTGGCAAGGCAACGCTCTACCACTGAGCCACTCCCGCATATAAACATTAATTTATATGCAATGAGACAACTTTTTGTTATGGTGGGAAGTATAGGACTCGAACCTATGACCCTCTGCTTGTAAGGCAGGTACTCTACCAACTGCGCTAACCTCCCAAATCTGTTGCCACATTGCAAACCTATATTATCATAAAAAAATATGCCTGTCAACAAATTTTACAAAAATTTTTAATTTTATTGATTTTTTTATTATATTAGTTATTTTAATTATAACAATATTTCAAATTTTTTTAAACAATAATATATTATCGTATTACATTATTAATTTAAAGTGTAATTTTTCTATTTAAATAATTTAGTTAAAGTATGATATTATTTCATTAACACACATTTAGTAACTATTAACTAATATATTATCATATTAAATTACTATTTAAGGTATAATTTTAATGTAATGAGTGTTCAGTTAAGGTATAATATTATTACACAAATATAGATTATAGTGTCTATTGATTAAATGGTATATATACTTGTTTTTGATATATAAATTTATGATTATATGAGATTGGAAAAATCTGTCATTTATTAATTTAATAAATATTCATATTATAACACATAATACTTGTGTAAGGCAAATGCCTTATATAAAAGGGGTAAAAAATGTTTGGTAAGAAAAACAAGAAATCTAAGGCTAGTTCAAACGAAAAGAATTGTAAAAGTTGTTCAAATAGTTCAAACTCTTCTAACACAACAAATTCTTCAAATGTTTCGAACGCGACAAAGTCTCAAAGCAATGTTAAAAGCGCATCAAACACAAAAAGTGCAAAGAGTGCATCAACTGCAAAGGCTAATAAAAGCTTAGATTCTAAAAATTGTTCATAGCTTTTTACCTAAAGGGCAACATCAGTTGCTCTTTTTTATTAAAAATTTTTCAAAAAAATTAAAAAGGGTCTTGAAAAAAATTTTATTTATGATATTATTAGAACAATTTTAGAGGTGGTTTATTATGGATTTTTCTATAAATGATGAGGGATGTCTTATTGATCGTGATGGGAAAATTGTTGGTGTTAATGTTTTTATTAAAAAAACTGAAGAAGAACAACAAGGTTTAAAAGAAGTTGGTTATTTTCGTGATAAAGATGGAAATATTATTGGTATTCGTGAAGATACTAGTAGTAAAAGACCAGGTATAGATGTTACAAATTTAACAAAAGATGCAAATTCGGATAATAGTTCTAAAGCAAATAATCAATATAAAAAACGAAGATATTATAATCTACAACAAAAATTATTAGAAATTTTTTCAATATGTCCTAAAATATGTCCTAATACAAATGAGAATGATGAAAAAGCAAAAGAAGCAAAAAAATTTTTAATATATTTAAAAAATAAAAATATTATGGAAGTTATGTGTGAATTGCTTGATAAACATCCAAAGAACATTGATTATGACAAAAAATTAGATTCTTATATTTCGTGCGAAGAAGAAGATTTTCTTGATAAGTTATTAAAAATTAATGAATTGGCTTTTGTTTGTCTGCCTGCAGTATATTTAGCTAGTTTTACTCACAGTAATTCAAAACATTCAGGCAAGTTAAAAGAATTATGTGAAAAATATGAAAATTTATTATTAGAATTAAGAGAGGATATATTTAATAAGGCAAATTTTAAAAATGAAAAATCTCCAGCTAGTATCTTTGTTAAAAATACAGGATTATTCAGAGAATATTGTGGAGAAAGTGTTAAAAGATCTAATATGTGTAGCAATAGAACTGCCGATAATTACCGTGCTTTAGCAGGTAAATTACGATTTTCAACTACTTTAGATATTAAAAGATGTATTTTAAATACAATTTTTGTAAATACAGGGTATAAAAGAAAAAACGGTGAGCCTAATGAAGATAGTACTGCAACTATCATAGAATTTATTGTAAGAAGATTTGGCAATAAAATTAAACTTAATCCAGATGGTGTTTTGGGTGTATTACCACACTTAGATATAGATACAATTAATAGCTTTTTAAAAAATAAAGATGTCAAAGATAAATTATTAATTTCATTCAAATCGTGCTTAAAATATTTTTATATTGAAAAATATTTAGAAAGCATAAAAAAAGGTTATTGCCTCATTGAAAATAAGCAGGATGAGGAAAATGTTATTAAATATGTCAAGAGTTTATATTCTATAAATGGTAAAAGTATCGATGAAATTTTGGGTGATAATACAATTAATAAAGCTATAGAAGACGTTAGATTACAAGTAGTAAAAAAATTTAAATCTTTTTGTGGTAATGTTAATGCAGAAGGAAGTTTATTATATGAAATAAATAACGGAAATTTAGATCAAGCTGCTAAAGATTGGCTTTTAAATTTAAGCACAAAATATAATATTGATTTTAGTGTGATGACAGAAGGAGAAATTCAAAATTTGATAATTGAAAAATTAATTTCATATTTTCCATCTAGTTGGAGAGCTCTGTTTACAGGAAAACTGAGTAAAACTCCTGCAGAATTAAAAATTTTAAATTTATAAATTTGCAAAAGCTATATCTTTTGCTTTTTTTATTATTTTTTAATTTGTTTGCATTAATTGTTCTTTTAGTTGACAATATTTAATATTATATGTAAACTATAATAAGAGGAAAATATGGCTGATACAAAATGTCCGAATTGTGGTGCAAACTATACAAATTCTAAAAAATGTGAATATTGTGGCAGTATGCTACCATCTCATCTTGAAGACATAAATGAATCTGAAAAAAATTTAGATGGTACTAAATCTATTACTCCATCAAACAATTTAGATGAATTTTTAGGATTAGGCATAGGCATAGATATTTTAAACGGCATTTTTAACAGTCATAAATCTGATGGTGATTAAAGGAGAAATATGGGTCTTTTTAGTAAATTCAAAAAACAGTTTTTATCAGTAATCGAATGGAAAGATAATTCAAAAGATGTTATTGTTTATAGATATCCTTTGGAAGATAGAGATGAAATAATGAATAGTTCTACTTTAGTAGTTAGAGAAAGTCAATCGGCTCTCTTTATTCATAAAGGTCAAATTTGTGATGTGTTTGGTCCTGGTACATATAAATTAAGTACTGAAAATATACCTTTTTTGACAAAACTTTTAAGTTTGCCAACTGGTTTTGATAGTCCTATTAAAGCAGAAGTTTATTTTGTAAATACTAAACAATTTATAGGTCAAAAATGGGGAACACAAAATCCTATAATGATGAGAGATGCTGATTTTGGAAATGTTCGTATTAGAGGTTTTGGGACATATAATTTTAGAGTGAGCGATCCTGGTAAATTTATGAAAGAAGTATTTGGAACAAATGCTGTTTACAGAGTTGCTGATGTAGCTGAACAGTTGCGTCCTGTATTAGTATCAGCTCTAACAGATACCATAGCTGAAAATAAAATTAGTGCTTTAGATCTTGCATCTAATTATAGGGAAATAGCTGATGAAACTAAAAAGATTGTTTCTATAGAATTTGACAAATTAGGTCTTAAAATTTCTAATTTTGTAATTGAAAATATTTCACTACCTGATGATGTAGAAAAGGCGTTAGATGAACGCACAAAATTAGGTGTTCTTGGCGACAAAATGGGAACTTATGCTCAATATAAAACAGCTAATGCTATTGAAGATGCTGCAAATAATCCAAATGGTGCAAATTTCGCAGCTATTGGTGTAGGATTAGGTGCATCTGGTGCAATGGGTGGTATGTTTAATTCATCTTTGCAAAACGCAAAAGATGAAGAACCAAAGAAAAAGGGAGAAAGAATAGACTGCTTTAGTTGTGGTGCTAGTATCCCTGCAAAAGCAAAATTTTGTCCAGAATGTGGTGCTAAACTTGGCAAATTTTGTCCTAATTGCGGTAAGATTGTAAATAAAAATGCAAAATTCTGTTCAGAATGTGGGACTAAGGTGGAATAATATGAATAGTAGAAATTATAAAGATGTTTATCACGGAAAAAAAGACTTAAATATTTTATCAATTATTATTTTATTAATTTCTGTTGCTATAATTTCTGTTGGAGTTGTATTAATTATTGTTGGTGCAAAGAATACAGGTAAGGTTGCAACTGTTATCGAAATAGTTTTTGGTTCATTGCTTTCAATAGCAGGGCTTGTTGGGCTTATCGCTTCTATAATTATGTTAATTATATCTAATTCAATGAAGGTTGATATAGGGAGCGTAAAAGAGGGGAATATCGCAAAAATTGGAACTGTAAATGCAAAAATGTGTGATATTTGTGGTACAGAACTAGATGACTCTGGAGTTTGCCCTAATTGTAAGAGAGAATGAGTAATTGAAATAAGATTCATTTGATTAGTCTATTATTTTAAAACTAATAAAAAGGAACTTTGATTTATATGGGAAGTTCCTTTTGTTTTTTTAACTAGTTTCAAAATGTTTTAAACCTTTGTATCCTTTTTTAAAGTTTCAATTGATTTTTATCCTCATCGGATTCATTTGAATGTGTTAGAAGTATATTTCTTATTATATTATTAAAACTATCCGTAATAGCATCAATATCGTTTAAAAGATTTTTATTGTGAGTAGTTAGTTTTAATATTAATATTGGCGTGCTTAATTCTTCGATTATATCATTTGACGTGAATAATGATATGTAATCAATGTTAAAAGCTTTGACAATTTTAACTAATGTTTCGCAATTTTTAATGATGTTTTTCGGTATGTTTTTTATTGTCTTACTTATTTTCTTATCTATATTATTTAATTCAGTAAGATATTTCTTAAATGTCGATTTGATAAATAGTACTTCTAACATTTCTTCAGGATTAAACTTAGCATTGTATATAATTTCTATTATTTTCTTTGTTAATTCATAATACGCTTTGTACGTTATTAACAGCTCTAAATTGTTATATATGTTATTAATGTTGTTTAAATACTCTGCGACTATTTTTATTATTAATAATCCTAAATAATATGAAGCATAATCGTAATTTGATACATATATAAATTCATTTTTTTTGTTTGATTTTAAAATTTCCTTAGTTATTTCTTCTGTTCTTAAAAATGCTGGATTATTATCAATTGCTTTTATTATATTTGTTGCATAAATATTAAAATCATTAGTATTGTAATATGTTTTAGCATTAATCAATGATTCAATTATTTCTTTGCTTCCAATATCGCTATCGCTATGTGTTAATTCAGATTTTAAAAAATTGTAATTAAACATTTTGTATTGACATTTACCATTATACATATTATTTCTTATTCCTTTTAGTTAATTATTTTTAAAATATTCTATTACCAACTAAGATTTCGTCTGTAATTTAACATTGTTGCAATTATTTGTCAATGTTTAAAGTTTTTTTAATAAAAATTTTCACTTTATTTATATTAAAATTCTATTATTTAGTTGATTAATTGTGATTTTGCTTGTTTTTTTTAAAAATACCCCCTTGTCAAAACTAAAACTCTGTGGTAAAATACGCTTGAGGAATGTTATGGGAGATTGGTTCGCATCAATTATTTCGGGGATTGTAGACAGTATATCTTTTTGGTTCTTATCAATAATATACTCTATTTTTTCTGCAATATTGACTGCTTGCGATGTTATTAAAACTTGTTTTAATAAATTTGCAGGGATTGAAAACTTTGAAAATAGCAACAATGATATTATTTCTCAGGCTTTGGATTCATCTGTAATTAAAAACTTGATGATTTCTTTGATTGTTTTGTGTGTAATATTGATGATAGTACTTACAATTATAACTATTATCAAAAATATGTATGCAACTAATAAAATTGGTTGGAAAGCAATACTTTTAAATAATTTAAAGGGCTTCGTTGGATTTTTTGTAATACCGGCAGTTTGTATGTTTGGTATGTTGATAGGAAATATTGTGTTAAAAGCAATTGATGGAGCAACTAATTTAAGTGGATATTATTCGGTTAGTTCTATGCTGTTTAATACAACTTCTGATAAATCTGATTATATTAGTGTATTGATGGATAGCGATGATATTGATGATCAAAATTCAGCTTTTAAATTAGCTGAGTATTATGTTTCAGATGAAGTGGGGGATTTGTCAAAAGCGATAGAATATTATTATAATTTTAATTGTAATGAATCTATTTATGAAAAGTCTTTATTGAACTTATCAGCAGAAGAAATTAAAAGTGCATCTTCTGAAAGTGGTAGTCTTGTTGAGACAACGGATTATAAAAAAGTGAGTGAACTTTATCCTAATGTTACTAGTTATGAGGACCTTTTAACTATTGTTTGGAATGTTCAAGATTTAGATAATTATGATTATTCATTAGATTATGACCTTTCACACAAAATTTATACTTTAAAAAATGGTGTTTATGAACAGGTAAGTGTCAATGAAATAATGAATTTTAAATTAAGTAAAAATATTTCTAATTACTATATTTTACTTGAAGATACCTATGTTGATGACTTGGCAAAATTTGGTTTGATTTCTAAAATCTCTTATTCTATAAGAACAGGCTTTACAGATAATTTTTTATCTTTCTTCAAAAACAACCCTAATGCTAGTTTCACTATTTCTACTGATAAAATATATGAAATTACAGATATTTATTCAAAGTCTTATACCGTTAAATTTGACTCTACCGATAATGCTGGTAATATTATAAATAATTATCATTTAACTACTAAAAATGTTGTTTGTTTCTATTCTCTATCTGATATGAATCTATTTATGGCGATAATTGGTAGTTTGTTTATGGGCTACGCCTTTATAGTATTAATCATTGGACTAATCAAACGTATGTTTAACATAGTATTCTTATATGTGTTGTCACCAATACCGCTTTCAATGATCCCTTTTTCTGGACAAAGTGCATTTAATAACTGGAAAACTGATTTTATTAAAAATGTAATTGCTGGTTATTCGGCAGTGGCAGGATTAAACATATATTTTTCTGTGTATGATGTATTTAATAATATTACTTATTTTGGTGTTGCCTTCTGGGACGGCGTTATAAAATTCTTGGTATTTGTTGTAGGATTAATGTGTGTAAATGAAATTATTGATAGAATTTCATCATATATCGGTGGCGGGAATTTGTTTAGTGAAGGTAAATCAACTTATGGTACATTCAAAACCGGTATGTCTAAAGCTACTAATATTGTAACTTCTCCAATAAGGACAATAGCAAGTATTGGGGCTCGTACAAAGGCAGGATACGATGCCACTTTCTCTGGGCTCAAGGCTGAAGAAGAGACTTTAACCGGTAAAAAATATAAAGATTTTTCTGCTGGAGAAAAAGCGACAATTGTAGGTAAATCTTTATTAAAAGGTGGAACTGAACTAGTTAAAGGTGTAGGTTTTGAAGCATCTAAAGCAGTTGGTGCAGATATTGAAGGAAGTATTAAATCAATTAAAGATACTGCTATAAATAAGTATAGAGAAGTTGAAAAAGAAACATTATTGCCAATAAACGACAGACTTAGAGATTTGGGTACATATACTCTTAGCGGAAGAAATGGTTATAAAGAGTTTTTACAAAATCAAAAGAAAAATTGGGGTTCGTATTACAGAAATGTTACTTTAACTAAAGATGTTTTGGGTAACCCTGTTCAACCAGAATTTACTGAAGAAGGCAATAAATATGTTGAATTTAAAGTACCATTTAACGTGGCTGACAGACAAAACATTATAAATATTTTAAATAAAACTTTTGAACTAGAAAATTCTGTAACTGATAACGCAAACACCTCTGTAGGTAGCGAAAATCAATCTTTGGCAGAATCTCAAGTTGAAAGACTTAAAAAGGAGTTACAACAATTAATTCTTGGTGTAATTCATCCTGTTAGAAAAAACAACATTTTGACTGCTTACAGAAATAATATTGGTAATAATAATTTAACTGTTAATGATATTATAAATGTAGAAAATGTTGCAAGACAGGAATTAGAACAAATTGTAGTAGATGAAGAAAATGCTAGAAATGAATTCCACAATATTGTTTCAAATGGATTTGAAAATATGGTGAATAATAAAGCATTTATTGAATACCTAAAATTAATACATAGAGATAATAAATATCATTAAACAATCAAATAAAATAATGTATTGTATAATTTTTAAATATTATAAAAATTCAAAAAAATGTTGTAGTGTGCAATTTGAAAATATCATAAAAAATTAAAAAATTTGCAGTTGGATTTATAAATACTTAAAAAAATCAAAGAAAATGAGATTTTTACAATCGTAGTAAAAATTCAAAAGTATTGTTGTTTGAAATTTATAGATGCTAACAAAAATCAAGGCAATGATATAATATGCAATTTATAATATTATAAAAAAACAAATGAAATGATATAGTGGGTAATTAATAGGCATAGTTAAAGAACTTTATCCTTGTTTGATAAAGTTCTTTTTCATTTTAAATATTATAAAAATAATAAATTTTGCTAATTTATTAATAAATTATATTAAATATTACTTATTTGCTAATAAGTAATTTTATTGATATGTTTTATTGGATTTTTATTTGTATAGTGATATTAGAAAAAGAGTTAATTTGTATTGATTAGATTTTTTTAACTGATATTAGTTGAATCATTTAATTAAAATTATTAAATCTATTAATAAATAGGTAAAATCAAAGTAAAAAATTTATATTTTATTATGTTTTTGTTTTTAAAGTGTTGCCAAGAATATAGTCAATACTTACATTATAAAATTTTGCTATATCAATTAAATTAATAGTTTTAGGTAGTAAACCATCACGCCATCTATAATAATTGTATTCACTCATATTTAGTTTTTTCATAGTCTGTGCTATAGATAGCCCACTAGATTTTATCAAATTATCAAAATTTTCAAAAAATGTATTATCGTTTTGCTTTAAGAATTCTTTTCTATCACTTAAGCCAAACAAAAAATCAAGCGAACAGTTAAAATAATTGGATATAGTAATCGCGATCTCAATTTTTGGATAATAATTTTTATTAAAATAACCATTTATCGTAGTCGATGATATATTTAAAGATTTTGATAACTTTAACCTTGATATGTTATTTTCAACTAATAACTCTTGTAATCTTTCTTGAAAATCATTCATTTGACACTCTCACTACTTTCTATAATTTTAAATAAATTTTAAACTAAATGCTTGCATTAGAGAGTTGTGAGGGTGTATAATATAAAGTGTTAACAATAATTTTTATTTTATGCATAGTAATATAATTTTTAATTATTTTGTTAGTTTTTTATCATATTGTGTTAATTGTCAATTATTTATCTATAAAGTTATAAAATATGTTGTTATATTGTTTTTTATGTAGCAATAAAAAGTAAATTTTACGATTTTATGTAAATATTTATTTGTTTAATTTATAGCAAAAATATTGAAATATTAAAAATTAATTTTACTGCAAATATGTCAACTGTTTGAGAGAAGTTTTTTAAAAAAAATATAAATATTTTTAATTTTATATATTTTAAGGTAGTAAAGTATGTATTTTACTATCTTTTTTATCTGTCTAATACTTCCACTAGTGGAAGTTGCGAAATTTTGAAAATAAAAAAGTCTATGGCAATAAAATTGTCATAGTTCCTGAGTTTTTATTCAGTTGTAATTAAAAATCATTCTACAACACCCCAATCAAGTAGTAATAATTCTTTTCGTTTCTGGTTAGGTGTCAACCAGTCTTTCGTACCGTCCCTTGTTTTAAGTACCGACATAGGTATATTATTAGAACGTTTTAAATATGCTTTCATTTGAAGTTTTAAATCTTCATATGAATAGAATTTTAACCACCTATAAAAACGTTCATTGTCGGAACGGTGCGAACGTTCTACTTTTCCATTATGTCGTGGAGTTCGTGGCTTTATGAGTTTATGTTCGATTTTCTTTAATCGGCAAAACTTATCTAATAAGTGTTCTTTATCATTCTTTGTTTGTCTGGTATATGTAAACTCACTACCATTGTCAGTTTGAATTATATTAGGTTGATAACCAAAAAAGATTATTGCACGTTGCAAAAAGTCTATTGTATTTGTTGCTATATGTTCTTCATAAGGGTAGATATAACGTTCTCTTGTTGCTTCGTCAATTACTGTATATTGATAAAATCTTTTTTCGGTTTTATATACACCGACGTAACATTCTCTTGGTACACACTTTACGTCAAGTTGCCATTTTTCGCCAATACGTGCTGGTGTCTCGTATGGTTGTGGCTTATATGGGTTACGTTTTTTAACTTCGCCATACCAACCACGTTTACGTAAGAAGTTATATAAACTCATAGGGTGTCGAGTGTATGAATAATTTAACCTTAACTTTCCGTAAAGTTCATTAAGTCCAATGTTTGGGTTTCTACGTATTAAATCTTTAATATGTTTCACTTCTTCGTCGGTGTGTCTATTTGGGTGTAACATATTTTTTCGTGAAAATTTATTTTCTAAACTTTCAATAGTTCCGTCATACTGTTTTTTCCAGCGAAAAAGACTGCTAAACGAACAGTGATAACGTTTAGCAACAAATTGTATTGTGCTGTGTTTCCATAGATTTAATGCTTTTAATTTTTCTTCTGGTGTGTATGCAGATTTATACACTTTCTTTTGTTTTCTCATTTCTTCTGCTCCTTTAAATTTATTTTACAATAAAAAAACTAGGTCATAAACAACCTAGTTTAAAATTTATATTATTGATTATCTCATTAAGACCAGCATAGCATTTTTATGTCTTAACTGTTTTATCTCACGTTCAAGAGTGTCAATTCGCATATTTTTTTGAAGTAAAGAAATATTATAATTTTGACAATCAGACAAAAAAGTCTGCTTTAATCTTTTGTTTTCTTCTCTCAATAATTTATTTTCATTTTCTAGTTTGTTTATATATTCTAACTTATTTGTTTGATTATTTAACATTTTTCTTTTCTCCTTTTAATTTAAGTTTCTGATATGCTTTTTGCAACTCCCAAACAATATTTAATAATTGATTTTTTGTTTTACTTTCAAAATATGAGTATTCATATTCTTGTTTAGGATCATACGCTAATGGTATATCTTCTTCGTTAATCTCCGTTGTATCTTCTACAACTTTTTCGGCTTTATCTGTACCGTCTTTTAAAGTTTTAATAAATTCACGTATTTGCTTAACTGTCATTTCTGGTTTTAATAGTTTATTGTCTATCGCATTAAAAATTGTTTCGTCAGATAAAGTCAATAGTTCAAATAATTTTGAAGAAGTAAAGCCATATATTTGTGGAAACAACGTATAATGTCCGTCATCTCCAACGATAAATTTTTCAAAACATTGTTTATATCTGGAAACTGCTTTTTTGTCAAAACCAAATTTAGCAAGTAATTTATATGAGTTGTAATATTCGTTGTCTTTGGCTTTATAATAGTTGCCTTTACAATAAGACCAAATTTTGTGTATTGTAACACACGTTTTTATAAAACTATCTTGTTGTCTGTAAAAACATTGTTTTAAATCTTTTATCAGTAAAGACAGTTCTTTGTCTTCAAAATCTAATTCGTTTATTACAAATTCTTCCATTAAAATATATCTCCTAATTCTTTAATTTCTTTTTCAGATAATGGAATAATTCCATTATCTATACAATTTTTTATATTGTTATCTTCCCAGAATTGTAAAACGTTATAGTCTTTATTATAATTGACATATTCAGCATTTTGCAAATGTGGGTTATTTTTAATAAACTTCAAGTCTACTAATTCTTTTGGTGTTTCAAAATCTGCACCGACTAATCGTTCAACGATACTAGGCACGTTTAAGTTAGACGAATAATAAAATCTTTTTTTAAAGATTTCTGTTGAGCCTAATGCTTTTTCTACATACTTTTTAACATAACTGTTACAACGTTCACGACTTGCAATTCTTGTTACTGTTGTATAACCAAAGGGGAAAGTTGTTATGTTATATACTGGCAATCCGTCAGTTTCGGTTAATTCGTGTTTGTGTTTTGTTCTGTCAAAGAACTCTTTACTTGCTATCTTATTTTTGAGTGTAGCCCACGAACAACACACTTTACCAGAATTGACCAGCCCTAATTGTTTGGGTGTGACACCATTTATGAGTAAATGAAAGTGTATACAATTATCTTCGTGTCGTTCTGGAAAGCACATATAACCTAAACTGGGAAATTGTTTTTTAGTATTATCTATGTATTTTTTATAAGCATTAAAAACGTCTTCATCATTCGTTCTATCTATCTTTTCTTTATCAAAAGTTAGAGTAGCAAACCAATCAAAGTCGTTCATTTCTAGTAGCATATTCATAGCAATTTTTGTTCTACGGAGTGAAGCACCCATAGAGTTTAATACTTCACGTTTAGTGTATGTATCTATCTCACCAGTTTCTAAATCTAACTTATATCTTATGCCGTCAATATCTATCGGACGACTTTTCTTTTCTACTTGTTCTTTATTCGATTTAAAGTATAGCGAAGTAAGTGTCTTATCTCTATAAATTCTATCTTTTTGGAACAAGTTATAGGCAGTTTTTTGTTCTAATACGTCTATCATAAAAAAACTCCTATTTAATATAAAAAATATTTTTTATTCGGTTAAGTGTTACTATTGTCAAGTAGAGTAACACTCTCGCACACGGCAAGGACAAGCCTATTGCCGTTGTGCGAAAATGCTATCGTTAGTATACTTGCTTTTCTTTTCGTGGACGCCGTCCACACCTGCAAGGAACTCGTCCCTTGACCCATATTATCACTCGCCGTTGGGCAACCAAACCCCGAAACAATGTTATTGTTCTGGGTTTGTTATGCAAGAGTTTATTTCGCTTGTTCCATTGTCAAGGGCAGAAGTGCTATCGCACTCGTTGATTTTTCTTTCAGAAAAATAATCTGCTTTTTCCTTGACAAGTTCACTTCGCTTTTTGCGATTAAACAAGGTTTTAAAGAAAAGCACAAGTTTTGATTTTGGCTTATCTTCGATTTGTGTTTTTTGTTTTAGTTTCAACTTTTGTTTCTTTTTTAATGTTTGTTGATACTTCTTATCTTCTTTATCAATCTGCTTAAATGACTTTTTCATATTCTTGTATATGTATTTAGTTATCTTGTCATTAAATTTATCTGGTACATAATCTGCCGTGTCTAGTGTATGACTAAACGTTTCATAGTACTTGTCTAACGTTTGATTTATAAGTTTATTTTTATTAAAATTTATCAACTTGCTTTTCTCCTTTGATAATAATTATCTGGAAATTCGTCGTCATTTTCTTCCAAATATTTAATATAGCCGTCTATTGTTTCTTCTGTTGGCGTACTTTCTTGATAGTCAAAGTCTTCTTTTAAATGACCAGCATAGAACTTTGGTTTACAACTTTGACTGTCATAACACTCAAATACGTTATAGTCTGCCGTTATTTCTTCTTCGATATAACAATCTTTATCTTTCTTGCCACTTGCCATATATCTGTCGAATAGGCTACTATTTTCAATTTTTCGTATTTTCCACCTTAATTTTTTAACTTTGCCATATTCGTTATAATATACTTGCAAATTGACAATCTCTATAAATTGTGCCAACTCTCGAATATTAACGTCTATTAACATAGGTCTTTGAGTGTCTAGATAAATGTCAAGATTATTATGTCCATGTTGTTCATACCAACGACTTTGCCATTCAGGGAAATACATTGACATACGACTATTTAAATATTTTTGTGCTTCAGTAATTCCTATACATTCGTAAGGCAAATTAAAATGAGTTTTAACAAAATTATTTTTAAACCCAAGTCTATAAGGGTTAATTCTACGGTTAAATCTAGGACTATACCTAAACTTTTTGCCAATAATATCATAGTTTGCTGAAACACAATGAATAGGTATAGTCTTTAAAGATTGAAAACCGTTTTCTTGCTTTTGTCTTATTTCATTTTGCATTTCCAAATTTCTTTGTCTATCAAACATTGTTTGCACTAGACAATGAGTCATAAAACACGTTTTGCCAGTTCGTGGGGGAGCGAAAATTATTGTTATCATAAGATTAAAATACCCAATTCCTATGTACATTTAATCGATTAAAATTACCAGATTGAAAATAAACATTAGAACTATCAAAACTATAATAATTAAAAGTACAAGAATCTATTCGTATAATAAAATCAAATGTCAAAGTTTTAGTTAAATCATGTTTATATTCAAATTTTAATCTCAATACAAAATTTGAAAGATTAAAACTATTAATTTTAACTTTGTCATTATTTGAAACTACATTTTCAACAAAATAAAGTTTAGAAGAATTAAAACTATAATTTACATCAAAAGTAATCTGTCCTCCAAAACTAACATCACTTGTTAAAGCAAAATCAGCAGTACCAGAAAAATCAATAGTATATGCACCAGTATAGTTGTCTATATAAATAGGAGAAATAAGTATATTACTTAAATTCTTATTAAATGATATTTCTGATAAATTTGGAGTATTATAAATTACACCATTAATCGACCAACCAGTAATTAATTTATCTTTATTAGTTTCAAATGGATTATTAGTTATAAAATCAAATTCTTGACTTGGATCATAAGAAAAAGTTTTTGATGTAGTTTCGTCTTGAAATGTAACATAATTAGGTGATATAAATTTCGCTATAAAAGTAGTATTTTCTGTAATAGGATAAATAGAAACATCAATAGTAGTATTTCCATCTAGTGTCCAGCCCCTAAATATCATATCAGAATATACTGGAGAACTTCCTAAAACTCCCGACATATCAACATGAGAATTTTCTTCAACTTTTTGACTATCATATACAACTCTAGTAGACACATCATCAACAACAGTATAATAAATAAATTCAACATCGTAAATATAAGTTAAGTCAGCAACAAAAATTGTATTTGAAGTTATTTGATAAGTCGATAAATCTACAATTTCTTCATTAACAGCCCAGCCATTAAATTTTACATAATCAGTATCTGCAGGGTTAGTAATATTTAACAATGAATTTTTTTCTACAACTTGAATATTATATATATCTTCGTTATATTCAAAGATTGCTACACATTTATCATTTAATTGTAAATTAACAATAAATGTTTGTAAATATGATAAATTTTCAGTTAATTTACTGATTTTATTATTTAATCTTAAAATATTATCATTTTTTTCTTCCAATGTGATATTTAATTCATCAATAGTCGAATTTAATGACCTTACTTTTTCATTTAAAACATCTCGAGTAGCTTCTAAATAATCAAGACTTGTATTCAAATTTTGTATTTCTATCAAATTCTGTTCTATATCATCTTCCAATGTAGAAATTTTATTATAATATTCATTTTTTAATTGTTCAGTCGATGTAAGTCTTTCTTCTAAATTATCAATTTCCAAATTTAAAGAAACAATTTGCCTTTGTTTATCCGCAATATTTGTTTCTAAAATTTCAATTTCTGAACTTAAATTTGAATTATCATTTTGTAAATTGTTAAGTTGACTTTGTAAATTATTAACTTGATTATTAAGTTCTATAATTTCATTTGTTTTATCTTGAATAGAACTTTTTAAAGTAGAAATTTGTAAATTTAAACTTTCAATTATTAACTCTTTATTAGCAATTTCATCTTGTAAATTATCCACTTGTGTTTGTAATAAAGATTTATCACTTGTTAAAGAATTAATAGTTAGTTCGTTTTCATTTTTAATACTTGTAAGATTATCAACTTGAGTTTGATAATCTTTATTAGTATTAGTCAACATAGTAATTTCGTCATTTAAAGTATTTACTTGTATGTAATATTCGTCAACTAAATCTTTATAATATTTAACTTGACCAGTTAATTCAGTTTCAGTTTTACAACCGTCTTCGTAACCTTTATCATAACTATTTTGTAATTCCTCTTGGGTGTAATATTTACTATTGTCAACAGTACCTTTTATGGCTGGCCAAAAGCAATATAATAATATTGCTGTTAGACCAACAATAAGCACAGATACTATACTAATAATCGTTGCTTTTAATTTCATAGGTTACACCCCCTTTGTAACAACTTGTAAAACAGCACCGTTTATTTCCATATAAGCATTTAAGTATGATACTGAATTATCAACGTTTGTAATAGTAGTTGTTACTTTGGTTGCACTTGCTAGATACTCAACAACAAAGTGAATATCAGCAGTTGTTATTTCTTCACCGTTTAAGTCATAAAATTTTAATGATAAATCACCATTTATACGACCAGCAGTTTGAACAACGTTGTTTAATGGTTGTCCGTTGAAGAATAATGTATAATCTTCTTTTGTGCCGTCAAATTGTTGAGAACCAAAAGTAGATATGTTTTTATAAGTTGTATAATCTTCTGTATCGAAGTCAATAGTGCCGTAATCAAACTTTGAAAATTCTTCATAATCTCCGTGTGTCTGATAACTTATAACACTACCATATTCACCAGATTTAACACTAAACAAATCAACTAATTCGATAGTGCAGAAAACACCGACAATAATTAAAATAAAACATATTATATATGAGTACCATTTCATTATACAGCCACCCCCGAATTAGTATTAACAAGTTTTATGTTTGTCAAGTAAATATCGGCACTTGTCAAGCCAGTATCTTTTAATGAACCTACCATAAGTCTAAAATCTCTTTGTGTAGAACTAGTAATTGTTAAAGAACTAACTTCTATACCATTAAGAGCATAATAGTCAAAACCAAGAACATTTACGTCTAAATTAGATACATTAAAAGTAATATTTATTTCTATATCTTCATAATCTTTTATTTCGTTAATAAAAGAAGTTGGAAGTATATAGTAGAAGCCATTGTCAATTTGACTATATCTTGCTTCAAAGTTTTGTTCTGTCAACTCAAATGTTGTAGTTGCTTTCCAATAATTAACATTGTCTGTTAAACCAGTTATATTGTAATTGCTATCACCAGCAACAGAACCAAAGATTGATTGTTTATACCAAGCCATACCACGATTATCGAAGTGTGTTGACATTGTAAAATAACTGTTGATTAAACTATTTGAAGTATTGCCACCAACTGGTTCGCCTTTAAATTGTCCGTGTTCTTCATCATATTCATAAATATGTAAGAAGTCGCCTAAATCAATAAGTGAAATAACACCGTCGCCAGTTCCGTTTGAACAAGATTTAATTATTTGTTTTACTTTTAACAACAAATCTTCAAAAGTATAATTATATGTTTTTGTTTCAAAATTATAAGCTTTTGTACCATAATCATAACCAGTCCATAAACCAGTAAATGTATGACCAACAGCTTTTAAGAAACTAAAACTTTTTGTAGTAACTGAATATCGACCATCAAGAGCAACACCGTAAGTATCACCGTCAATATCAATAACCATTTTGTCTCCCCATTCATAAACGTGTCCAGTTTCAAATGAAGTGTTATCGAAACTATCATAATACCAAACATTACTTTTTTCATTTGTTGTTGGGTTAGTGTATTGGACTATATTACCGTCTTTGTCCCAAACCATTTGGAAGCCACGAGCATAAATACCTTGTTTTGAAACACCACTATATGCATTTACTCTAAATTCTACAACTTCAAAACCAGTCCCATTTTTATTTGAATAATAATTTGCTTCGAGTACTGGTTTTTCTTCGCCAGTTAATGGGTCGGTTACCGTTGTTGCATAAGCAGACGTAATAGCAGTTGGCATTTTGTCCTTACCTAAAGTATTAAAATATAGCAATAAGCAAGACATTAAAACAGCAATAACAGTTACAAAAATTAACATACCATTTGCAATTTTCTTTGCTATCTCCATAATATTCTCCTTATAAATTTTCTAAAAAATAAAAAGCACTAAACAAGAACATTAGTCTTAAATAGTGCTTTTAATTACAATATTCCATTCCAGCCAAAGAAATTAAGTGCATCGGCTAACCAGTTAAAGGCTATACCTATATACTCAAAAACTTTGCCTAGTATTGATAACGGCCAAGTTCCTAAAAGTACTACCAAAACAATTATTAAAATTGTAAATAATAAGTTCTTCATAAAACATAGCCCTTATTATGCAATAGGTGTTTCAGTAATAGTTTCGGCTACTTGTTCTACTGCTTCTTCGATTACTGGTGCATTATTGCCAAACCATTCACAAACCTGTTCGCCGAAAGTTAGACCATTGACAGCACAACCAATACCAACAGTAATACAGAATATTGCAACTGCACCAATAAGACCTAAAATGATACCTAAAATCAATTTGCCATTTCCGTACATATATTATCTCCTTATTTAGTTTCTTTGAGTTCTACGGACATGGGTTTTGCACCATAATTTGATACTTCGTATCTTACAACAACTGGGGAATAAGCAACTACTTTATCGTATACTTCTTTATTTGATTTGTACTCTAATACTGTTGATTGTGCAAAGCCTTTATCTTTTGAAAAATCTTCGCCAGATACAACCTTTAAAATATATCTATCTGGTTGTGCTGGAACAATACGTCCGTCAGAACTCTTGAACTCGTCTGTTTTTTCCTTGAAGATTTTTTCTAAAACTACACCGTCTTCTTTAATCATTCTTTTAATATTTCCTGCCATAATATTTTCTCCTTTATACTTTTATTCTTTTTTGGCTTTTTGTCTTGTTTTACCGGCTTGAATGTACCGATTGTGTGCCTACTACTACGTTCATAGGGCTTATACATTTATTCAGTTGTGATTGTGTGTGAAGAAGACCAAAAGCAATTTTTGGACGACGTCGACACTAATTTGTAATTTTTTTAACCATAAGGGTTGACATTTATATTTGAATTGTATATAATACTTTTAGAACGTTGGAAGAAAAACGAATTAAGTTTCGGTGTTCCGTAATCACAACCAATGCAATTATGCTCGTGATGTGTCGTTCTTTTTTTTATTACTATTTTTTATAACGGTTGATTTTTTCTTTGTCTTTCTTGGAGAAAAACCAGCCGTTTTCTTTTTTCTTAAACTTATTTACTTTTGCACGTTCAGACTTTGGACGGAAGTATGCAGTTCTTTTATCTGCTGGGTTAGGGTTTTTCTCTAACTTAATATTTTTCACGTTGTCTGTAATAGGGGAATGAGTTAAACCGATAAATTTATAATCATTACCAACTTTTGCATATATGTATGCTGGGTGTCTGGTGTCTTTATTTTTTCTAAACTCATTCTTTGCAATTTCTTTTTGTCTTTTAACTTTCAAATATATGTATCTCCTTAACGTCTTTTAGTTTTTTTCTTTGGTTTTGCCTTTTGACTTTCTCTAACCATTGAAGCATATTCACGACCAATTAAGTGTTTATACGTGTTGTGAATTTTTTGACCAGACCATTTGTCAACATTTTTCTTACCATAAATCTTTGATAAGAATTTTGCTTGGTCGTCATAATAGCATCTAAAATTACCACTATCAACTAGGTTAGCACCTTTGTGATAATCTCCACCGTAACCACGATAACGTCCCCAGCCACTTTCAGCATCTTGCTTCATATTCGTTACAGTACTACGACCATAACCAGTCGCAGACGGAGAATATCTATGTTTAATTTCTCCACGAATTAAAGATTTTGCCTTTGAAGTTGTTGACTTTGGCTTATATGCTTTTCTAACATTTACCATACGTTTTTCTCCTAATAATAATTTCTTGTTCTTTTAGAAGTTCGTTTACGTGCAGACTTTTTTGCATTTCTTGCACCAACTCGACAACCTTTTGCAAATGCTTGTTTTTCTGCAAAGGTATAATAACGTTTACTCAAATCTTCACCCCCTTTAAAACAAAAATAGTGCAGAGTTCAAATAACTCTACACTATGAGTAAAGGACAAATAAATCTAGCAGTCTGTGTATTTGTTATCTCAACTCTTACACAGATTATAAAAAAACATTGAAATATTAAAAATTAATTTTACACTATTGTATTTAGAACAAATGTGTGATATACTTGTATGAACTTAAATTTTTGGGTTTATTTAATTAGAGGTAATATGTTCGCTATAATAAATAGTTTTGGTTTAGTTGGTTTAGAAGGTTTTGTGGTCAAGGTAGAGGTTGATATTCATTCAGGTCTTCCTGGTATGGAAATCGTCGGTCTTCCAGATACCACCGTTAAAGAAAGCAGAGAACGAGTAAAGTCGGCTATAAAAAACAGTAATATGGATTTTCCTGTTAACAAAATAATTGTAAATCTTGCACCTGCTGATGCTAAAAAAGAGGGTAGTATTTATGACCTTCCTATTGCAATTTCTATCTTGCTCGCTAGTAAAAAATTTACTTCTTTTGATATTGATAGTTTCGTAATATTGGGGGAATTGTCTTTAGATGGCAAAGTAACTAGAGTTAACGGTGTTTTACCTATGCTTATTAATGCTAAAGAAAAAGGTTTTAAAAAATTTATCATACCTTATGGCAATATTGAAGAGGCCAGATATATTTCGGGAATTGAAGTATATGCTGTAAAAGACTTAAATGAATGTGTCAAATTTCTTTCTGGCGAAAAAATATTACATACTGTCGAACTTTGCTCATTTGATGAGAAAAAACAAGCGATTAAATCTAATTATGATTTTAAATATGTTTTAGGTCAGGCCAGTGCAAAACGAGCGTTGGAAATTGCGGCGGCGGGTGGTCATAATATAATTATGGTAGGCCCTCCAGGTGCGGGCAAAACTATGCTTGCAAAATGTTTTCCTAGCATATTGCCTGATTTAACATTTGAAGAGGCTTTGGAAATTACAAAGATACATAGCGTGGCAGGTGTTTTAGATAGAGACACAGGGATAGTTGTTAATAGACCGTTTAGAGCACCTCATCATACGGCAACTAAAATCTCGTTAATTGGTGGTACGGCAAAATGTGTCCCAGGAGAAATTAGTCTTGCACATAATGGTGTGCTATTTTTAGATGAATTGCCAGAGTTTAATAGAAAAGTTATTGAAACATTACGCTCGCCTTTAGAAGATGGATTTATTACTATATCTAGACAAAGTCAAGCAATTACTTACCCTTGCAAGTTTACTCTTGTTGCTAGTATGAACCCTTGTCCTTGTGGGCATTATGGAGATGAAACAGGTAAATGTTCGTGCACGGACAGTATGATAAAGAATTATTTGAACAGAATCTCTGGACCTATTATGGATAGAATAGATTTGCATGTAGATGTTAATAATGTTAAATTTGAAGATATTTCAAGCGAACAGTTGGAAGAACCTTCTTGTGAAATTAAAAAGCGTGTTGATTTCGCTAGAAAAATTCAATTAGAGAGATTTAAAGGTAGTAATATATTTTGTAATAGTGCAATGACAGAAAAAGATATTAGAAAATATTGCGTTTTATCGTCTGAATGTAAGGCATTAATTGAACGGGCTTTTAAACTTTTAGATATGTCGGCTAGAGGTTATAATAGAATTTTAAAAATTTCTAGAACTATTGCTGACTTAGATGGAAGTGATGACATTTTGCCAAAACATATTGCAGAAGCAATTCAATATCGTGGCAAAGACACTAAATATTTTCAATAGATTTCATTTAAAAAAACAGTTTTATATTAATATACAAATTTATTTTAGTTTTTTCTATATTATTTAAAATTAATATTTTACATTAATACATTTATAAAGGTTTATAGGAGAATTATGGTAGCAGATGAGATAAATGCTATAATTATTGATAGCATAGAATTATCGTATGAAAAGAAGTTTAAATTATTCAGATTTTTTTCGCATTTAGGAAACATTTTAGACTTTATTAAAAAGAGTAAGGTTGAAGTTAGCAGTATTATTTCAAAAGATGAATATGATATGTTGTTAAAAGTGGCTGATAAAGATTATTTTGAAAAGTTAATGACTAAATATAAACTGCAAGGAATAGAAATCTTGACTTTTATGTCTGATAATTATCCTAAGAAATTATTAGAAATTCCTTCACCTCCACTATGTTTATATTGCAAAGGGAATCTTCAATTATTAAACAGTCTTTCAGTTAGTGTGGTTGGAACTAGACACCCATCTGATTATGGGAAAATTATAACTAAAAAGTTATGTACTGAATTTGCTCAAGCTGGACTTACTATTATTTCTGGACTTGCGACCGGCGTTGATACTATTGCTCATAAAACCGCTTTAAACGAAGGTACAGGTACAATCGCAGTTATTGCGGGTGGGCATAACAAGATTTATCCAAAATCAAATGCTCAATTATTTGCTGAAATCTGCAAAAGCAATTTGGTGGTATCGGAAAACCCACCAGACACTGAAAATCTCTCTTATTTGTTCCCTATTAGAAACAGAATAATCGCAGCATTATCAGATGCTGTTGTAATCACTGAAGCTTCTTTAAAAAGTGGAACTATGCACACTAAAAATTATGCTATTGAATATAATAAAGATGTTTTTGCAGTGCCTGGAAATATCAATTCTAGGTTTAGTGAAGGGTGCAATATCGCAATTAAAGATTTGCAGGCTATACCTTTATTAGATGCAAAACAAGTTTTTGACACATTGAATGTTTTGCCAATACAAATAAAACAAACTGAAAATTCTCTTGACAAAAAGGCCAGTGTTATATTAGATTATATAAGGTCTGAAAAGAAAAGTTTTGACGATATTTTACATTTTACAAAGTTATCGTCAAGCGAACTTAATATATTTCTATTAGACTTAGAACTTGCAGGTAAGGTTCAAAAACTTGCTGGCAATTATTATATGGGAATTTAATTATGAAGTTAGTTTTAATTGAGGGACCAGGTAAAAAAGAAGCTATTCAAAAATATCTTGGTAAGGATTATACAGTTTTTGCAACAAAGGGACATATTCGTGATTTGCCTGTTAATAAATTAGGTGTAGATGTAAATAAAAGGTTTGAACCTAGTTATGAAATCTTAAGCGATAAAAATCAAGTAGTAAAAGAAATGCTTGATTTGTATAAAAAGGCTGATGAAGTTTATTTGGCTACCGACCCAGATAGAGAGGGTGAAGCAATTTCTTGGCATATTTTAACAATTTTAGGTCTTGATAATTATGCGAAAGTTAGAACCTCATTTAATGAAATTTCAAAAGATGCTATTTTGAAAAGTATTCAAAATCCTAGATCAATTGATTATAATATCGTGGCAGCACAAACTGCTAGGCGTGTTTTAGATAGATTGATGGGTTATAAGTTATCTCCATTATTATCTAGAAAAATTAAGGGTAAATTGTCTGCAGGTAGGGTTCAATCAGTTGCTCTTAAAATTATCGTTGAGCGTGAAAAGAAAATTAATTCTTTTGTCCCTAGTGAATATTGGAATATTTTTGGTCTTTTAAACAAATTAGATGATTCACATTCTTTTAAATTCAGTTTAGAAACTAAAAATGGCAAAAAAATAGATGTAAAATCTCAGCAGGAGGCACAATCTGTGCTCGATTTTTTGCGTTGTAATAATCCTGTTGTATCAGATATTAAAAGCGAAGTTGTTTCAAATAAACCAAATGCTCCATATATTACATCAACTTTACAACAAGATGCTATTAATAAATTAAAATTGTCATTAAAACAAGTTACTTCGATTTTACAAAATTTATATGAAGGTGTTAGTATTCAGGGTGAAGGAAAGGTAGCTTTAATTACTTATATTAGAACGGATAGTACAAGAGTTTCTGAACAAGCACAAATTATGGCTAAAAATTATATCATTGAAAAGTATGGCGCAAATTATGCTCCTAAAAAATTTAATATATATACTTCTAAAAAAAGTGCTCAAGATGCTCACGAAGCAATTCGTCCTATTAACCTTAATAGAACTCCAGAAAATTTAAAAGGTAAAATAGATGAAAACTTTTTAAAAATGTACACGCTAATTTTTAATAGATTTATCGCTAGTCAAATGTCTAACGCTCAATATGATAGTTTGCAAGTAACTTTAACTTGTGGTGAATATGGCTTGAAATCAAGCGGAAAGGCTTTAAAATTTGACGGTTTTACAAAAGTGTATAAGTTGGACGGCGAAGATGCTACAGGCATTGATATTCCAAATCTAAATATTGGCGAAACAGTAAAGATTGAAAAATTGGAAAGTGAACAAAAATTTACAAAACCACCAGTGCGTTTTACTGAAGCAAGTATGGTAAAAGAAATGGAAGATAAAGGAATAGGTCGTCCTGCAACTTACGCTTCAACTATTCTTACTATTTTGAATAGGCAATATATTAAAAAAGACGGTAAAATGCTTGTCCCTACTGAATTGGGTTTTCAAGTAACAGAATATTTGGAAAAATATTTTACTGATCTTATGAATATTAAGTTTACTGCAGATATGGAAAAAAATCTTGATGAAGTTGAATTTGGTAAATTGAATTGGAGAAATTTAGTAAATGATTTCTACTGGGATTTTGAAAAGAAATTAATTGAAGCGTATAAAACTAGCGAAAATGTCAAACTTGAACCAAACAAATCAGGTATAAAATGCGATAAATGTGGCGGTGAAATGGTTTATAGGGAAAGTAAATTTGGTAAATTTTTGGCTTGTTCTAATTTCCCTGTATGTAAAAATACAATGAATATCGCAAAAACTGAATCAGATGAACAATTGGGGGTTTGCCCAAAGTGCGGGTCTTCAGTTAGTTTGAAAAAAAGCAAAAAGGGCAGAGCCTTCTATGGATGTGATAACTATCCTAATTGCGATTTTGTATCTTGGTATCTGCCAACAGGTAAAATTTGTCCTAATTGTGGTGAAATGCTATATTTAAGAGAATTAAAAGAAGGGAAAATCTTAAAGTGCCACAAACGAGGTTGTAATTATAGTGAAAAATTTGATGATACTCAAAATGGCAATTAAAAGTCAATATTAATTTGTTTAGTCGTTTAAATAATATATTTATAATTGAAATTATTATCTAAATTAGTATAGACATATAAAAAGTCTTTAAAGCGTTATAGAATTAGCTATTTTAGTATTAAAATATTTTAAAGGATATTTATTTAACAAACAAAGAAATTAAACTATACAAAAAAATAAATTATTTATTATTAAAAGGATTATTTATGGATTTAAGAGGAACAACTATTTTAGCAGTTAAAAAGGGTAAAAAAACAGTAATTATTGGTGATGGTCAAGTAACAATGGGGGAAAGTGTAATATTTAAAAGCAATGCACACAAAGTTAGACGACTTTTTAATGATAACATTTTAGTAGGGTTTGCTGGCACTACTGTTGATGCTTTTAGTCTTTGCGAACAATTTGAAAAAATGCTTTCAAAATATTCAGGCAGTTTGATTAGAAGCGCCGTAGAACTTGCAAAGTCAATAAGGGAAAATCCAAAAGGTAACACTAATGCTTTAATGATTGTAGCTGATAAAACTCAACTATTAATTGTTACAAGTGTGGGTGATGTTATTGAGCCTGATGACGGCGTGTGTGCTATAGGTAGTGGTGGTAATTATGCTTTATCTGCTGCTAAAGCTTTGGTTAGAAATACTGACCTTGATGCAAAAGATATTGCTTTAAAGGCTATGGATATAGCAAGCGACCTTTGCGTGTTTACAAACAAAAATTTTGTTGTGGAGGAGTTAAGTGAATAAGGTTTTAAGTTGTAGTGAAATTGTAGAAAAACTTGATGAATATATTGTAGGTCAAGATAAAGCAAAAAAAGCAGTTGCAATTGCTCTTAGAAATAGATATAGAAGAAGTGCTTTAGACCCTTCTTTGAAAGATGAAATTACACCAAAAAACATTATATTAAAAGGTCCAACCGGTGTGGGTAAAACAGAAATCGCAAGACGACTTGCAAAACTTGTTTCAGCACCTTTTGTAAAAGTTGAAGCTACTAAATATACTGAAGTGGGTTATGTTGGAAGAGATGTCGAAAGTATGGTTCGCGATTTAGTAGAAGATGCAATTAGAATTGTAAAGCGTGAACAAAGTGAAAAAATTAAAGATAGAGCGATAGTAAATGTCAATAAAAAATTAAAAGATTTGTTGTATCCTGTAAAAAAATTGCAAAAACCTGAAAATATGGAGACGGCGGATTTTAAACGCGACTTTGAAAATGCTTTTGACGCAGGAATTTTCGACAAAGATATGGTCGATATTGAAGTTAATGAAAAACCTAAACAAATTGATATTTTAGCAACAGGTGGCGAAATTAATATCGGTCAAATAATGGGCGGTATAATCGGCGGTAGTAAAAAATTAAAAAAGATGACAGTTGAAGATGCTCGAAATCACTTGTTAGAAGAAGAATGCGACAGATTGCTTGACCACGATACTATAAACAAAGAAGCAATTTATAGAGCAGAACAAGATGGTATTATTTTTATTGATGAAATTGACAAAATAGCAGCCAAAAAGAATAATGGACAAGATGTATCTAGAGAAGGTGTTCAAAGAGATATTTTACCTATTGTTGAAGGTAGTACTGTAAACACAAAATATGGTGTAGTTAAAACTGATTATATGCTATTTATAGCAGCGGGTGCTTTCCAAATTTCTAGTGTTTCAGATTTAATTCCTGAACTTCAAGGGCGTTTCCCTATCATTGTCGAACTTTCAAGTTTGACAAAAGATGATTTTAAAAAGATTTTAACTGTGCCACAAAATGCAGTAACAAAACAATATATTGAAATTTTAAAAGTAGATAAAGTCAATCTTTCATTTACTGATGATGCTATTGATGAAATTGCTACACTTGCTGAACTCGAAAATGATGAAAAAGAAAACTTGGGCGCTAGAAGGTTACAAACTATTATGGAAAATCTTTTAGAAGATGTTTCATTTAATGCAGATGGTAGCAAAGAAATTGCGTTAAATGTCAATGGTCAGTTTGTAAAAGAAAAATTAAAAGGCGACTTAAATATTTTAGATTTCAAAAAGTATATTTTGTAATTTTAAAGTATATAAGTAAATATTCAAATATTAAAATTTAGTAAAAAGAGGTTCTATGACGGCGGATTTAGACTTTGATTTGTTAGAGGTAAGAAAAGTTGTAGCAAGTATTAAAAGACCTTTAGCAGAATTTGATAAAATTACCATTCAGCCTGTTGAAATTAAAAACAAAAGAATGTTTCAAAAAATCGCTACAAAAAACAATTTGGTTTTTCACAAAAACTTTGATATAAGTCAATTTGACAATGTTTTAAAAAATCTAATTAAAGATTATGAACGAATAAATATTTTTACAACTAGTTATGAATATATTTTGCTTACAAATGGTAGTTTGAAAGTCAAAAAAAAGGCTGTTATAAATTCTCCTACAATAAATTTAGAGCATAACAAAAAGAAAAATTACATTTTAAATGAGGGCGATAATATTCCTGCTTTTGTTGAACTTGGCATTTTTACTAAAGATTTTAAACTAGTAAGTCAAATGTCTGAAAAATTCAAACAAATTAATAGGTTTGTTGAAATTATTGATGGCAAACTTGACAAAAATATTAAAAAGTTAAACATTGTAGATTTTGGCTGTGGGAAATCTTATCTTACTTTTATCCTTTATCATTATTTAAAGAATGTTCGTGGTATTGATGTGAATATAGTGGGATATGATTTGAAAACAGATGTAATTAAAAAATGTAATGAAATAGCAAAAAAATATCATTATGATAATCTACATTTTGTAGAAGCAAATGTCGAAACGGAAAAAGATACTTATAAATCTGCTGATATGATAATATCTTTACACGCTTGCGATACGGCAACTGATTATGCTTTATATTATGCTATAAAGTATGGGGTAAAATACATTTTCTCTGTGCCTTGTTGTCAGCGGGAAATAAATTCTCAAATTAAGTTAGATGGAAATCTTGAAATTTTGCAAAAAGAAGGTTTAATCAAAGAGCGTTTCTCTGCATTACTGACAGATGCTATTAGAGTGGAAGTTTTAAAATCTTTTGGGTATAATACTTCTACAATAGAATTTGTGGGGTTTGACACTACACCTAAAAATATATTAATTATGGCAAAAAAGGCAGTAGGCAAAAAAAATAAGTCTATTGAAAATCTTATTCAACTTGAAACTAACTTTCATTTTAAACAAAAGTTGATAGAACTTGTAACAAGTTTGCATTAATTTTAAAAAAACTTCTTGCAAAACACTGATTCTTGTTGTATAATGAAGTTGAATAATTAATTCATTCGTTAATTATCTTTAAAAGAGGGGAAATATGGAAATTGTTAATAAATCTAATTTTGATAGCGTTATCGCTTCTGGTAAACTAACCTTGGTTGATTTTTCAGCAACTTGGTGTATGCCTTGCAGAATGGTGGCTCCTATTTTAGAAAAAATCGCTAATAACAAACCTGATTTAGTCAATATCGTAAAACTTGATATCGATGAAAGCGAAGAAATTGCACGCCGTTACAGAGTATTTTCAGTTCCTACTTTAATGCTTTTTAAAGATGGTGAAAATTTGGATAGTATGGTGGGTTTAAACACCTATGAAAAAATTTTGGAATTTATTGAAAAACATTCCAAATAAGGAGAATTATGGACAACAAAATCTATTTAGACAATGCTTCTACTACTATGATGAGTGCAGAAGTTGTAAATGCTATGATGCCTGTTTTTAACGATGTTTATGGTAATCCTTCTTCAACACACGAGGAAGGCAGAAGGGCTAGTAAACTTTTAGATGACGCTAGGGACTCTATCGCTGAAACTTTGAATGTTTCGTCAAGTGAAATTTATTTTACTTCAGGTGGTACTGAGGCTAATAATTGGGCTATTATTGGGCTTGCGTATGCAAATGCTAGCAAGGGTAAACACATTATTACTTCTAAAATTGAACATCATTCAGTTTTAGATGCGTGTGCTTTTTTGGAAACACAAGGTTTTGAAGTAACATATTTGAATGTTGATAAGTTCGGTTTTATCAACTTTGCTGAATTTTTAGGCGCTTTTAGAAAAGACACTATTTTAGTTTCTATTATGTCTGCAAACAATGAGTTGGGTACTGTTCAAAATTTAAAAGCAATTGGTGTTACTTGCCGTGAAAATAATGTTATTTTCCATACAGATGCTGTGCAATTATATGGAAATATGACTATTGACCCTAATGAAATGTATATTGATGCTTTAACTATATCAGCACATAAAATTTATGGACCTAAGGGAGTTGGGGCTCTATATTTAAGAAAGGGTATTAAAATTAATAATATAATTTATGGTGGTATGCAGGAAAGCGGTAAGCGTGGCGGTACTGAATCTGTTATGAATATTGTTGGCTTTGCAAAAGCTTGCGAAGTGTCTTATAGAGATATTGTAGCAAATAATTATAAACTAAATCAATTAGAAAATTATTTGGTTGAAAAATTAAAGGAAATTCCTGATTGTGAAATTAATGCATTATCTCAACAAAAAGTACCACAAATCATTTCAGTGAGTTTTGATGCAGTTGACAAAGATACACTTCTTATGATGCTCGACTTAAATGGTGTATATTGCAGTGCGGGTAGTGCTTGTATGGCAGGTAGCAGTAAACCTAGTCATGTATTGCAAGCAATCAATATGTCTATTTCGGTTATTAATAGCACTATAAGAATCAGTTTGTCTAAAAATAACACATTTGAAGAAATTGATTTGGCAGTAAATATTATTCGTGATTGTGTCGAGAAGATAAGGGCGTATTCACCTTTCTATACTACTAGAAAAAATGCAAAGAGGAAGAAAAATGTATAATGATATTGTTTTAAATCTTTTTAAAAATCTTGACAATGCTGGTAAACTTATAAAACCAGACGCAAAAGGCGAAGCAGGTAGTGAAGAAGAAGGAGTTGTAGTACAATTCGTTATGCATATTAATGACGGCATTATTGAAAATATTCACTTTAAAGCTTTTGCTGATGTTATAACTACTGCGTGCTGTGAACTTGTTTGCAGAAAATTGAAAATGAAAACTTTAAATGAAGCGGCTTCTTTAACCAAAGAATCTTTAGAAAAAGAATTAAAAGTAGAAGGAAGTGATAACAATATTAGATATGTTGTTGAAGCAGTTATTTTCGCTTTATATGATTATAGGAATAAATTGGAAAAAAGTAAATCTAAAGCAGATGAATAATCTGTCTTTTTTTTTGCACCCTAATACTAGGAGGTTAAGATGAAAGAGTTCTTATTTGGTCTTGGTCTTGGTATGGTGGCTGGCGCTTTTTTAGTTAAAAACAACAAACAAGCAAGTAAAATGGTTGATAAAGGCAACGAGGTTTTAAAAGAAACTGTACAAGTTGTAGAAGAAAAAATGAAAAAACCTAAACAAACTACTAAATAATATTTTATAATTATAGTTCAAAATATAAGTTATAACAAAATAATATATATTTTAAAATTATAGTTGAAAAAAATATAATATAACATATCAAAAATTTAATTTATTGCTTTAATTAAGATTATAAATCTTAAAAATACATAATATATAAAATTATTTAGAGTAAATTTGCTCTTTAAAAAAAATAATTTTTATTATTTGATAAGAGTAATAGTTATAAAAGATTATAAATAATTTATTTACTGTAATTTTCATAATTATTTTAAAGTGTTTATTATATTTAGTATTTTACATAATTACTAAAAATCTTTTACTTTCAGATATAATTTTAGGTGTTTGTTTTGATTTTGTTATTTGTAATTAAATTATATTTGTTTAAATTAGACATTATATGTCTAATTTTTATTGTTTTGTTTAGAATTCATAGGTATTTAAGTTTTAAAATTATAATTTTCTATTTGTATAAGCTTTTCAAAATGATTGAAAAAAAATTTATCTTTTGATAGAATATTAGAATGAGAATTGCAGGTATAGATTATGGTGAAAAGAGAATAGGCATAGCATTTTCTGACCTTTTAAAAATGTTAGCCACACCTTATGGAACTTATGAAGTAAATGGTAGTGTTGATTTTGAGTATTTTAAAAAATTATTTAATGATTATCAGGTTGAATTAATTGTTATAGGACTTCCGCTTAATATGAAAGGTGAAGAACAACTAATCGCTACAAAAGTTCGTGATTTTGCAGAAGAATTAAAAAATTATACCAACCTACCTGTCAAATTCTTAGATGAAAGATTGACTTCTTCCATTGCTGATGATATTTTAAAAAGGTCAACAAAATCTTGGAAAGATAGAAAGAAAAAATTAGATAGTATGTCTGCTTGCATTATCTTGCAAGAATATTTAGACAGTTTATAGGAGTGTTTATGGAAAAAAATAATGAAAAAAAATTTGAAAAAAATTCTAAAACAGTTGAAATAAGTCCAATTGAAAAAATTTTAGATGAAAATAATTTAGAAAATATTATTCTTTACAACGAATCTGGTGAGCCTTTAGCGTTTGAACAAATAGCATTAATTCCCCTTGACAATGGAAAAGAGGAAGATGATTTATATGCTATTTTGCGTCCGGCTGAAAATTTTGGCGAAATGACAACAGATGACGTTTGGGCATTTTTATTAGATATTGAAAATGATAATATTATCCCTGTTCAGGATAAAAATATAGTTGATAGAGTATTTGATGCTTATAATAAACTAGCAGGATATGATGAGGATTAAGAATTTTATTTAGTCGAATTAAACATTGAGAAATTATATTTTATTATTAAAAGATTTTGAATGTTTGACTAGTTACAAGTTTAACATATCATTAAGTTTATAAATCATCAATGAATTAAGTTGAAAATTTGATTAAGTTATGAAATTTATATTCGTCATTTTTATTTTAATCTTATATCAAATTACTATATGATAAATTAATGATAATATATAAATAAACCTGAATTATTATTTGTATAATATAGTTTTAAAATACAAAAGAGGTTTTATGGAATTTTTTATAAATTTATGTTTTATATTTTTCACAGGTAGCATTGCTGGCTGGATAATGGAACTTTTTTATAGAAGATGGGCTGGTAAAGTGTGGGTAAATCCCGGTTTTTTAGTTGGCCCTTGTTTGCCTATTTACGGCACAGGTTTGGTTTGTCTTTTTTTACTTTCTAAGGTAAAAATCAATTTTGTTAATAATAAGATTTTAGAAGTTATTTTAGTCGGTATTTTAATAATGCTTGTTATGACTTTGATTGAGTTTATTGTAGGCTTGATTTTTATAAAAGGATTAAAAGTTAAACTTTGGGATTATTCTAGAAATTGGGGTAATGTTTTGGGAATCATTTGTCCATTGTTTAGTCTTTGCTGGGGTGTGATTGGTACTTTTTATTATTATATTATTAACCCTTTAATGATAGATTGTTTTAATATCATATCTAATTATCCTTATTATTCGTTTTTTATAGGTATAATATTTGGTATATTTATAATTGATTGTGCTTATTCGTTTAAAATCGCTGATAAAATCAAAAAATATGCTAAAGAAAACAAACTTGTTATTGCTTATGAGAAACTAAAAGAATCATTTATTGAATTACAGAAAAATGAAGGAAAGAAAACTAAATTCTTTACTTTAATAACTACTCAAAAAAATTTGATCAATGCTCTTGAAACTTATTCTAGTATGAAATCAAACAATAATGAACCTAATGTTATTAACAAATTAAAGCTTTCATTATTTGTAAATAATTTGCTATTAATTCTTTTGGGAGTTTGGTCTTTGGTCGATGTTAATAGCGTCGAAATTGTAATTGGTATAGTACTAGGTCTAATCATAATAACTAGAGGTATAGAAAAAATAATTGAATTTGCATTAAATAGAGTAAACAAATTATTTATATTTAATCTTGTTGAAGGTATCATTTTAATTATTTTAGGCATATTAGTTATTATTTTAGAAAAATATACTCTTACTGCTTTTACAATTTTATTGCTAATTGTCTGCGTGTCTGAACTTGCTTATTCTTTAAAATTAGTTATTAGTAAAGCAAAACAAAAAAAGATTTTTATAGGCGAATTTGTTTCGAGTTTAATTTATATTGCTTTAATAGTGCTTTTATCTATGTCTTTTTCAATGAATGAGGTTGAACTTTTCTTTGTTTATGGAATAGTACTTATTTTCCAAGGATTAAATTCAATTATATCGGTTGCTTTATTTGAAAATCGCAAATCAAAAAAAATTAAAAATAATTAAAAAATATTAAAAAAGTGTTGTTATTTTATTCTTTTTGTGGTAGAATACTATTGTTGGGAGGGAGTAGGCGAAGAGCCTACTCCTAATTGTTATCTATATTTATTTTGTGAGGTTTTAATGAAAGTTAAAGATTTAGTAACGAATGCTATCGAAAATGCGTTTGATGACGAAACCGTTAATCTAGTCGATGTTGACTATGTTAAACAAAATAATGGTTATCATTTAATTGTGTTCATTGATAAACAAGGCGGAGCAGATATTAATGATTGTGAAAGAATTTCTAAAAAAATTGATCCAATAATTGATGAATTAAATCCGACTAATGATGAGCCATATTTTTTAGATGTTACATCGTATGGACTTGATAAACCTTTGATTAAAGATTTTCAACTTGATAAATATTTAAACAAAACTGTTGTTGTAAAACTTTATTCTAAATTAAATGGCGTTAAGGAATTCAATGCAACACTTTTAGGTTATGATAACAAAAATTATAAACTTAATTTCAATGAACAAGTTTTAGATATTCAAAGAGATAAAGTGGCAATGCTATTGCCTTTTGTAGAGTTTTAAGGAGATATTATGGTTAATAAAGAATTTTTTAAAGCTTTCCAGGCTTTAATGGAAGAAAAAGGTCTTTCTCAAGAAGTTATAAAATCAACTTTGGAAGCTGCTATGTCAGGCGCTTATAAAAAAAATTATGGCGAGGCTAAACCTGTAGAAGTTAGATTTATTCCTGAAAAGAATACTATTAAGTTCTATTCGTATAAAACAGTAGTAGATGATGTCGTTGACCCTGAAAAAGAAATTTCTTTGCCAGAAGCTAAAAAGATTAAAAAAAGTTATAAAGTAGGTGATAGAATTTATAACGAAGAGTCTGTTAAAGAATTTAATCGTATTGCAGCACAAACTGCTAAACAGATAATTATTCAAAAAATGAAAGAAATTGAAAAAGCTAGTCTTTATTCTGATATAGCAGAAAAAGAGGGGAAATTAGTTGTTGCTAATGTTAAAAGAATTGACGGCGATAATATTTATCTTGAAATCGGAGGCACTTCACTTGAAGGCTTACTAACTCTTCGAGATATTATGCCAGAAGACAAATTCCGTCCAGGCGACAAAGTAAAAGTTTTTGTTCGTCAAATAAAAGATGATTTTAGAGGAACTATTGTTCAAGTAACTAGAACTAATACAGGCTTTGTAAAGAAATTGTTGGAACTTGAAGTACCAGAACTTTCAAATGGCGATATTTCAATTGTTAATATCGTTAGAGAACCAGGAGTCAGAACTAAAATTGCTCTTTCCAAAAAAGACAAAAACTTGGACGCTGTGGGTGCGTGTATTGGTAACCGAGGAATGCGTATAAATAATGTTATTGCTGAATTAAAGGGTGAAAAAATAGACCTTATTAATTACTCTGACAATGCTGAAGAATATATTGCTAGTGCTTTGAGCCCTGCAACCGTTTCATCAGTTGTTGTAGATTCTGCTAGTATGACTGCTAAAGTATTAGTCCCTGAAAATAAATTGAGTTTAGCTATAGGTAAAAATGGACATAATGTTAGACTCGCCGCAAAGTTAACAGGTTACAAAATAGATGTAAAGGGCGTAAAAGAGAATGAAAAACAAGAAAATGATGTAACTACAGGAATTAATTTTGTTGTAGATGATTATGATAATATGTTTGATGATATAGAGGATTAATGATAAAGGTTAGAAGTTGTATAGCGTGCAGACAAAAAAAATATAAAACCGATTTGATTAGATTTGTAAAATCTAAAGATGGTGTTATTAAGTTGGATAAAAATCAAAAATTATTTGGAAGAAGTGCTTATGTCTGTAATAGTGATGAGTGTATCAATAAACTTGTTGATAAAAAATTATTAAACAGGGCTTTTAAGTGTAATATTAGCCCCGAGATATACGAAAATTTAAGAATTAGAGGTGACAAATTTGAAAGATAATAAAAATGTAAGTTTTGAAAATTTAAAACAGCTTGCTATTCTTTATAATAGTGGAGAAGTGGTGAAAATTACTCAAACTATAAGAAATAGCAAACTAGAAATGGAAACTTATTGTAGAGATGCAAGAGCGAAGCAAAAAGAAATGCTTCTTATTTCTAGCATTGAAACAAAGCCTAGTGAAGATAATACCTCGAAAACTTTTGAAGAAAAGAAGACAGTTGAATCTATAAAACAAACTAACAATGAAAAAACTGTAAATAAACAGACAGATTATAACAAAAATCAATTTGTAAAATCTAAACAGAATAATAATTCTTCAAACTCTTCAAATTATTCAAATTCAAGAACAAATCAGTATAATCAACAAAATCAAAATAGGCCATTCCAATCACGATTTAATAATCAAAAGGATAAACAAAATTATAATTCTAACAATAAATTTTCAAATCAGTTTAATAAAGATAAAAAACAATTAAATTCAAATAAACCTAACTTCTTGGCAAAACCTGTTCAAAAACCTAAATTTGAATTGCCAAATGTAGAAATAAAAAGAGAGCAACCAAAGAAAAAGCAAAATGAAAAATATGAAGAAAAGAAATCTACAAATAAGCGAACATTGCTAAGAAAAGGGCTAATTGTTGATGAAAGTCTATTTGATGAAGATAGAGATTTTACTAGAAAATATAGACTTAAAAAGAAAGAAGAAAAAAAGGAAGTTGTTCAAAAGCATATTGGTCCTGCCGTTATTACAAGTGACAATATTACAGTAAAAACCTTGTCTGAAGCAATGGGAAAACCTGTAAGCGAAATTATTAAAAAGTTTATGTTACTCAATATGATGGTAACAATTAATTCTGTAATTGATTTTGACACTTGTGAACTTATTGCAAACGAAATGGGTGTAGAACTTCAATTAAAGAAATCAGAAACCGGTGAAGAAAAATTGCATAAAATTGAAGAGCAGATTAAATCATATTCTAAAGAAGAAAGTGTAACAAGAAGTCCTATTGTTACTGTAATGGGACATGTTGACCACGGAAAAACATCTTTACTAGATTATATTAGAAAAACAAAAGTTACTGAAAAAGAAGCAGGTGGTATTACACAGCATATAGGTGCTTATAGAGTGAATGTTCAGAATAAAAGTATTACATTTATAGATACTCCTGGACACGAAGCCTTTACTGAGATGCGTGCAAGAGGTGCTCAAGTTACAGATATTGCTATTTTAGTAGTCGCTGCAGATGATGGCATAATGCCACAAACTATTGAAGCAATTAATCATATCAAAGCGGCAAATTGTCCTATGATTGTTGCAATCAATAAGATAGATAAACCGCAAGCAAACCCTGAAAGAATTTTAACTCAACTTGCAGAACAGGGGGTATTGCCAGAAGAATGGGGTGGAGATGCTATTGTTGTAAAAATTTCCGCTTTGACAGGTGAGGGTATTGATAAACTTTTGGAAACTATTTTGTTAGTTGCTGAAATCTCAGATTTGTCTTGTAACCCTAATGTACCTGCTATCGGTAGTATCATCGAAGCGAGACTTGATAAGGGTAAAGGTGCAGTTGCTTCTGTACTTGTCAAAGATGGTACTCTGCACATAGGAGACACTATAGTGTCGGGAACTTCTATTTGTAAGGTTAAGGCAATGATGGACGAAAACGGCAAACGATTAAAAGAAGCTGGTCCTTCGTGCCCAGCTCAAGTATTAGGTTTTGATTCTGTACCTATTTCTGGAGAAACTTTTACTGTAGTCGATGAAAAGCTATCAAAAGAAATTGTTCAAGAAAGAGTCGCAAAACTTAAAAATGCTTTGGCTAATACTACAAGCGCAAATTCATTAGAAGATTTAATTGCAAAAACTAGCAGTACTAATGTTAAAGTTTTGAATATTATTTTAAAAGCAGATGTTACAGGCTCTTTACAGGCAATTATTCAATCTATTGCTAAATTAAATAATGAAGAAATTAAAGTTAATATTTTGCATAGTGGTGTGGGTGCTGTTACTGAATCTGATGTAATTTTAGCAGATGCTTCAAATGCCATTATTGTTGCTTTTAATATTAAAACTGATGCAAAAGTTAAATCAAGTGCTGATAAATTGAAGGTTAAAATTAGTGAATATAATATTATTTATGACTTATTAGATAATATCGAACGAGTAATGAAAGGTATGAAAGAACCTAAATTTGAAGAAGAATATTTAGGGCGCGCTGAAATTATTATGGTATTCAAACTTTCGTCAAATGGATATGTCGCAGGGTCATCTGTAAAAGATGGTAAAATTGTTAGAAATGCTCATTGCAGAATATTACGAGATGGGAAAGAAATTGTTAAAACTACAATTTCTAGTGTAAAAATTGTCAAAGATGATGTAAAAGAAGCTCTAAAGGGAAGAGAATGTGGCATTAAATTTCAAAATTTTGATGATTTTAAAGTTGGCGATATAATAGAGTGCTTTAATTTAAAGCAAATTGATTTATAGGTGAATTATGAATAATAGGTTAGATAGAGTAAATGCTGAAATTAAAAGAGAAGTAAGCATTATTATAAATAACAAATTAAGAGATCCTCAAATCACAGACTTAATAAGTGTTACCGATTGTGAAGTATCACCAGATTTAAGCAGTTGTAAAGTGTTTATTTCTGCGTTTGGCAATATGGATAAACAAGAATTATTAAATCGTATAAAAGGTGCCGGTGGCTTTATTCGAAAGGAATTGGCTCATAGTATTAGACTTAGAGTTACACCAAGACTTGAATTTTTCTTGGATAATTCAATAGATTATGGTAAAAAGATTGATGATATGTTAAAAAATATTAAATATTCATCTGATGATTTTAAAGATAATAATTAGGTGGTATTATGGACGGCTTTTTAGTTGTAAATAAAGCAGAAGGTTGGACTTCAAATGATGTCGTTGTAAAATGTAGAAATTTGTTAAAAGAAAGCAAAGTGGGGCATTTGGGAACACTTGACCCTATGGCTACAGGCGTTTTGGTATTAACTATCGGAAAGGCTACAAAAACTTTTGAAAGTTTTAAAAGTAAAGATAAAGAATATATTGCAAGAATAAAATTTGGCATTTTAACTGATAGTTTAGATATAACCGGTAAAATAGAAGAAGTCGATAACAAGGCAAGTCAAAAGGTAAATGAACTAGCAATTAGAAGAAATTTAGATAAATTCATAGGTAAAATTTCACAAATGCCTCCAAAATTTTCAGCAAAAAAAATAAATGGAAAGAAAGCCTACGACTTGGCAAGAGAAAAGAAACAAGTTGTCTTAGCACCTTGCGAAGTAGAAATAAAATCGTTTAATCTAATTTCATTTGACCCCACATCTTTAGAAGGAGAGTTTCAAATTGTATGCTCGGGTGGCACTTACATAAGGTCGCTTGCAAGAGACTTGGGTGAAAGTTTAAATACAGTAGCAACTTTGACAAAACTTGAAAGAACAAGAGTTGGGGACTTTCATATTGATGAAGCGATTGAAAATTCAGAATTAAGAAAAGAAAATATTGAAAAAATACAAAAATCTATATTGTTTTTAAATTTATAAATTATTTACAAATATATTGTTATGTGATATAATAACATTAAGTTTTGATGATGATTTTAATGGCCAATTTTAAAAATTAAATTTTCATTATCATATAGATTTTTATTACAAATATTAAAAGGAGAAAATTATGTTAGCGGGAGATATTAGAAAAGGAGTTATTTTTGACGATGGTAGTAGTACAGACCCTAAAAATCCAAGTTTATACACTGTAGTAGATTTTCAACATGTAAAACCAGGTAAAGGTGCTGCTTTTGTTAGAACTACTATTAAACACTTAATTACAGGTAAAGTTTTGGAAAGAACTTATAGCCCTACAGATAAAATTAATGAGGTTAAAGATTTAATTCAAACTAGAAATAATATGGAATACAGTTATACCGATGGCGACTTGTATTATTTTATGGATCAAGAAACTTGGGAACAAATTCCTTTAAATCACGACCTTGTTGAAGACTTGTTAAATTTTTGTGCTGAAGGAGATAAGGGTATCACTATTAAATTTTATAATGATATGCCTATTATGGTTGAACCTCCTATGTTTGTTGAAAGAACTATTGCAGAAGCAGAAATGGCTGTTAGAGGCGATACATCTAAGGCAGGAAGTAAACAAGCAGTATTAGATACAGGATATAAAATTTCAGTACCACTTTTCGTAAATACAGGCGATAAAATTAGAATTGATACTCGTACTGGCGAATATATGGAAAGAATTTAATTAATTTTTTATACAAATTTGTAGAAATTAGAAAAGTTAGATTTAAACTAACTTTTTTTTAATACCCTATACTATGAATATTTTAGAAAATTATTTTACATTAGATTTAAAATCAGGAATTTCAAAATTAGATTTTGATATTGTTAATGAAATTAGGTTGCGTGCGGGTTGCCAAGTAATTGTAACAATTGGCTTAAAAAAATATTATTTAGGCAAAAATGGTCTAACAAGTATGGATAACGCTATAATTGTTACAAACACTGATTTAGAAGAATTTTTGATGCGTGCTTGTGAACATTCGGTTTATGCTGTTAGTGAATACATAAAAAAAGGCTTTGTAACAATAGATGGAGGAATAAGAGTAGGACTTACAGGTACTGTAATATATTCTGCAGGTGAAGTATTAACAATTAGAGATATAAATTCAATATGCATTAGAATACCTCACGAAATAAAAAATTGTGCTTTGCCCGCTTTACAATATATTTATCAAAATGGAATAAAAAACACTTTAATACTTTCAAGACCAGGTGCAGGTAAAACTACTTTTTTAAAAGATTTAATTTATCAGTTAGATTCCAATGGAATATCGTTAAATTGTTTAGTTTTGGACGAGCGTGAAGAATTGAATGTTAAATCAAGATTTGTAGATAGAATTATTGGCGCTGAAAAAAAATATGCAATCTCATCAGGTATTAGAAGTATGCGTCCTGATGTAATTATCTGTGATGAAATAGACTTAAATGTTGATTTGCCTTCAATTATTGATGCTTGTAGTTGTGGAGTTAATGTAGTTGCTACCATTCACGCAAAGGATATTATGGAATTAAAACGCAAAAAAGGTTTTGATTATATATTTGAAAATCGAATTTTTGATAGATATATAGTATTAAACAATATAGATAAAATAGGTAACCTTGTGTCTATTTATAATGAAAATCTAAATTGCATTTATAGTAGGTAGTATGAAATTTTTATTGATGATTATTTTCGTTTTGTTATGTGTAAACATAGCCTCACGAGTTTCAAAGAAATTTAAAGAGGAGTATTTATACTATTCTGATTTTATGGATTTTATAAATGAATATGAAATCAATGTTATGTATAAAAAAGAAAAATTACAAAATTTCATTAAAAAATTGCAAAAAAATTCAAAATTTGGCGAAATTTTAACAAATTTTTATGAAAATTTACAAAAAAATCAAAAAATTAATTACAATTACAAACTTTTATCTAAATCAGAAAATGATTTTTTAAATGACAGTTTAAATTCATTAGGTGGGTATGATAGTGATAGAGAAGAACAAAATTTAAAATCTATAAAATTAAAAGCTGAAAAATATCTAGCTACTGCAAAAGAAAATTTAAAATTTTGTCCTGTAATTGTAAAACTTGCCTTATTGCTATCTATAGGCTTATGTATCATTTTTATTTGAGGAGGGAATATGCCATTTGACATTATCTTAAAAATAGCTGGAATTGGGTTAGTAACTTCAATTATTAACCAAATATTGAAATATTGCGGGAAAGAAGAAATTGCTTCAATTACTACATTAGCGGGTCTTATAATTTGTCTTTTAATGGTGATAGATTTAATTAGTCAGTTGATAACTTCAATAACAAGTCTGTTCTCGTTTTAGAGGTCTTTATGATTATAAAAGTTGTTGTTATTGGTTTAGTTACGGCTTTTTCTTATGTGATTTTGAAACAATTAAAACCAGAACTCGCTATTTTTGTAACCTTATCAGGTAGTCTTATTATAATATCGCTGTGTTTAAGTAGTATTGGTGGCGTTGTCAATTCTGTAGTTGAAATGTTTAATTCTACCGGATTAAATTCATCTATTTTAACTCCTATTATAAAAATAGTGGGAATTGGGTATATTGTAGAATTTTCAGCAAATATTTGCACTGATATTGGGGCTAGTTCCATTGCCGATAAAATATTATTTGCAGGTAAAATCGCTATAGTGGTAGTTGCTTTTCCTATAATTTCTTCAATGATTGAAGTGATAATGGGGCTTATATGATGAGTTGCAAAATTAATTTACAAACATTAAAAAATTTAAAAAAATCTAAAAAAATATTATTTGCATTAGTAATTTTTGTTTTCGTAGGATTTTTAGTGTTTTTGCCTATGAATGAAACTCTTTGTAAAGATAACGATTTTAGTCAAATTTATGAATCTATTGAAAATAGTTTGAACGATTTCGACCTTTCGCAGTTACAAGAAATTGCTGATAGTCAAAAATTATTTTCTTTTGGAAATTTAGGTGATTATGTCAAGTCTATTGTCAGTGGTAATGGTGTAATAGATTTTGATAATATAATTGATTTTTTGTTGTCTATTTTAAGTGATATAATTTTGCAATTTTTACCTATGTTTTCTTTGGTGATTGGAATATGCGTTGTCTGTAGTCTAATATCAAACATTAAATCTAAATTTCAAGAAAAATCTGTCAGTAATATAATTAATTTTGTGTGTTTTTCTGCTGTCGGTATAATAATAATTTCTTCTTATACTCAAATAATTGTAAACACTGAAAATACTCTAAATAGTTTAAATAAAACTATGAACAATATATTTCCAATTTTGCTAACTTGTATGGTAGCAATAGGAGGGACTACTACAGTTTCTACATATCAACCTATACTTGCTGTTATGACTAATATTATGTCTAATCTGATGAGTTATATAGTTTTGCCTATTTGTATTATGTGTTTTATATTTTCTGTAATTGGCAATTTATCCGACAGCGTAAAATTAAATAAATATGTTGACTTTTTTTCAAGTTTATTCAAATGGATTATTGGGCTCATTTTTACCTTGTTTTTTGCGGTATTGTCCATTCAGGGAATAAATGCTAGTTCTATTGATTCTTTATCAATAAAAGCAACTAAATTTACAATTTCTTCATATATTCCTATTGTTGGTGGGTATTTATCACAAGGATTAGATATTTTGATGTTAAGTTCGGTATTAATTAAAAACTCTATAGGGCTAATAGGTATTTTAATTATAATTTCACTTGTTATAGTTCCTATTATAACTGTTGCAATTTTTTCGCTGAGTTTAAAACTTGCAAGTGCTGTTTTGGAACCTATTGGTAACACTAAAGTCTCTACACTTTTAAGTTCAATTTCAAAGTCAATTTCAATGCTTAGCTCAACTCTTATTTGTGTGGGTTTTGCATATACTTTAAGTTTGGGGCTTATGATGTGTACATTGAATATTTAATAATTTGGCAAGCTTAAAAGCATTAAAAAGTTTTATCAAATACGTTTTATTCAATTATTATTCAGTACTATATAAATACAATTTATCACTTTCCATATTTAGTTTTACTTCAAAAACTTTTCACAAATAAATTTATTGCTTTTTGCTAAATGAAATAAAAATAAATTTATCGCTTTTTTATAAATAAATTTCATTACTTCATTACTTTTCCATAATAAAATTCTTTGTTCTTTTATAAATTAAATAATAAATAAAATTCATTGTTAAAATATTTTTGATTATTTTTTAGACTTGCAAATATAAATATTTTAGGAGGTATATATGCAAGCGTATATGCTATCTATAGTTGGAGTGGTAGTGGCAAGTGTTTTTATCGACCTTGTTATGCCGGTTGGACAAACAAGCAAATATATTAAATCTATTTTTGCGATTTTCGTTATTTTTGTTTTAGCCTCACCTGTTTTGAATTTTGTTTCAGACAAAGAAAAAATCAAAGATTTAGTGCAATCCGATGGTTACAACCTTGTAGACAGTTATCTAGAAAATTTTTATAAATCAAAAGTCGAGGCTTATGAAAATGAAATTTTGTCGGTTTTTGAAAGTTATGACATACACGATATAGATGTGTCAATAGAATATTCTGTAGAACACAATGATTTGATAGTAAAATCTGTTACTGTAAATCTCAAAAATGTGGTGATAGGGGACAAGGCGGACAATGTAAACCTTTATTCACTTTCTAACGAAATTATTAATGAGGTTATTTATGAAGAGGTTTTGGAGGTTAGATATTTATGAAAAACTTTTTATTAAAGTTAAAAAGCATAAAACATATTGAATATATTGTTGCACTTATATTTATTGTCGCAATATTGCTTATTTATTTTTCAAATAGTTCTGGTAAAACAAAAACTGAATCATCTAAGACAAATTCAACTAATATATACGATTATATAGACAATTTGGAGTCTGATATTGAAAGCGTTTTGCTAAAAGTTAATGGAGTTAATTCCTGTGAAGTATTAATCACTTTAAACCTTCAAGAAGCATCAGTAAATAATTCGAACATTACACTTGACAAATTTCCTTCAGTAAAAGGTATTATTGTTGTTGCTGATGTAATTGATACTTATGCAAAAATGTCGATTATTGAAGCAATAGAGGCTATTATTGATGTAAATAGGGATAATATACAAATTTTAAAATCTTAAGGTTATAAAAAATCACTTGTCCACATATATTTGAGTAGTGATGGAGGGAATATGAAAAGAAAAAAGAAAATTATTATTTTATCTTGTATGATAGGATTACTTGTACTAACAGGATACATAAATGTCGCACTAAATTCAAACTTGTCTCAAGAATCAGTTAATACTTCTGGAGAACTCACAAGTTCTAACTTTTATACAGCTTACCGAGAAGAAAGAGAGAACACAAGAACTGAAGAAATTGCTTTTTATGAAGCAATTATAAATAGCGAGTCAGCATCTGCAAGTGCTAAATTAGAGGCTGAAAACAATAAACTTGCAATTATAGAACAAATGGAACAAGAGTTGATTGTAGAAGCTATTATAAAAGGCAAAGGTTATGAAGATGTTGTAATTACAACTTCTAGTTCTAATGTAAATGTTTTTGTAAAATCACAAGAACTCACCAAACAAGAGGTCGCTCAAATAAGTTCAGTAGTTACAGAACAGTTAAAAGTAGATATTGAAAAGGTTATTGTGATACCATCTATTTAATCATAAAATTACAAAATTAATTGATTTATGTGATTGATTTTGCTAAACTAATAGTGTGAGGTGTTTATGGCAAAATTAAATCTTTTAAATTTTGGCAAGTTGACGCTTAATAATTCTTTGTTAAATGAAATTGTTAAACTGTCATCTCAAGAAGTTGAAGGCGTAATTCAAGTTTGTAAAACAAAGGTTAGAAATTCAAATATGGGTTTGGTTATTGATACCAGCATAGTTATGGATTCAACTTTTGAAGCGACTGATTTGGCATACAAAGTTCAGCACAATATTATGACCTCACTAATGTCAATGTTAGAAGTAAATTTAAAATCTATAAATGTGTTTATTAAAGACGCTGTTTAAAAATTCACCAATTGAAAAATCAGTTGGTTTTTTTTTATAAAATTTAATAAAATTTTTAAAAATTTTGTCAAAATATTTGCGATATGCTTTTAGTTATGATATTATTAATAAAACAAAAGGGGTATCAAATGGATAAATATGTATTAATTACGCTCATTGTGTGTCTAGTAGCCGTAATATTGCTTGCAGTAGCCTTGGTTATTATTGGCAAAAAAAGTGATAGTTTGGTTGAAGAGGCAAGAGCAAAAGAAAAAGAAGAGATGTTTAAAAATATAACAAATACATCTGAATCAAAAACTGAAGAAAAGAAACCTGAAGTTGCTTCACCTGTGGTTGAAGAAGTAAAAGAAGAAAGTGTTGTAAAACCAGTGGCAAAGACTACAAAGACAACTGCAAAAACCAGTAAAACTAGTTCAACAAAAACAACTGCAAATAAAAGTGCAAAGAGTGTTTCAAAATCTTCTACAAAAACAACTGCTAAACCTGTTGCAAAAACTACAACAAAAGCACCTGCAAAGTCTGCAACAAAAACTTCTGCAAAGGCAGTAGAAGCTAAACCTGTTGTAAAGACAGAAGAAAAAGCAGTTGAAATCAAAACTGAAGAAAAGAAACCTGAAGTTGTTTCACCTGTAGCAGAAATAAAAGAAGAAAGTGTAACAAAACCTGTTGCAAAGACAACAAAGTCAACTGCAAAAACTAGTAAATCTAGTTCAACAAAAACAACTGCAAATAAAGGTGCAAAGAGTGTTTCAAAATCTTCTACAAAAACAACTGCTAAACCTGTTGCAAAAATTACAACAAAAGCACCTGCAAAATCTGCAACAAAAACTTCAACAAAGGCAGTAGAAACTAAACCTGTTGTAAAGACAGAAGAAAAAGCAGTTGAAATCAAAACTGAAGAAAAGAAACCTGAAGCCGTTTCACCTGTAGCAGAAAAAGTAAAAGAAGAAAGTGTTGTAAAGCCAGTTGCAAAGACTACAAAGTCAACTGCAAAAACTAGTAAATCTAGTTCTACAAAGTCAACTGCAAAGACACCAGCAAAGTCAGTAGCAAAGACAAGCACAAAAAAACCTAGTACAACTACAACAAAAAAATCAACAACAAAAACTACTAGTAAAAATTTAGCTACAAAATCGACTGTTAAAAAGACAACAAAATAATTAAAAACACCTTTTAAACAAAAGGTGTTTTTTTTGTTAAAAATATCAATATATTAGACTATAAACTAATTATTTTGTACAATCAATTTTAGCTTAATTTTTCAATCTTTAATATTATTGTTTTATAAAATTTATATGATTTATCTATGTATAAGTATGATAATATATTTTTATTATTTTATAAAGGCTAAAGGATATATGATTTATTATATTTTTTTATTTTATAATGGTTATATGATTTATTATGTTTATTATTTTATATTGTTTTATAGATTATAAAAATTTTTTATTGTTTTATAAAGATGCATGTTTTATATTAGTATATTTTATCATTTTATATAATTTATTTTGATAATTGTATTATTAATAGTATCTTTATGCATAATTTTTTATAATAAATGATTTGCGATGAAATAATTTTGTTTTGACAATTGTTTACTCGAAAACATAATAAAATTAATCTAATTAATAATTTGTTATAACACAATCTAATTTAATCATTTATTATAAAATTAATATAATTTGACCATTTAATATGATGATTCATTATATAATACGATTTATTTAAAAAATTATTATAATTATTTTTTATAAGTATGATATTAAATTTAATGAATAGATTTTCGACAATTTTATACATTTAAATTTTAGTTTTTTAATTTATCTACAAACAAATTGGTTATTTGCACTTTCATTTTTGCATAAATTGTTTCATAATGTGGGGTATAGATATCTATGACTAAAAAAAAGTTTTTAAAATTTGTTTGTGGAATTTTAGTTGCTTTTATAATTTTTTTTGGCGTAAATTTTGTTGGCAGTGCTGAATGTGCTGGGGCATATTTTGTAACAGAAAAAAAGTTGTTGCCTATTTATTCAGTAGAAACTCAAGAAAACAAAGTTTCAATTTCATTTGACGCGGCTTGGGGCTCAGATAAGACTGAACAAATTATGGACATCTGTGATGAATTTAATGTTAAAGCAACCTTCTTTTTAGTAGGGTTTTGGATAGAAAAAAATCAATCACTAACAAAGTCTATTTTAGACAGAGGTTTTGAAATTGGAATTCATTCAAACACTCACCCTGATATGGCAAAATTATCAGAAAAACAAATAGAAGACGAACTAAATGCTAATCAACAAATTTTATTCAATGCCACAGGGCAATATGCTACATTATTTCGTCCACCTTTTGGCAGTTACAATAACACGCTAATATCGGTTTGTAAAAATTTGAATTTGACACCTATTCAATGGTCGGTTGACAGTTTAGATTGGAAAGGTTTATCTGCTGAAAATTTGGCTTCAAGGGTAACTAAAAAAGTAAAGTCAGGTGATATTATTTTATTTCACAATAACTCAGACAATATTTTGGACGGACTTAGAATTGTGTTGCAGTATTTCAAAGATAATAACATTCAAAATGTCCCAATAGGACAATTAATATATAAAGAAAATTACAAAATTAATATACAAGGTACTCAAATAAAAATATAAAGGAAAACTTATGAATTATGAACTATTAGAAAATAACCAAGTCGTTTTATCAGGCGAGGTAGTTAGTGAAATTACATATAGCCACGAAGTATTTAATGAAGCATTTTATACTTTTGTGCTATCAGTAGAAAGATTATCAAAGGAAGCAGATTTAATACCTGTTACCATTAGTGAAAAATTATTAGCAGTGCGTCCGCTAAAATCTAATGACAAAATTAGTTTGAAAGGTCAATTTCGTTCTTACAATAAACAGATGGACGGACATTCTAAATTAGTTTTGACCGTTTTTGTGAGGGAATTATTAGAATTCGACGAAACTTTAAATCCTAATTTAGTTACATTACAGGGTTATATTTGCAAAGAACCAATTTATCGAACAACACCATTTAATCGAGAAATCACTGATGTTTTAATTGCTTGCAATCGCGCTTATAATAAGTCAGATTATATTCCTGCTATTGCTTGGGGTAGAAATGCTAGATTTGTTGCAAGCTTGCCGGTAGGCAGTAAAGTAAATTTAAGTGGGCGTGTACAAAGTAGAGTTTACAACAAAACTTTAGAAACAGGAGAGGTTATTAGCAAAACCGCTTATGAAGTTTCTATATTTAAAATTTCTGTAGAATAAAATAAACACATTGTATTGTGTTTTTTTTTGTTTTTTAGTATAATGCTAATTATGAAAAATATTAGAAATTTTTGTATAGTGGCACACATTGACCACGGTAAAAGTACACTTGCTGACAGAATTATGGAATTTACTGGTGCTGTTGCCAAACGAGATATTAAAGACCAACTTTTAGACAGTATGGATATTGAAAGAGAACGCGGAATTACCATAAAACTGGCTACTGTTAGTATGAACTATAATTACTGTGGTAAAGACTATATTTTAAACCTTATTGATACGCCAGGACATGTCGATTTCAGTTATGAAGTTTCAAGAAGTCTTGCCGCTTGTGAAGGAGCTTTATTAGTTGTTGATGCAACGCAAGGCGTTCAAGCGCAAACTCTAAATAATGTATATCTTGCCATTGAACAAGGGCTTGAAATTATCCCAGTTATTAACAAAATAGATTTGCCTTCTGCTGATGTTGATGGGGTTAAAAAAGAGATCGAGAATACTATTGGAATCAGTTGTGAAAACGCTTGTCTTATAAGTGCAAAAACAGGGCTAAATATTGATACAGTCATATCATCAGTTATTAAATATATAAAAAATCCTGAACAGGACAGTACAAAACCACTAAAATGTTTAATTTTTGATAGTTTTTATGATAGTTTCAAGGGTGCAGTGATTATTGTCAGAGTTTTTGAAGGTCATGTAAAAAAAGGTGATATTTTACAGTTTTTTCAAACAAAGGCAAATTATGAAGTAACTGAAGTTGGTATTTTTACGCCTTCTATGAAAGAAATTGATTGTTTATCTGCGGGTGAAGTTGGTTATATCTCTGCTAGTATTAAAAGTGTGAGTGATACAAAAGTAGGAGATACTGTAACTACAAAAGATAATCCTTGTTTGGAACCTTTAAAGGGTTATAAAGAGGCAAAACCTGTTGTATTTTCGGGTATTTTCCCAGTTGATGGAAATAAATATCAAGAATTAAAAGATGCATTAGAAAAATTGGCATTAAATGACGCTTCTTTGCATTTTGAAAAGGAAAACAGTCTTGCTTTAGGTCATGGATTTAGATGTGGATTTTTAGGTTTACTACATATGGATATTATAGTTGAAAGGTTAGAGCGAGAATTTAATCTAGACTTAATTACAACTGCACCTAGTGTTAAATATAGAGTTCACAAAACTGACGGCAGTATAATTGATGTTTCAAATCCTAGTTTGTTACCAGACCCTGTTTATATAAACTATATTGAAGAGCCTATTGTTAAATGTGAAATAATAACTCCTGCTGAGTATATAGGAAATATTATGGATTTATGTGCAAACAAACGTGCAGAGTTTAAGGATATGCAATATTTAGATGAAAAGCGTTCAAAAATAGTTTACAATATACCATTAAATGAAATTGTTTATGATTTTTTTGATAAAATTAAAAGTTTGTCAAAAGGTTATGCTTCGATGGATTATGAAATAGTAGGCTTTAATAAAAGCGACCTTGTAAAACTAGATATATTAATTTCAAAAGAAGTATGTGATGCATTATCATTAATTACACATAGAGATAAAGCTTATTCAAGAGGTAGAGCATTAGTAGAAAAATTAAAAGAAGTAATCCCAAGACAATTATTTGAAATACCTTTGCAAGCAGTAATAGGCGGTAAAGTAGTGGCAAGAGAAACTATTTCTGCTTTAAGAAAAGATGTATTGGCAAAATGTTATGGCGGTGATATTACAAGAAAAAGAAAATTGTTAGAAAAGCAAAAAGAAGGCAAAAAACGAATGAGAAGACTAGGCAATGTTGAACTACCTAGTGAAGCATTTATAGAGATTTTAAAGTTAGATTAAATGTTTTATTAGAAAAACCATAAAATTTAAACCATAAAATTTAAACCATAAAATTTAAACCATAAAATTTAAACCATAAAATTAAAAAGAGATAGTTTTGTAATAATTTTAATAAATATTAATAATAGTAAAAAGTATTTAAAAACATATAGAAACAAAACAAAAAACAAATTTATGATTAATTTTATTATTTTTTAGTTTAATACTTTGCTTTACAAATCAATTTATTTAGTATAAAATATTTTTAATTAATTAATAATTTTAGTTAGATAGAATATTAAGTAAAAATCACTTTTTATAATTATTAAAATATTTATTAATTTAGGGGGATAGATGAGTAGAAATTTAGTAACAGACAAAATGGGCTTATATGTACACATTCCGTTTTGTTCGAAGAAGTGTGATTATTGCGATTTTATATCATTTTCTATGTCAAAAGAAGCACAAGTTGAATATTTAGCAGCGCTTTTTGAAGAAATTGATATTATGAAAAAAAAGTTCATTGACAAAGAATTTGACACACTTTATATAGGTGGTGGCACTCCGTCATTTGTATATGAAGGTTTTATTATAGCACTTGCTAGAAAAATTTGGTCGAGTTTTAAGTTTTCAAAAGACACAGAATTCACTATAGAAATCAATCCTTCTAGTTGTACTGAAGAAAAACTTTTTGAATACATTCAAGCGGGTGTAAATAGAGTAAGTATAGGGGTACAGTGTTTAGATGAAAACTTGTTGAAGGCATTAGGCAGAATTCAATCTATGGAAAACATCGATAACACATTTAATCTTTTGCATAAAATGAGATTTAGAAATGTTTGTGCAGATATTATGATTGGCCTACCTAATCAAACTATGGCGGCGGTAAAAGATACTGTCAATTATTGTTTAAAGCAAAAAGTTCAACACATTTCAGTATATACTTTGCAAGTTGAAAAAAGCACAGTTTTATATGATAAAGTAAATATGGGGGATTTAAAACCTTTAAGCGAAGAAGAATGTGCTGATATGTATAATATGGTAGCATCAATGCTAAAAAAAGAAAATTTTCTACAATACGAAGTATCAAATTTTGCTCGTTCAACATTTGAATCAAGACATAATTCAAAATATTGGTCAGGAGTCGAATATTTGGGTCTTGGAGTGTCCGCTTCAAGTTTTTATGGCGGACATAGATTAATGAATACAATAAGATTAGATAGTTATTGTGATAGATTATTAAATAAACACGAATTACCTATTGCTACAGATGAGTATATTACAGACAGCAAAAGAAGAACTGAAAGAATTATGTTGTCACTTAGAACTTCAATAGGATTAGACCTTGAAAAATTTAAAATTGATTTTAAAGAAGATTTATTGCAATCTAAAAAAGAAGCAATAAACGATTTTATTAAACATAAAATTATGAAAATAGAAAATGGATTTTTAATAATAGACCAGAAATATTTCTATATCTCAAATAAAATTATTTTAGAACTTCTATAGAACTTGATTATTTATGTTAATTGCATTGAAAAAGAACACTAAATTTCATAAATATAAAATATTATTAAATTTAGTAAAGTCTTGTTTTTATGATAGATTATAAAATAAATGTGTTAATATAAAAAATAAAAAAAACAGTTTATAAAAATGAAAAAAGCAAAAAAATGTAAATCAAAATTATAAAATAAAATGTAAATCAAAAATATAAATAAAATTGTAAATAAATTAAAACAAAACCTAAAAGACAGTATATTGTCTTTTTTGTTTGCTATTTATCAAATTTTGAAGTAAAATATAGTTGAAACAAAAGTTGTAAATATAAAAATTTATTAAAGATTAAAATTTTTACATATAAAATAAGGATTACAATTTAAACAATAAAAATATTAAATGATATAAAAAATGAATTAATTGAGGTAAAATGGAATTTGTACATTATTCAGTAATGAAAAAAGAAGCTATAGAGAATTTAAATATTTCACCAGAAGGCATTTATGTTGATTGCACTTTGGGTGGAGGAGGTCATAGCCTTGAAATACTCAAAAGATTGACTACAGGCAGATTAATTGCATTTGATAAAGATAGTGATGCAATAAATTTTTCAAAAGAGTTATTAAAAAAATATTCGGACAAACTAATTATAGTCAATTCAAATTTTAAGGATATATCAAGGGTATTAAATGAGTTAAATATACAATATGTTGATGGAATTTTAGCAGACCTTGGAGTGTCATCTTATCAGTTGGATACAGCGGACAGAGGATTTAGTTATATGCACGACGGCAGATTAGATATGCGAATGGATAAATTAAATCCGCTTGATGCTTATAAGGTCGTAAATGAGTATAGCGAAGAAGATTTAAGAAAAATTTTGTTTGAATTTGGAGAGGAACAACACGCAAAATCGATAGCAAAAAAGATAGTTACAACAAGGCAGAAAAAACCTATTGAAACCACTTTTGAATTAAAAGAAATAATAAAGAGTTGCTATCCTATAAAATTAAAAGATAAACCTGGAATAAATGGAAAAACATTTCAAGCAGTACGAATAGAAGTTAATAAAGAATTAGATGATTTAATTTCAGGGATAGAAGATATGATTGCAAGTCTAAAATCAAAAGGAAGATTAGTAGTTATTACTTTTCAACCACTTGAAGATAAAATTGTTAAAAAAGCCTTTAAAATTCATTCAACTGATTGTTTGTGTCCGCCGAAAATTCCAAAATGCGTTTGCAATCACAAAGCTGATATTAAATTGATAACTAAAAAGCCTATAATACCATCACAAAAAGAATTAGATGAAAATTCAAGAAGCGCAAGTGCAAAAATGCGCGTTATTGAAAAACTATAAATTGTTAAAAAAAATATAATTGCAAATTTAACTATATATTTTTACGATTTTTAGTTAAATATTTGCAAAATTTTAGATTTTTTTATAAAATATTAAAAAAGGAGTGGTATATGCAAGATGAATTTGAAAAATACATCAAAATAGATGAAATGAAAGATGATAAATCAATAAATGCTTTTGCAAACTATTCTTATAAACAAAATGATGAAGAGGGAATAAAAAAATACCTTTTGTCAGATGAGGAAATTAAACTTAGAGAACTTGAAGAAAAACAAATTGAAGAAGAGAGATTAAGAGCAGCTCAAATAGATAAAAAGTTAAATGAAGTTAAATTGAATTCTAAACAAGTAAATCCTGTAGTGAATTTTAAATTAAAAAGCGAAGAAAAACAAGAAAGATTGAAATCTAGGATTAAATATTATTTTGGGTTGTATGCAATAGTCTTTATGGTTTTAGTTATAACGGCAATCACTACTGCTATATCTTTAGCGACAGTCAATGCGGATATTGAAGCAAATCAGCGTGCTATTGATATGATTGAAAGAAGTATTTAATATATTAAATTATAAGTATTTAAAAGTTAATAATTATTCTTTTAATGTGCTTATAATTTTTTTATTTAAAAGCATCTGCGGGCAAATTCAAAATTTTGCAAGATTTATAACATAAACAAAAAATAAATAGTTGTTAAGTCTAATTCATAAAGGGAAATTTTAAAAATATAATATTATGTGAGCAAACTAAAATTTTATTATAATTCATTCAATCTGAAAAGAAGAATTTTGGCAATTATTTTATCAATAATACTTGTTTTTATTGCATTGTTTTGCAGATTGTTTTATTTAATGCTTTTCAAGTCGCCTGAATTACAGGTAAAAGCAAGTGAAGAATGGTTTAGGGATTTACCTTTGTCAGCAAAGCGAGGTGAAATATTAGATTGTAACGGTATAAAACTTGCAACTAGTGTTACAACTTATGATGTCTATGTAAGGGCGAGAAATGTAAAAGATAAATCAGGTGTAGCATCGCTTTTAAGCAATACTTTGAATCTTGATTTTGACTCTGTTTATGCAAAGGTTACAAATACAAGCATTGGCGAATCATTAATCAAACTGCAGGTTGATGAAGATATAGCATTGTCACTAGTAAACAGTGGATTAAAAGGAATTTATTTAAGTCAGAATGTTAAAAGATATTATCCTTATTCTGATATGCTAACTCAAGTTTTAGGATATTGTACAATAGATTCTAGCGGACAAGCGGGACTTGAAAGTTTTTACGACCTGTACTTAAAAGGAATACCGGGTAAAACTTTGAGTCAAACTACAGCAAGTGGGGAAGATATTGAAAACACTTTGACTTATTATATACCATCAATTGATGGCGTAGATATGAAACTAACAATTGATATATATATGCAAACGGCTATGGAGACAGCATTGAATAATGCAATGATTGAACATAATGCCAAGAAAGCATACGGAATAATATTAGACGCAGAAACAGGCGGAATTAAAGCAATGACAGTAAAACCTAGTTTTGATTTGAATAATCCTGATAGAACAAATTTAAGTATATTAAATGAACTTAGCAAAAATTCTTGTGTTGTAGATGTTTATGAGCCGGGAAGTACATTTAAGATTTTAACTTTAGCTGCTGCTTTAAATGAAGGATTAGTAAGCGTAGATGATAAATTTTATTGCAATGGTAGTACTACGGTTGATGGACAAAGAATCAAATGTTGGAAAACGACAGGGCACGGAAGTCAGACATTGCAAGAAGCATTTAAAAATTCTTGTAACTGCTGTTTTGTTCAATTAGCATCAAAATTAGGAGTTGAAACATTTTATAAATATTTACAAATGTTTGGAATAGGGAATAAAACAGGAGTAGATATTGCAAGTGAAAGTTCGGGCTTAATGCTAGATGAAAGTGTTGTAACTAATGTTGATTTAGCAAGAATAGGTTTTGGTCAGGCAGTTGCGGTAACACCTTTGCAATTAATTTATGCAGTTTCGGGAATTTTGACGGGGAAATTTACTACTCCACATTTGATTGATAGCCTTTATAATTCTACTGGAGAAATATACAAATATAGTGTAAGTTCTTCAAACAATACACTAAATACTGAGACTATAGAAATTCTGCGAGACTTTTTAAGACTTAATATAAATCAATCTGAAGATGAATTAACTTTTGTTGCAGGATATGATGTTGGCGGGAAAACAGGAACAGCTCAAAAATATATAGATGGAAGTATTGCAAGTGGTAAATATGTATCTTCATTTATAGGGGTGTATCCTTGTGATAACCCGAAATATATTATGATTGTTTGTGTAGATGAGCCATCAAACGGAGCATATTATGGTGGCGTAGTAGCAAAGCCTATAGGTCAACAAGTATTTCAAGAAATATTTACAAAATTAAACTTTTTGCCCGATGATGAAAATTCATTGACGATTAAAAAAGATGTGGAGATGCCAAACTTAATAGGTCTTCCAATTTCAAAGGCAGGTGCTATATTAAAAGGATTAGGGTTAAATTACGATGTGTCAGGCACAGGTGGATATGTGGTTTCACAAATACCATCTTATAAAACTATGCTTTACAAAAATGAAGATGTTTTGCTAGTTACAACATAACATATAGTTAATTTAACAAATTCTATAAATCAATTAAATCAAAGAAAAATTTCTTAAAATTTAAAAAAACAATTGAATATAACAATTATTTTATATATTACCACAATATTTTAAATATTTATTAAAATTTTTGTTTGTGTATTTATAAAACTATATAAAATTGATGTTTATATAATACTTATATAGTATTAGTATAAGTAAATAATATAATTATAAAAAGATGTTTTAACCAACTTGAATTATTACAAATTAAACCATAATATAATTATTTGTAACTATCTTAAGTTATAAGATTTATATAAAGTATAATATTTTAATTTTTAAAATTCTTTTATAAAGCAAATGTATAATAATGAATAAAAAATTTTTGTGCGTATATTCAATATATAAAATACATAAAATTAATCTAAATAAGTTTAAATTAAATAAAAAAATGAATAAAACTACGAAAAATTTATCAAATATTTTAAAATTTTATATATTTTTAAAATATAATTATTAATAAACAATATTAAAACGATTTAAATTAAGTCAAAAACGTTTTTAAAAATAGTTTAAAAAAATTATAAAAAATGTATAAAACATAATACGATGAACAAACTAGTATAGGAGGTAGATATGCAAAGCAAAAAATGGGTTCCCGGTAATGTAGCTCCTGAAAGTGGTAATTATACTGCTTATGATGCTCAAGGTAACAATGGCGGTTCTTTATACCTTGAAAAAGGACAAAGATTCCCAGCTACTCAACATTCTGGAAGTTATTATTGTAAAGAAGACTAACTCTTATAAAAAGACCACACAGGTCTTTTTTATTTTTAATAAAATTTTAATATTTTTAGTAAAATCTCAATGTGTATTATATATAAATGTATTAATAGCCTAATAAGGTATTTCTTTGCACGATTTAAATTTTATTTTATGCGCGTAAAGAGTGTATTAACTAAATAAAATATTTATTTTTAGATTGCTTGTGAATTTTAATTTTATTATTAAAAATTCTCATTAAAAAATGCTTAACTTCAATATAAAGTTTTGTTTTTAGTACTACATATTTTTAATTTAATTTTTAATAAATAAAATTTATTAGATGTGATTTAATAGATTTGTATATAATTTTTAATTTGAATATAACTATAAAATCTGATATACGTATCTATATTATTTGATAAGTGAGAAAAAAATTTGACTAATGCTAATTATTTTATATTTTCCTAAATATATTTATACTAATTATTTATTGTGTTATATATTTATCGATTTTATAGGTTTATAAAATTAACTTATAAATAATAGATATTACGTTAATTGATATATCATAAATATATTAATATTTTCTTTTTTCATATTTTTAAATTTTAATTATGCTTATTATTGAAATATTTTTTTTATTGTTGTATAATCTAGACGAGGTAATTATGAATAGAACGGATATTAGGCAAATTTACGAAAATGTAGAAAAATTTAATAATTTACAAGTAAAAGTAGGCGGTTGGGTTAAAAGTGCAAGAGATATGAAAAATTTTGCTTTTTTAACAATTTCGGACGGGACATGTTTTTCTAATGCACAAATTGTTTTGAATAATAATTTAGATAATTTTTCTAAAGCCTGCAAATTAAATGCTGGGTCTTCTTTAGAAATTGAGGGAATAGTAAAATACACACCTTCAAATAAACAGCCTTTTGAAATTAATGCAAGCAAAATAAACATTTTATCAAAAACTGATGATAGTTATCCTTTGCAAAAAAAAGGGCATAGCATTGAGTTTTTGCGTGAAATTGCATATTTAAGACCTAGAACTAATTTATTTAATGCAGTTTTTAGAGTAAGAAGTGAAATGTCGTATGCAATTCACGAATTTTTTCACAAGAAAGGTTTTGTATATGTGCATACTCCTATTATTACTGCCGCTGACTGTGAGGGTGGTAGTGATGTTTTTAGATTAACAAATTTAGACATTTATAATGAGTCAAGAAAAATTCCTTTAAAGCCAAATAATGATTTTTTTGGGAAACCTGTATTTTTAACGCCAACAGGACAGTTAGAAGGAGAAGCGTTAGCACTTGCTTACACAAAAATCTATACTTTTGGTCCGACTTTTAGAGCTGAAAATTCAAACACTACAAGACACGCAAATGAATTTTGGATGATTGAACCAGAAATGGCGTTTTGTGATTTAACTGGACTATTAGACAATATTGAAGAATTTGTTAAATATCTAATTTCATATCTATTGAAAAATTGTAAAGATGAAGTAGAATTTTTTAATAAATTTGTAGATAATACCCTGCTTGATAGGTTAAATATGGTGGTAAATTCATCTTTTGCTAGAATTAGTTATACAGAGGCTGTAAAATTGTTAGAAAAACACAATGATGAATTTGAATTTAAGATTTCTTGGGGTGATGATTTGCAAAGTGAACACGAAAGGTATTTATGCGAAAAGATTTTCAAAAAGCCTGTTTTTGTAACAGATTATCCAAAAGAAATTAAAGCATTTTATATGCGTTTAAATGATGACAATAAAACTGTTGCTGCAAGTGATTTGTTGGTCCCAGGAATAGGTGAAATGGTGGGCTCATCACAAAGAGAAGAAAGACTTGATGTGTTAAGACAAAAATTAAAAGACGCAAATTTAAAAGAAGAAGATTATTGGTGGTATGTAAATCTTAGAAAATTTGGTTCAGTTTATCATTCTGGATATGGACTAGGTTTTGAAAGATTTTTAATGTACGTTACAGGAATCAATAATATAAGAGATGTACAATTATTCCCTAGAACACCTAAAAATTGTGAATTTTAATATGATTTTAGGTTACAAGAAAATGTTTGAAATTATTATTGATACAAAGGTGGTTAATATTGCTTGAGTAAATTTTATTTTAAAAAATTTACTCTTTTTTATACCTATTGTAGTTATGAACGCAATTGACTGCATAAATATTGAAACACCTGAAAATGCAATTAAAAAACTAGTAATTACAAACTGAATTTTTATAGGAGCGGTAGTTGAAGATAAATCTATTATTCCACGAGTGATTTCTATTAATCCATTTAAAAACGCGTTAACGATGTATTCTTTATCGTTTAAAAATGGTATTTTACATATGATGTATGTTATTTTTTCAAATATTTTTGTGTTGTTTAGAATATCTATTAATATTGATGAAATTATTATAAATCCACCTACTAAAAAAATTGAAATAATTGAATCATACATACTGTCAGCAAGTGTTTTATTTTCTTTTTTATATTCTAAAATAGAAGCATTTTCTAAACTTGATTTTTGACTATAAATTAGTCCGTTTAATATAGCACCTATATAATGACATAATAATAATAGATATCCTATCTTTAAACTTGAAAAGGCTCCAATTCCTATACTGCCCACTATAAACATAGGACCACTTAACGAACAAAGTGATAATAATTTTACTGAATCGTTATAAGTTATTCTTTTTTCAGAATATGCGTTAGCAACTAATTTTGCACCTATAGGATAACCAGAAAGAAAACTTAGCGCTACAATATAACCATATTTACCATTTACTTTAAATACCTTGTTTACAACACCATCTAAAACTTTTATTTCGGGAGTTAAATTGTTAATTATTTTTGTAAAAACAAAAAATGGAAATAAACTTGGGAAAACATTGTTTAAAAAAATTATAGAGGCATTTATTGTGGAATTAATATAGGTTTTGGGATTTATAATTATAATAAATATAAAAATTAGCGAGAAAATCAATATAATTAGATTTGACTTTATTGTTTTAATCATATAATATCTTTATTAAGATTAAAATAACATATTTAATGTTTTACCTAATTTTACAAAATTCGTAATTTTATGTAGTTTTATTTGACTTTTAAAAGGTAGGTTATGAAAAATTTTAGTTTGGTTTTAAGTGGTGGTTCAGTTAAAGGGTTTGCTCATATAGGTGTTATTAAGGTACTAGAAGAATATAATTTAAAGCCTAGTTTAATTGTTGGCACTTCTATGGGGGCAATAGTGGGTGCAATGTATGCCTTGGGTTTTACTAGTACTCAAATGGAAGAAATAGCTTTGAAAATGACTAGAAAAAAAATTCAAGATTTAGAAGTAATGATGTTGTTTAAAGAAAGTATTTTGCAAGGGAAAAAAGTAAAAAAAATTTTATATGAAATTTTTAAAGAAACTGAGGCAGAAGACACAAAAATTCCATTTATAGCAGTAGCTTCATCTTTGGATACAGGGAAAGAATATTGGTTGAATTCAGGAAAATTATATAATAATGTGCTTGCTAGTATGGCTGTTCCTGCGATTTTCCCTGCAGTAAAAATAAATGGAATTAATATGTGTGACGGCGGAGTGTCTAATAATTTACCAGAAGATGTCGCTTATGAAAAATATCCTAAAAATCCTATTTTATCAATAGATGTTTTGGCAGATTATCGTTCACAAATTGTGAGCTTAAGAATTAAAATGTTAGCAAAGGTATTAAACGCAATTTCATTACTGCAGACTAATATGACAGCACTTAAAAAAAATTATTCTACTGTTAGAATTGAAATTCCTCAAAAAGATTTAAAATTGACTGATTTCAACAAAGATTTTGCTTTAAAATCTATTAAAAAAGGTGAGAGATATATGAGAAAAAATATCGATAAATTTATAGAAACTTTAAAAGAAGAAAATGACTAATTTATAAAAATTTTGATAAAATTATTGCAAAAAATAATATTTTATGTTACAATAAAAATCAATGGAGGTTATATGGCTAATATAAAATCAGCAAAAAAGCGTGTCCTTGTGGCTGAAAGACAAGCAATGGAAAACAAAATGGTAAAAAGTAAAATTGCTACTTATATCAAAAAATTTAAACTTGCTGTTGATGCCAATGAAATAGATAATGCAAAATCACTTTTAAGTGAAACTGTATCAATTATTGATTCGGCTGTTAGTAAAAATATTATCAAAAAAGGTAACGCTGATAGAAAAAAATCTAGACTTGCAAGTTATCTTGATAAAAAAATCTCTAAATAATTTGACTGCTTTGAAGTGAACCCCGAAAGTCAGACACTTTTAGCGGTCTTTTTTTATTTTTTATGTAATATCAAGTCATTAAAATATATAATTGAAGGTTAACTAGATTTTAAATTGAAAGGATATGCGATTAATATTTCTATAATTTCACTTATGAAACATTTAGTGAATATAAATTTTAAGTAGATTATAATAAATGTCTTTAAAATATTTTAAAATGTTTTAAAATGCTAAAGTCATATTAAAAATCAAAAAAAATATAATATGTTGTGAACATTTTAAAAAATCGTGATTCAATAATAATTATTGTATGCACTTTGTTGCTTTCAATTTTTGGCGTTATTATGGTATATTCTGCAAGTTTTTATACAAGTGAATTGTATTTTGCGGACAAGTTTTTTTATCTTAAAAAGCAAATTGTAGGTGTAGTTATAGGCATAATAGGTTTAATTATTACTAGTTTTGTGCCTTCGCTTATATACAAAAAATTTTACATAATATTTTATATTGTTGGATTAGTTTTTCTTTTGTTAGTATTTGTCCCAGGACTATCTAAATCAAGTTACGGGGCAACCAGATGGATTCAAATAGGCTCATTTTCTATGCAACCCAGTGAAATAGCAAAATTTTGCTTAATTTTTGCCCTTGCTGGTTTATTTAGTAATAATGATTTTTTGCAGAAAAATAAGAACATTTTTATTAGTCTAATTTTAGGTGGTATATACCTTTTATTAATTATGTTAGAACCAAATATGAGTATAACTATTTGTTTAGGTCTCAGTTTTGTTTTTATGCTTTTGTTGGGTGGGGTAAAATTACGATTTTTTGCAATTATGGTTATACCCGTAATTATTTTAGGTATAATTTTAGTGCTAATTGAACCTTACAGATTAAAACGTATTATTGCTTTTATTGACCCTTGGGAAAACCCTCTTGCAGAAGGCTATCAACTCATTCAATCTTTGTATGCAATTGGTGGTGGAGGACTTTTTGGTGTCGGATTATTCAATTCAAGGCAAGCAAGACAATTCTTACCTTTTAGTGAAAGTGATTTTATTTTTTCAATAATAGCAGAAGAACTAGGTCTTATTGGGTGCGCAGTTTTAATTATTGTTTATTTAATATTAATTTTTACAATTTTTAAAGTTGGGATTAAAGCAAAAAATAGATTCCAATCATTACTATGTTTTGGAATAGGTGCAATAATATGTATTCAAGTAATTATAAATATTGCGGTAGTTACAGGTAGTATCCCGCCGACAGGACTACCTTTGCCATTCATTAGTGCAGGGAGTACTTCGCTTTTTGTTTTCATGTCCGCAATAGGAGTTGTGTTAAACGTCTCAAAACAAATAACTAAAAATGAAAATTAAAAAGTGTATATGATTTGTTTTTATATACATTTTTTTATTTATAAATATTAATAACTACTGGTATAAAACTATATATTTAATTAATTTTATATTTATTCAGTAATATTTTTTTAATGTTAAATTAATAATAGATTAATTGCTTTTATATAATTAATTTTTGTTGGTTTAGATATAAATTAGCCTTACTAAACATATTAATATACTTTATTAAATATAATATTTTATATTTATTTTTATATAAATCTTTACAAGATAGTAGGAGGCGTAATGGCACAAGCTTATTTGACAAGAGGGAAAAGAAAAGTAAACGGTAGCATTCAAATCAAAAGTGCTAAAAATTCAATATTGCCCATTATCTGTTCAACTGTTTTACAGAAAAATGATTGTGAATTGATATTAGTACCTAAAATAAAAGATGTTGAAGAACTTTTAAATGTAGTTGGGTTATTAGGAATTACTAGTGAAAGGGTAAATGAAAATCTTATAATACATTCTCAAAATATTACATATTCCAGTTTAGATTGTGATTTTGCTAAAAATTTTCGTGCTTCAATTTTTCTTGTGGGGGCTATGCTTACTAGATTTAAGCAATGTGAAATATCACTGCCAGGTGGTTGTGATATAGGTAAGCGAAACATAGATATTCATCTTGACGCTCTTGCTAGTCTTGGCGCTAGATATGAAATTGTACAAGATGTATTGATATTTAATGGAAAAAATATGCATTCTGGAGTCGTAGAGTTAAGGTATCCTAGTGTTGGGGCTACAATTAACACTATCTTTGCATCACTAGAACTTGAAGGAATAACTACCATAATAAATCCTGCAAAAGAACCTGAAATAAAGGATTTAGCAAGTTTTTTAAATTCATTGGGCTATGTAATAGTTGGCGCTGGCAGTAAAAAAATATCAATCTATGGCAGAAAAATATTTCCAAAACCTATTGCATATAAACCTATTGGCGATAGAATAGTGGCAGGGACATTGCTTGTTTTGACAACTATTTTAGGTGGAGAAATTATGTTGTCTAACATTGAACAAGATTCCTTGGAACCTGTGATTTTTTATCTTAAAAAAGTTGGTGCAAAAATTGCTAAATATCAAAATGCAATTTATTTATATTCTAATGCGAAATTAAAACCTTTTAAAATTGTAACAGGACCTTTTCCACAATTTCCAACCGATATGCAATCAATATTTATTTCGCTTGCCTTATGTTGCAATGGCAAGTCAGAAATAGTTGAAAAAGTTTTCGAGGATAGATTTAAGGTAGTTGATGAGTTTAAAAAATTTGGTGCGTGCATTAAAAAAAGGGAAAATTCTATAATTATAGAAGGCAAAAAAAGTTTAAATGGAGCAACAGTTAGGGCAACTGATTTAAGGGCAGGGGCAGGTCTTGTTTTGACGGCACTTACCATTGAAGATAGTTGCGAGATAGAAAATATTGAAGTAATTATGCGAGGTTATGAAGATTTTGATAAAATATTAAGAACTCTTGGTCAAGACATAAAAAAAAATTGAAAAATAGACTTGTTAAAATTCAGCATTTCTGTTAATATAACTTAATAGGAGAGTTATATGATTACAGTAGCGAATGTCAGTTTGCAATTTGGTTCAAGAAAATTATTTGAAGATGTAAATATTAAATTTACAAAGGGAAATTGTTATGGAATTATAGGGGCTAATGGAGCAGGAAAATCCACTTTTTTAAAAATTTTAACAGGTGAAATAGAACCAAACAAAGGCGAAGTTATTATCCCTAAAAATGAGCGAGTATCAGTTTTAGAACAAAATCAGGAAAAATACAATGATTGCACAGTTATTCGTACAGTTTTATTAGGTCATAAGCGACTTGTTGAAATTATGGACGAAAAAGAAAAGTTGTATGCTTTAACAGAATTTACAGATGAACAGGGTATGCGTCTTGCAGATTTAGAGGCAGAATTTATGGAATTAAATGGTTGGGATGCGGAATCAGAGGCGCAAGCATTATTAAATTCTATTGGCATTAGTGAAGAATACCACTATAAACTAATGAGCGAACTTGATGCAAAAATGAAGGTGAAAGTTTTGTTGGCTCAGGCGATTTTTTCAAACCCAGATAACTTGATTTTAGATGAACCTACAAATAATCTTGATGTAAAAACAATTAAATTTTTGGAAGAATTTATTTTAAATTTTGAGAACACTGTTATAATTGTATCACATAACAGACACTTTTTAAACAAAGTTTGTACTCATATTTGTGATTTAGATTATCAAAAAATAACATTATATGTGGGCAATTATGATTTTTGGTATGAATCTTCACAACTTGCATTAAAACAGATGAAAGATCAAAATAAAAAAGCAGAACAAAGGGCACAAGAATTGAAAGAATTTATTGCTAGATTTGCTGCAAATGCTTCAAAATCTAAACAGGCAACTTCTAGAAAAAAGGAATTGGAGCGTTTGACTATTGAAGACATTAAACCTAGTTCTAGAAAATATCCTTATATAGATTTTAGATTTGATGCAAGAATTGGAAATGATATTTTAAAAGTCGAAAATTTGACTAAAAAAGGTTTATTTGAAAATGTATCCTTTACTGTTTCAGATAAAGATAAAATAGCGTTTTTTAGTGATAATAGTGCGGTAATAACTGCTTTATTTAACATATTGGCAGGCGAAGATACTGATTATGAAGGAAAATTTACTTTCGGTAAAACTATAAAATTTTCATATCTACCTCAAAATAACAATAAATATTTTGAAAATTGTGATTTGAATTTAGTGCAATGGATAGGTCAATTTACAAAAGAAAATGACCAAACCTTCTTGCGTTCGTGGCTTGGCAGAATGTTGTTTAGTGGAGAAGAGGCAGAGAAAAAAGCAAAAGTTTTGTCAGGTGGCGAAAAAGTTCGCTGTATGTTAGCAAAAATGATGCTGACTTCTGGTAATTTATTAATTATGGACGAACCTACAAACCATCTAGATTTGGAATCAATTACAGCACTTAATAACGGAATGAAAAAATTTCAGGGCAATATATTATTTACAACGCACGATGAAGAAATTGTGCAAACTGTAGCAAACAGAATTATAAGGATAAATAAAACAAAAGAATATGATAAATCTACAACATACGAAGAGTATTGTGAGGAAATGTAATGATATATGATTTTATAATTATAGGGGGAGGTGCTAGCGGTATGATGGCTAGCATTTCTTTAAAAGAAATGGGTAAAACTGTTTGCATTTTAGAAAAAAATGAAAAGTTAGGTAAGAAATTGTTTATAACAGGTAAAGGCAGATGTAATCTTACAAATTTTAGCGATGTAAAATCACATATCGAAAACATAGTTACAAATTCTAAATTTATGTTGTCATCACTTTCTAGATTTACACCTAATCAGACTATAGAATTTTTTAACTCAATAGGATTAAAAACAAAGATAGAAAGAGGAAATAGAGTTTTCCCTACATCTGACAAATCAAGCGATGTTATAAAGGTATTATCTAATAAAATAAACAGTCTAAATGTTGATGTAAAATTAAATACAGAGGTAATTTCGGTTAAAAAAGACAACAACATATTCAATATTTTGTGTAAAAATGATATTAAATACACTTCATATAATGTAGTAGTTGCAACAGGTGGAGTAAGTTATCCTTTGACGGGTTCAACAGGGTTTGGCTATGAAATTGCAAAATCTTTTGGAATAAATGTAACTAATTTAAAGCCCGCATTAGTACCTATCATATTAAAAGATGATGTAAAATCTTTACAGGGAATCGTTTTAAAAAATGTAAAAGTGTATTGCGAAAAATACAACTCTGAAATAGGCGAAATTTTATTCACTGATAAAGGCGTAAGTGGACCACTAATTTTATCAATTTCTAGTCGCCTTAATAAATTAGAGAATCTTCAAGGCAAAATTTTATCAATAGACTTAAAGCCAGGGCTTAGCATTCAAATGCTAGAGAATAAATTTGAAAGAGAATTAAAATCAGATGAATTTAAAAATAAATATATATCAAATTATTTGAAAACTTTGATGCCATCTAATTTTGTAAAATTTTTTATGAAAAAATTAGAATTAAATGATACAACCTCTAAATTTTTAAATAAATCAGATATCGAAAAAATTTTCAAGGGTTTGAAATCATTAAATTTAGTTATAGATAAATTAGATAATATCTCAAATGGGATAATTACTTCAGGTGGGGTGGATTGCAAAGAAATATCTCCTAAAAATATGGAATCTAAAAAAGTAGATGGCTTGTATTTTATAGGTGAAGTAATAGACGTAGATGCTCTAACTGGCGGGTTTAATCTTCAAATCGCTTGGTCAACAGCAAAATCAATTTCATAAAAATTGCAAGAATTATTTAAAAATTTGTTAAAATTTAATAAAAAATCGTAAAAAATTGATAAATTTTCATAAATTTTCGCATAAAAGGGGATAATTATGTTTATTGTATATTTTTTAATATTATTTTTGCCGGTTACTATTTTGCTACCTACATTTTTAAAATTTAAAGGAAATCAAAGTAAAGTTGTTATAAAAAAAAGCAAATGTGTTATCGTGTCTAATCATATGTCAATTTTTGACCCTGTGGTTTTACAGATGAGATTAAAAAAGAAAATATATTTTTTAGCCAAAATTGAGGCGTTTAAAAATAAACTATTTTCTTGTATTTTAAAAAAGTTAGGAGCAATTCCTGTAGATAGAAAAAATCCGTCAATTAGTTCTATTAAAAATTCGATAAAGGTACTAAAAGATAATAAGCCTCTTTGCGTTTTTGTTCAAGGAACTAGGTCTAAATCTGCATTAATAAAAGAAGGAGAGGTTAAAGAAGGCGCAGGTATGTTTGCTCTTAAAGAAGATGCACCTATTATACCTATAGCGTTTACAAAAAAGGTTGGATTTTTTAGGTTTTCAAAAATTGTAATAGGTGATCCTATTTATTTGGACAAAAACAAAGTAGGGGACAAAGAGTATTTATTAGAAGTGTCAAATCTCATAAGAGATAAAATTAACGAATTAATAATTAATGATAAAAAAGATTAAATATTGAAAATTTAAATATGCAATAAATAATTTAAGATTGTAAATATTAATTATATATATGCATTGATTATCAGATAAATTTTAAATATATAGTAAACGTAAATTTTAAATTTAATATTATATTGTTTTTATCGTTTTAATAAAAATCATAAAAAAAGTACGGACTGATAATTAAATTGTAAATATAGTACAATATTGAATTTAAAATGATATAACATATCAGATATATTAATTGTGTTGAAATATAAAATTCATATATATTTAATAATTGATTTGATATTGTAATTATGAGATATGTATATATTACATACAGTTATCAGTTAAATAGTAAGTAAAAGTTATATTTCAATTCAAAAATAATAATGCCTTAAATTATATCTTTTTGTAATATTGTAATTAAGTTAAAATTTATTGAAAAAGTGTTGACAAAAATAAAGATATAAATTATAATGTAAAGGTAAAATGCTTTACAGATAAAGGAGTTATTATGGCTGTTAGAATTAGACTTACAAGACTTGGCGACAAGAAAAGTCCATTTTATCGTGTAGTTGTTGCTGATTCAAGAACTGCTCGTGATGGTAAGGTTATTGATACATTAGGAACATATAACCCATTAAAAAATCCAGCTGAAATTAAAATTGATAGCGAAAAAGCAAAGGCTTGGATTTTCAAAGGTGCTGAACCTACTGAAACTGCAAAATCAATATTGCAAACTATCGGAGTAATTGAAGTAAAAGGCAACTCTGCTACAAAGACTAACGATAAGAAAAAGAAAAAAAATTAATCGCAAGTTAGCGATTTTTTTTAGTTTCTATTGCCTTTTTAATATTAATATGTTAGACTCTAATAAAGTCTTAATTTTTAATATAATATTGAAAATTGATAATATATAAAATTATTAATTCTATGTTAAATTATTAAAAAGAAAGCATTAAATTTAAAAATAAAGAATTCATTAAATGACCTCGTAGTAAAACAGGATATTACGGTTCCCTCCTAAGGAATTGTTCTGGGTTCGAGTCCCGGCGGGGTCACCATTTTTTATTTTATTATGCTATTATAAAATAATTTCTATTTTATTAAACTAAGTTAAATTAATTAGTTTACAATTTACTAATAATTAAATTGCATTATAAAAGTTAACAAAATAAACTTTTAAAAATCTAATATGGATATTCATAATCAACTAAATAAATACATAATTAATTAAATTTTATTGATCTTAATAAATTTATATTAATAAATTGAGCTATATTGATATAGTCAATATTATTTAAGTTATATTATTATACTTTATCTTATTTATATTAATTGAATAAATTATTAAATTATATTAATAAATTTTATTGATTGGGATTATATTTGCAATACTCATCATTATAATCCATTTTTGTATATTAAATTTAATAGTTTTAAATATCTATATAAATATTATAAAATTTTTAACAACTACATTTTGAAAATTAAATTGATATATAATTAATATTTTAATAGGTAGGGACAATAAAAAACCACTTAAAGTTTTTCATTTTTAAGTGGCTTATTTTTGTTCGTCTTTTTTAACTCTCTCAACGCCATTATAGTAACCGCACTTTTTGCATACTAGGTGTGCTACTTTTAATTCGTGGCAATGAGGACATTCTACTAGGTTTGCACTTGATAATTTTTTATTCTCAGCGTGTCTTCTAGAATCGCGTCTAGCTTTACTTACCTTTCCCTTAGGAACTGCCATATTTACCTCCATATTATTTCCACTTATGAAGATATGATTATTAAGATTATAAATAAAAATAAATTAAATAGTTAAATTATAAAAATTCATAAACCCCAAGTCGTGGATTTCTTTACTTAAGTATTCTATCTAAAAATTTGATTTTTGTCAATAACTTTTATAAAGTTTTTATAATTTTATCTACAAATTAAATTAAAATAATTGCAAAAAAAAATTATATGTTGTAATATAAAACAAACGGCTATCGCCTGTAATTTAAGGAGAAAAGATGAAAATTTTAGTTATTAACTCTGGTTCAACTTCATTAAAAGCACAATTGGTTGACCCTGAAAAAAGACATGTTTATGCGAATATTACAATTAGAAAGATTGGGTTAAAAGAGCCTTATATTAAATATAAAGCGGAAAACAAAGATGAAGTTAAAGCTGTAATAGATATTACCGACCACAAGGGCGCTTTAGAAGTCTCTATAAATTATTTATTAGATAAAAAATTTGGTGTTATAAAATCTCTTGACGAAATTGATGCAATAGGACACAGAATGGTGCATGGGGGTGAAGAATTTACTTCTAGTGTTGAAGTAACAAATGCAGTTTTGAAAAAATTAAAACAAATTGTAGATATGGCTCCTTTACATAATCCCGCTGCAATTATGGGAATGGAAGCGTCAATGTCACTTATGCCAAACAAGAAAAATGTAGTAGTATTTGATACAGCATTTCATTCAACAATGCCAGAAATTGCGTATTTATATGCTTTGCCACTCAATATGTATGAAGATTATAAAATCAGAAGATATGGTTTCCACGGAACAAGCCATAGGTATGTATCGGGCGAACTTGCAAAAATAGTAGGTGGACTAAAAGGTAAAAAAGTTATTTCTTGTCATTTAGGTGGTGGTAGCAGTGTTACCGCTATAATGGAAGGAAAAAGCATTGATACATCTATGGGTTATACTCCACTTGCAGGAGTTGTGATGGGCTCACGCTCTGGAGATATTGACCCAGCTATAATTGAAGTTATTATGAATAAAACAAAAATGTCTATTGGCGAAACTATTAGCTTTTTAAATAAAGAATGTGGTATTCAAGGCATTTCAAATTTAAGTTCAGATATGATGGATATAGAAAAGAATATAACCGACCCTAAATGCAAACTTGCTTTTGATATGATGAATTATTCAATTAAAAAATATATTGGTGCATACGCCTCTGTTATGAATGGAGTAGATTATATCATATTCACTGGCGGAATAGGCGAAAATGACGAATTAGTGCGACAAGAAATTTTAAAAGGTTTAACTTATTTGGGTGTAGAATTAGACGAAAAGAAAAATCTAAATTTACCTAGAAACACAATAGAACTAATTACAACTCCAAAATCAAAAGTTAAAGTATATCGAATACCTACTGATGAAGAATATCTAATTGCGCTAGATACTATGAATATAGTAAAAAACGCTAATAAATAAGGTATAAATTTTTAAAAAACCTTTTGTTAATTTGTCTTACTATTTCTTATTTAATTAATTTTATGTTTTTTTGATTAATTTTATCTTTACATATTGACAAATGTCTTATATTCATTTATTATAAAGGAATTTAAGGAGAAATTTTATGGAAAATAATGGGAATTTAGAACAACAACAGCTTGATAAAATTCTCAATATTCATAATGAAATTGAAGTGCTAATAGCTGATATGTCAAGATTGCAACAAGAAATTAAAAGGCTTAAAGGTAAGGAAGGAGAGGCTGAAAAATCTCGAGAAACTATTGATTATGAATTTTATGAAAAATTTGAAGGTGTTTGTAGTAATCTAAGGACGATATGTGATTTTTCTATAACACAAGAAGAAATAGAAGATCTACTTAATTTCAAGCATCCAGTGAAGGGATTATCATGTACTATTACTTTAATGGGGAAAAATTACCAACTTATTGTTACTGATCCTTATAAGGAAGTACCACCACAAGTGGGAGATAATGAAGAAGTAAAACCTAGCGACTGGTTAAAGCATATAAATTTAAAAAGTCTTAAAAACTTTGAAAAAACTCTCAGCTTACCTGTTACAATGCGTAATGAAATATTCAGACAACAAATTTTAGATAATAACCAAAAAAGAATTGAAGCTATTAATGCCCTTGCAGATCTTGAAAATGAGTTGGAAGAATTAAGGAATCAGCTAAATAAATGCCCTAAAGATAATTTTATTAATCGTATATTACGCCAACCAGGATTACAAGAAAGACATGAACTTTCATGGAGAATAAAAGCACTAGAAGAACAAAGAAATGCTCTGCAACAAAAAATAAGAGAACTTGGAGAAGAAACTAGCGAATCAGAAATACCTGCCAGAATACAAAATGATATAGAAAAATATGAAGTCCTAAAATCCTTAATTGCTGAATCGGATAAATTAAAAGAAGAATATGAGGCAGCAATATCAGGAAATAACGAAATAATCAAAGCTCGTGAAGCTGCAAAAAAACTAGAAGAATTATATTCTTCCGTAAAAGATATTAAAAAACAATTAAGTTTAAAAGAAGAAGATTATAAAAGATCTTTAAATGAAATTTATAAAACACCTAGAATGTTGGCTGTAATTGAAGCAAAAATTAAAATAACAGAAGATCCTGATTTAAAAACATATTTAAATGGTTTAAGAGAAGAGATTATTAAATATTGGGTAGACAATATGAATAACACAAAAATTATATAGACAACTAATTAATTGATAAAATAGAACACATAATATTGGATTCAATCCATTTATAGTTTGTTCTATTTTTTTATTTATATTAGTAACTAACTGTTAAAATAATTATTATCCTACATCTAATTATTGTGTAGATTATAAAATTATTATATTAATTAGGTCATATAGCGTATTTTTTGATGATAATAATTTAACATATCAATATATGTGGCAATAACTATTGTTATAAACATTTTAATTTTTTTATATAACTAACATTTCTATATTTGTTTAATAAATGCTATCTTTTTAATTATTTTTTTGTCATTATACTTTATAATATGAAATCAAAACTTTTGATAGGTTAAATTGCATATTTTTTACCATTATTTAAAATTTCATTTTCAGCTATTTTCATTAAATATGACTTTGGTTTGATAACTTTTTCATCAGTTGTATAGATTTTTGTTTTATCTGAATAAACTTCGATGTAATAACTAATAGTGTCAAATTTAAATACGTTTTTATCCGTTACTTTTTGTATATCTTTTTTAGAATTAATTTCTTTTAATAGTTCATAAGAATTTGAAGTCTTTTTGTATATTTTATATTTATAATTTCTCTGTGCAATAAAAGATATTGTTGCACCTGTTCTATTAAGGTCAATATCAAAATCGAAATTAATATCATCAACTTTTTGAATATGGGTGGAAGTTTTAAAAATTTCATTAAAGGTGTATCTAGATGGTAAACTGTCATCAATTCTCAATATATTATTGTCCTCGTATTCTATTAAACTTAGCGTTTTATTTTCTATGCTATCAGGTTTTTTTATAGGCTCAGACTTATCTAATTTTGAAAAAATAGATTTAGATAAATTTGTTGCGTGATATCCGCTTGTAATGTCTATTAATCCTTTATTATTAGGCTCTCCAATCCAAGAAAAAACCAAATAATCTTTAGATAGTGCGACATTATAAACATCATTAATGTTGCTACAAACTTTGTTTGTACCTGTTTTTGAATAAAGTGTTTTATTTAATGAATTAAGTCTTTTTGCAGTGCCTGTTTCGGCTGTTGTTTTCATCATATCCAAAGTTAAATAACTAGTATCCTCAGAAAATACTCTTGTTTGTAATTTATCAGTATCATCAGTATATACAACATTTGAATTCTTATCTAATATCTTTGCAATAGAAGTGGCAGGCTTATATATTCCTAAATTCTGTAAAGTTAAATAGCCACCAATAATGCTAATCGGACTGATTGGCTTAGCGGTTGCTCCTAAGGCGGCGGACAGGGTTACATCATTTCCTATATCAATATTCATCTGCTTTAAATACTGATTTGCTTTATCACAACCAAGATAGGTTAAAATTTTACAGGCGACAACATTATTAGAAGTTGAAAATGCTTCTCTAACGCTTATATTTCCGTGATAGATTCCATCAGCATTATTTGGGATATAGCCATCAAAATCAGTTTTATTATCTTCTATTTTTGTTGCAACAGTTATTAAATCGTTTTCTATTGCTGGGGCATATACCAAAAGTGGTTTTAAAATTGATGCAGGTTGCCTTTTTAAATTTATTAAATCGTAATCAGAACACCCTAAATATCCTAATATTTTTCCATTATTTGAAGTTACAATAATTAGTTTATCGCCATCGTAATCAGCAGATTTCAATGTATTTATAATATTTTGTTGTATTTCTGGTCGTAAATAAGTATAAACTTTATAGTTTCCGCGCAAAAACTCTTTTTCTGTCAAGTTTAAGATTTTTCTTGCCTCATAAAGCGCTTGTTGATAATAAGAATTTGCAAAATTAATTGAAAAATCTTTTGACAAACTTAAATCTTCATTTTTTGCTGAATCATATTCGTCTTTTGTTATATAATTTTGTTCATACATTTGGTTTAAAACTAAATTTCTTCTTTTTAGTGCTTCGTCTGGGTGAAGTTTAGGTGATAGGGCAGTTGGAGATTTTATAATACCTGCTAAGAGTGCACTTTCTGCTATTGATAAATTACTTGCCGGTTTATCAAAATATACATTAGACGCACTTTCTAATCCATAAGCATTTGAACCAAAGTAAATACTATTTAAGTACATAGATAAAATCTGTTCTTTTGTGAATGCTTTTTCAACTTTTCTTGCAAGAATAATTTCTTTAATCTTTCTTGAATAAGTCTTATCAGGGGTTAGAAGTGTATTTTTTACTAGTTGCTGTGTTATAGTAGAAGCACCTTGTGCTTTATCTCTTTGTTTTAAATTGACTAATACTGATTTTAATATTCTTTTAAAATCCGTACCATTATGTTCAAAAAAACGCTTGTCTTCAATAGATACAAAGGCGTTACAAACATAATCAGGTAAAGTGTTTATATCCACAACTTTTTGAGAGAAATTGTAATAACTATCTAACGTTTTAGAATTTTCATCATATATTTCAACGCCTGTACTCATAGAGGTAAGTTTTTCTTTATCAAGTTTTGTAGTTGAATACATTGTAATGATGCCTAAACTAGCACCAATGATTAAAACAAATATAGATATTATTACAATTAGGATTATTTTTTTTGCTTTCATCTTAAATAGTATGTGTCTAAAATTGTTTTAATATGAAAAAAATGCTTGAAAGTTTTAGTTAAATAATATAAAATATCCTTATGGTTAATTTTGTAAATAAAAAATATCAAGTAATAACTTATGGTTGTCAAATGAATGTTCACGATAGTGAAAAGATTTCTGGCATTTTAGAAACTATGGGTATGTCGAAAACAGATGATTTAAAATTATGTGATGTAATAGTGTTTAATACCTGCTGTATTCGAGAAGGAGCGGAAGATAGAGCGTATAATAACATTATGGCATTAAGAGAGTTAAAAAAGGAAAAGCCAGACCTTATAATTGTAGTTTGTGGTTGTATGCCTCAACAAAAAGAAGGAAAATATGATTTTAAGAAAAAGTTGCCTTTTGTAGATATTGTTATAGGCACATATAACATAGGTATGTTAAAAAGCTATCTAACAAAATTTGATATTGAACATAGAAAAATATATGAGGTCTTTGATAAACCTATATCAAATGTTGAAGTATTAAAAACTGTTAGAGATGATGATAAAAATGCTTATGTAAATATCATTTATGGTTGTAATAAATTTTGTACATATTGTATTGTACCTTATGTTAGAGGAAGAGAGCGCAGTAGAGACCTAGACGAAATTGTGCAAGAGGTAAAATGCTTAGTAGATAAGGGTTATAAATATATTACACTTTTAGGTCAGAATGTAAACTCTTATGGTAAAGATTTACAACCTAAAACTAGTTTTGCTAGTTTATTAAACACTTTGTGTAAAATAGAGGGCGATTTTAAAATAAAGTTTATGACTTCTCACCCAATAGACTTTAATAAAGAGATTATAAAAGTTATGGCAAAGCAACCAAAAATTGCAAAATCATTACACTTGCCTGTGCAGTCAGGTAGCAATACTATCTTGAAGGCTATGAATAGAAGATATACAGTAGGGCACTATTTAAAACTTATTAATTTTGCTAAAAAGAAGATTAAAAACATATCACTATCAACAGATATTATAGTAGGCTTTCCAGGTGAAACAGATAAAGATTTTCAAGACACTTTAAAACTTATCAAAAAGGTAAAATACGACCAAGTGTTTGCTTTTATGTACTCAAAGCGTACAGGAACACCTGCCGCTGAATTCGAAAATCAAATTGAAGAAAAAGTTAAGAAAAAGAGATTAAATACCTTACTTAGAACTCAAAAGTTTATTCAAACTGATAATATAACAAAATGCTTTGGAAAGGTCTATAATGCACTAATACGCACAGACTCAGGAGTAACAGTTGGATTTACTGACGGCGGAAGAGAAGTTTATCTTCCAAGTGATAATGTGACAGATGAAATTGAAAATACTTTCCAAAATATTCGCGTTGAAACTATTAGAAATCATAAATTATCAGGAAGTATTATAAAAGGGAAAAAATGAAAACTAAAGAAAAAAAATTAAGTCCTATGATGGAAATTTATAAAAAAACCAAACAAAATTATAAAGATTGCATTTTGTTCTATAGATTAGGCGATTTTTATGAAATGTTTGATGAAGATGCTATAATTGCTTCAAAAGAGTTGGGACTAACTCTTACAGGGAAAAATTGTGGACTTGAAGAAAGGGCACCTATGTGTGGTGTCCCTTATCACGCTTATGAGCAGTATGCAGCAAAACTTGTTAGTTTGGGTTATAAAATAGCAATTTGTGAACAAATCACTGAGCCACAAAAAGGTAAACTTGTAGATCGCGAAGTGGTAAGAATTATAACCGCTGGAACTTTAATGGATAGTTCAATGTTAACTAGTACATTAAATAACTACATAATGAGTATTTATAAGTCAAAAGATACAATATCTTATGCGTGTTGCGATATTTCTACAGGCGAATTTATGACGGGATATTCAAAAGAATTTGAATTCAATTACATTAATGATGAGATAATGCGACTGACACCTTCAGAAATTATTTGCAATGACGCATTCTTTAAATCAATTGATGAGTTGACAATAAGCAAACATTCAGATTGCCCTAATATTCAACAATACTATGAGTGGTCTTTTAATTTAGATAGTGCAAAAAGGTCAGTATTAAGACAGTACAATATAACAACTTTTAAAGGATACGATTTTGACATTGATGAATGTGTAATAGCAATAGGCGCTCTTTTAGATTATATTAAAGAAACTCAAAAAAGAGATATTAAACATCTAAAAATGCCATCATTAGTTAAAAACAATTCATATATGTACATAGACTCAAATACTAGACGAAACCTTGAAATTGAAAGTACAATGCGTGATAATAAAAAATCTGGAAGTCTTCTAGGCGTATTAGATAAAACAGTAACCTCAGGTGGTGCTAGAAGGTTAAGACAAGTTGTAAACTCACCTATGCAAGATAAAACTCTAATCGAAAAAAGACTAGATATGGTAGAGTTTTTAACAAAATCTGATAGTTTTAGAGTTGGTCTAAATAACGAACTTAAAAACATTCAAGATATTGAAAGAATAGTAGGCAAAATTTCATTTGGGAATATTAATCCTAGAGAAACCTTAAGTTTAATGGACAGTTTGAATAAGATACCTAAATTAAAGCAAATAATATTAAGTACAAAAGATAGTAATTTTATAAAACTTGCAAATAGTTTAATGGAACTTCCTGAACTTGTAAACACTATATTTACAACTATTAGGTCAGATAAAGATGATGGTTTAGGGGAATTAAATTATCAAATTAAAGAGGGCGGTTATATAAAATCTAAGGTTAATGGTGAGTTAGACCATTACCGAAGTATGAAGTTCTCGGCAGTTGATTATTTGAATGAGTTTCAAGAAAAACAACGCAATTTGACAGGAATTAAAACATTAAAAGTCGCTTATAATAAAGTTTTTGGCTATTATATAGAAGTTCCTAAACAATATGCAAATATGGTGCCATTAAATTATGAAAGAAAACAGACTATTTCAAATAATGATAGATATACAACTGATGAATTAAAACAATTAGAACACGAAATTTTAACTAGTAGTGAAAGCAGTATAAAACTAGAAATTGAAATTTTTGAGAATTTAAGAAGTTATATGATGCAATTTACTAAACCTTTGCAATCAATTGCTCTGATAATTTCTAATCTTGATGTAATATTATCTTTTGCATCAGTTGCGGTCGAAATGAACTACACTCGTCCTATTATTACAACAGATGGGAAAATAACTATAAAAGATGGCAGACACCCGGTATTAGAAAAAATGCTTGATGATGAGTTTATTCCAAATGATTCACATTTTGATGATGGCGATATAATGCTTTTAACAGGACCTAATATGGCAGGAAAATCTACATATATGCGACAAGTGGCACTCATAACATATATGGCTCATTTGGGTTGTTTTGTCCCTGCAAAAGAGGCAAGTATTTCTTTAACAGACAGAATTTTTACTCGTATCGGGGCAAGTGATGATTTACTAGCAAGTCAAAGTACTTTTATGGTAGAAATGGTAGAAGTTTCAAATATACTTAGATTTGCAACTAAAAATAGTCTTATTATTTTAGATGAAGTGGGTAGGGGAACTTCTACTTATGATGGACTATCTATAGCAGAAAGCGTTATAGAATACTTAGATAGCAAAATAAAAGCAAAAACTTTGTTTGCTACACATTATTTAGAACTTACAAATTTAGAGGGAAAACTAGATTCTGTAAAAAATTATTGTATTTCTATTGATGAACACAATGGTAAATTAGTTTTTTTGCGTAAGATAAAAAGGGGTAGTGCTACCAAAAGTTACGGCATAGAAGTGGCTTCTTTGGCTGGCCTTCCTAACGAGGTTATAGAAAGAGCTAAACAACATTTAAAAGATTTAGAGGGTTAATGGGATTTTTTCAAGGATTATTATTACAACTCTTTTCAAGTTTGGGTGTCTTGATACTGATAGGTGTTCTTTTGTATATGTTGAATATACTTATACTTAGTACTGCCAAAAAAGGCTTTGGATTCTACAGATTGACAGGTTTAATTGGAACACCTATTCACGAATTTGGACATCTAATTTTTTGCTATCCGTTTGGCATAAAAGTTGAAAGTGTTAAATTTTATAATACTGACAAAGATGCTCAAATTTTAGGATATGTAAATTTTAGTTATAACAAAAAAAATATATTTCAACAATTAGGATTATTCTTTGTTGCGATAGGTCCTATTTTAGTCGGCAGTCTTGTAATTATTTTGTTGCTTAGGTTATGTTTAAAAGATGCTTTTTTTGAAATTTTTCAAAACATTTCAAGATTTAACTCAAATAATATTACTATTAATGCAATTTTGCAGAGTTTTTTAGATAATTTAAAAATTTTAATTTTAAATATTTTCACTTTTAAAAATTTAACTGATTTTAAGTGGTGGATTTTCATAATTATAGGGATTTGTATTTCTATGCACATGAATTTAAGTCCGCAAGATTTAAAAAGTGGGGCAAAAGGATTTTTATTATTTATAGCAATTTTTTCACTAATTAGTTTAATTATATTTGTAGTTTCAAATTCAGCATTTACTAGTTTTACTTTGACATTACTTTCTTTTTCATCTATTATTCTTGCGCTTGGGTCTATTTCAATAATGATTTTAGTAATTGATTTAATATTAGTTGCCATTATATCTTTAATATCTTCAGTCGAAAATTAAGAATTGACAAGTGATTGAATATTTTATAATATATATTAGATTATGTAATTATATAAATTATGTATATGAAAAAAGTTAAGGAAAATTATGATAAACATTTTAGATAAACGAATGATTAATTTAATCAGTGCGGGTGAAGTTGTTGAACGCCCAAGTTCTGTAGTAAAAGAATTAGTTGATAATGCACTCGATGCCAATGCTGACAATATAAAAATTGAAATCAAAGGTGGGGGAATTGATTATATTTGTGTAACAGATAATGGTAATGGTATAATGGAAGAAGATATTGTAAAAGCATTTTTGCCCCACGCAACAAGCAAGATAAAAGACCCAGAAGATTTAAAAGCAATTTTATCGATGGGATTTAGAGGCGAGGCTCTTGCTAGTATTTCAGCAGTAAGTGAAGTAGAAATTAAAACAAGATATAAAGATGCGGATTTTGCTGTTAGTATGCAGGTTAAAGGTGGAGAATTCTTTGAGCCTGTTAGGGTGGCAGGAAGTATTGGTACAAAAATTGAAGTTAGAAATCTTTTTTTCAATACACCAGCAAGACGAAAATTTTTAAAAAAGCCTAAAAGCGAAGAAAATGAAATCACAAATATTGTATCAAGGATAATTTTATCAAATCCAACAAAAAAAATTAAATATATAGTTGAAGGCAAGACAATTTTTGATAGTATTGGTAAAGATTTATTATCTGCTGTAAATTGTGTATATGGAGAAGAAACTACACAAAATCTTATTAAAATTGATGAAACAAAATTTGGTTTGAAAATGTATGGATATCTTTCAAAAGTTGGTTTTTCAAAGCCAAACACAACCTATCAGACATTGACGGTAAATAACAGATATGTTATTGATGAAACTGTTTCAAAGGCAATATATAAGGCGTATGAAGAGTATTTAATGCAAAGACAATTTCCTTTTTATGTTTTAAGTTTGCAGTTGGACCCTAAAGAAGTTGATGTAAATGTTCACCCAAACAAATTAAATATCAAATTTTCAAATCCCAACTCAATTTTTGCAACAATTTATACTAGTGTGAGAAGTAATATTTTCAAAAGTTTAAATTTACCTAATTTTGATAATGAATTAGAAAAAATGTCTTTTTTAACTAAAGAACAGAACAAAAGCGAATTCAATATTAGTGAAAATACAAAAAATGATTTTTTTAAAAATGTTTCAGAAATTTCAATAGAAAACAAGATGAATGATAGGTCTTTAAAATTGTCTCAAAGTGAAGGGGTTCCATTAAATTTTGAAAATAATTTACAAAATTCACAAAATAATGCAAAAAATTTTGAAAAAAATATAGAATTAATTAATAATTTTGAAAAAAATCAAACTAATGATGAAAATATCATAAATCAGGATAGTTCAACAAATAATTTAGAATTTAAAAACTATTACGAAAACTATTTAGACAAAAATAAGTTCAAAGATGCCACTCAAATGGAATTTTTAGAAGAATATAATTTTTCTACATACAAAAAAGTGGGAATTATATTTAATGAATTTTTAATACTTGAAAAAGATGACAATATGTTGTTAATTGATTTTCACGCAGGACACGAAAGATTGTTATTTGACAAATTAAAAGAACAAGTAAAAAATAAATCACTAGTCATACAAAATCTTTTAATACCTTTTACAATGAAAGTCAGTTTAAAAGAGATGGAATTTTTACAACAATTATTTGATTCTCTAATTAATATGGGGTTTGATATTGACGCTATAGCAGATGACAGAGTAAGAGTAAGTAGTGTACCGCTTATAATGAAAGATATAAATTTAAAAGAATTTTTTGAAAATATTTTGTCGGATTTAAAAACTATACCAAATCTAGACAAAGATTATAATCTATTTTTAGCGACAAAGGCGTGTAAATCGGCTGTAAAGTCAGGAATGATATTAAACGACTTAGAAATTAACACACTATTAAAAGATTTAGATATTTCAAAACCTGTGCTTTTATGTCCGCACGGGCGTCCAATAGTAACCACTATAAAAAGGAGTGCCATAGAAAAATGGTTCAAAAGAATAGTTTAAAAAAAGTTTTAATAATAACAGGACTTACCGCAACAGGTAAGTCTAATTTTGCTATATCAGTTGCAAAAAAATTTAATGGTGAAATTATATCGGCAGATAGCGTTCAAGTTTTTAAAGGTTTTAATATAGGTTCGAATAAGGTTACAAAAAGTCAACAGCAAGGTATAACGCATCATTTAATAGATATTGTATCTCCTGATGAAAGTTTTACTGTTAGCGATTTTGTAGAAAACTGTTATAAATTAATAGATGATATTATAACTAGAGGTAAATTGCCTATAATTTGTGGCGGTACGGGTCTGTATATAAAAGCATTAATGTCTGGTTATAATTTTGGGAATGTAAAGGCAAATAATGATTTTAGGTTAAAATATAAATCTTTAGCAGAAGAAAAGGGAAATAAATTCGTTTGGGATATTTTAAATTTTCGCTCAAATGAGTTGGCAAGTAAAGTTCACTACAATAACATAAAAAGGGTGATTAGGTATTTAGAATTGCTAGAAAACCCAAATGAATTCAATAAATCTGTTATTAAAATTACAGACAAATTTGATGTGTTGGCAATAGCACTAGTGGAAGATAGAGAAAAAATATACAAAAAAATAGACGAAAGGGTGGACGAAATGGTTAAAGCAGGGCTTTTTGAAGAAGCAGAAGATTTGTTTTTTAAAACAAAAGTCAAAGATAGTCAAAGTTGGTTAAGTATAGGGTATAGAGAATCTATGCAATATATCAATAAAGAAATAACTAAAGAAAAAGCAATAAACCTAATAAAACAACACACACGGAATTATTGTAAAAGACAACTTACTTTTTTAAAAACAATAGAGGGAGTAGAATTAATAGATATAACTAATGGTTTTTCTGACGCAGAAAATAAAGTAAATGCTTTTTTAGAATTTACAAAGTAAACCTTGATATGATATAATTACTAAATAGTTTTAATGAATTTAATTAGATATTTCATTATAAAAAATTGCAATATTTTAATTTATAAAATTATATTTCATCAAAAATTGCGATTAAATACTATTACAAATTAGATTTTACAATATCATTTTATCATAACTATTTTTAGATAAAACACTTTGATGACACATAAATAATAAAAAAGGAGTATTTCAAAAGGAGAAACTAGTATGGAAAAATTGAATAAAGCAAAAAACAAATTATTTATCACTTCATTAATTTTTACGATAATGCTAATAGTCTGTGTACCTATGATAGTAATCTTTGCTGGTAAAAATTGGATTTTAATGACTATGGGAATAATTTTTGCAGTATTGGGATTTTACGGGACACCAATAGCTTGGGTTCAATATGGTGAAATTTCATCGCTATCTAGATTTATTGAAGTAATAGAAAAAGAAAACATTTTATCTGTTAGTTCGCTTGCAACACATTTTCAATTGAATGAAAATATTATTAAATCTAAAATCAATAAATGTATTGAAAAAGGATATTTGACAGGCTTTATTTTTGATGGAAAAATATTAACTCATAATGAAATAAAGAAAAAAGAAAAAGTATTGAAAAAAGTAAAGTGTGAAAATTGTGGTGCAAATCTAGAAAGGGTAGAAGGTGGCTGGTATTGCCCTTATTGTTATATAAAATTTAAAGATGAGGAAATAAATGATTAAAATTGATAAAGAAATTATAAACTTAATTAATGATTGTGAAAAAGATTGTATTGACGAATTTAAAAAAATTGAAGATATTGCTTTTTACAATCAATTAAAAGTTTTAAATGCTTTTAACGAATACTCTGTAACACCTATGCATTTCATAGGGTCATCTGGGTATGGTGATGATGATGTTGGAAAAAACAAAATTAAGGACTTGTATTCGTGTGTGTTCAACACTGAAGATGCAATTGTCAGTCCATATCTTGCAAGTGGGACTGCTAGTATTTCACATGCTCTTTTAGGTTTACTTAGACCAAATGATAATATGCTATCTATTGTGGGAAGACTTTATGATACACTAGATAAGGTATTATTTGGCGTGAAAGGAAAAGATATTGGAAGTCTAAAAGACTATAATATAAGTTACAAAGAAGTTGATTTATTATCTAATCAGTATTTTGATCTTGATAGCATTAAACAAAAATTAAAAGAAAAATTTTTTAAGGTTGTTTACATACAAAGAAGTAGGGGTTATTCATTTAGAAATGCCATAAATATAGACCAAATAGAAGAAGTTTGTAAAATTATAAAATCAATTAGTCCTAAAAGTATAATTGTAGTAGATAACTGTTATGGCGCATTTACAGAAAAAAAAGAGCCAACTGATGTAGGAGCGGACATAATTATAGGCTCTATGATTAAAAATTTAGGTGCAGGTATTGTCCCAACTGGTGGTTATATCGCAGGTAAAAAAGATTTGATTGAACTAATTAATTGTAGATTAACATCTCCTGCATTGGGCTCTAGTGTGGGTTCGTATGAAATGGGTTACAAAGCATATTTTCAAGCATTATTTTTAAGCCCACACATTGTATCACAAGCAAGAAAGACTCAAACGGTTGCAAGTAGTGTGATGACAAAATTAGGTTATGAATGTAAACCAGCTAAAAAAGATTTATCATCTGATATTGTTTTATCCATAAAATTTAATGATGAAAAAAAGTTAATCGAATTTTGCAAAGCTTTCCAATATTCTAGTCCTATTGATAGCGATGTAGAGTTAGAGCCTTCACCTATGGCAGGTTACAGTGATAAAATTATTATGGCTTCAGGCTCATTTAATCAAGGGTCATCAATTGAACTGTCATGCGATGCACCTATTAGACCGCCATATATCGCTTATATGCAAGGTGGATTAACTTATGAACACGGAAAAATCGGACTGATGAACGCAATTTCAAGACTTAAAAGTTTAGGATTATTAAATATTTAACTTATAAGTATGTTATTATGAGATTACTAATATTGTCTTATGAATATGCTACTGTTATATTATTATTTTAGTTATAAATCTTGTATTAAGAGATTGTTAGATGGTTTAAATAAAAATTTGGGTTATTAGATGTTTAAAAGGATAATTTATGCAAGTAATTTTAGTTAGATTCTCGGAAATTCATTTAAAAGGTAACAACAAAAGTTACTTTTTAAAATTATTGAAAAACAATATAAAAGAAGCTTTAAAAGAATTTAATTGCCAGATTGAATCTATTCCAAACAGATATGTAATAAAGGCTAGTGAAGATGAATTATATCACATTTCAGAAAGGTTAAAAAAAGTGGTCGGAATTCATTCAATTTCTTTTGCTGAAGAAATAGACACAAACATTGAAAATATAAAAAAAATATGCCAAAATTTAAAAATAAATGGCAGTTTTAAAGTAGATGTAAATCGTGCAGACAAATCTTTTCCTATTAAATCTTGTGATTTTAATTCAATACTAGGTGAAATTATTTTAAACAATAATAAATTGGCTTCAGTCGATGTTAAAAAACCTGACAAAAAGGTACAAGTGGATATTAGAGAAAACGGAAAAACTTATATCTTTTCAGATATTATTTATCTTAAAAGTGGTTTGCCCCTAAGTGAATATAGAGATGGTTTACTGCTTTTGAGCGGGGGAATAGATAGTCCTGTTGCTGGTTATATGATGTCAAAAAGGGGAATGCGTCAAGATATTTTACATTTTGATTCGTATCCGTACACTAGCCCTATGGCTAAAGAAAAGGTTATAAAACTTGCAAAAATAATAAAGCCTTATATTGGTGCTAAATATATGTATATAGTCAGTATGACAAAATTACAAGAAGCATTTCATTTGAATTGTAAAACAGAATACGCTATAAATTTGCTGAGAAGAAGTATGATAATGATAGCGAGCAAATTATGTGAAAAATTTTCTTATAAAGCAATAATAACAGGGGAGAGTTTAGGACAAGTTGCAAGCCAAACTATTGAAAGTATAACAACTACGAATAATGCAAGTAGTTATTTCCCAATTTTAAGACCGCTAATTGCTTTTAACAAAGAAGAAATAATTGCTATTGCTAAAGAAATTAATACTTTCGAAACTTCAATTTTGCCTTATGAAGATTGTTGCACAGTATTTTTGCCAAGAAATCCAGTAATAAAGCCAAAATTAGAAATAAGTTTGAATGAAGAAAAAAAGATACCTTTGCAAGATTTAATTTCAGAAGTTATAAATAATATGGAAATTATAGAACTAAATTAATATTATGTATATTTTAAAATACATAATATTTTTTTTATACCGCATTATTTTCATATATTATAAATATTTTAAGTCTATTAAACATTTAATTAATTTTCAGTTGTTACAACAATTCGATTTGATATTATTTAAGCATTTTCATTTATAAAAATTAATGACTTTTATTTGCATGAATAAATTGAAATTTATAAATTAATTGTGAATTAAAACCTATAATACAATTTGTTTTATCTGTTTTTATCTGTAAAATTTTATGGTTATTGTATCTTTTACAGTGCCTATTTTTAGCGGTTTAATAAACTTAAATATAAAAACATTACATAAATTAATAAAATAAAAATCTAATCAGAAAATGAAAAAACACATTCATTTTTAGTATCTATTAAACAACATTTAGAATACTTTTATTGAATGTGTTTTTATTTATTAAATTTCTTTTCTTCTTGTTATAGTAACACCTATTATAGAAGTAATAGCAATAGTCAATATTATATTGATTATAGTGAATAACAACCCTACACCTGAATATATTTGTGGGGCGATAAGTGAAGCAAGCGAACCAGAACTAGCACCCGCACCGCCAAAGAATCCAAACAGATTAAAAGTAGGAAGAACAGTGTATTTGTACCATTTTGTTGAACTTAACGCTACAGGAAGGACAAATACATATAACATAATTATAAAATTGATAATTGATGCTAAAATATCATTATTAAATATTGCTGTTAGCATCATAGATATGCTACTTAAAGTAGAAAGCATAACAAACATACAAATAGCAAATATCAGTAACATCATGAATGGGTGAGTACAAGTAGCATATTTTGCAGAAATTGCAATTAAAACTCCACTAGTAGCAGTGCCATACATTGCGACACCTATAACAAATGATATTATTAAAGATGCTAAAATCAATATAAGTCCCATGATAATATTTGCAAAATATTTACCAAAATAAATATCAACTCTGCTAACAGGTCTTGTAGCAATAAATTTTAAAGTACCTGTTCTTCTTTCTCCGGCGATAGAAACGCCACAAGAAATCATAGAATAGATAATTACAATGACAGAGAATATTGCAACTGTACCAAAAGCATAATCATAAGCATTCATACTAGTGTTTGTACTAATTCCAAGTTTGAAAGGGGAGGCGTAATCATACACTAAAACCATTTCATCTTCATCGTAAGCGTAAATATAAGTGTTTTTAATTTCGTGTGCTCTATATACATTTAAATTTTGACAACCTTTATATTTTGAAACATCTTCATCATAATCAAAAGTATTTGCAACAATTAAATTATCTGTTAATTCTATATACATATCCGCCGTCAATTGATATTCTAATACAAGGTCTTCTAACGCCTTAATATTTTCTTCATCTAATTGTTCGTCAACAGTGCTAACATTTGAATTGAGATTCGTGATTTGACTATCTAAATCACTTAATCTATTCATTGTCTTTTTATATATATCTCCATCTATTAATACTCTATCTACTGAATCATTTGATACATTTGGCAAGTATATTTTGTCTAATAGACTTTCTAATTTGTCCTTATATTCTTCATTATAAATTCTTATCTTTTCATTATATTCTAATTTTCCATCAGTAAGTGTTGTATTGAATGTTTGTCTAATATCTATTAAAAGTTGTTTTAGACTTTCCCAATTTTCATAAGTAATCATTATTTGATAAGAATTAACTCCTGCCAAATCAGAATTGTTGAAGGCATATTCTAAAATATTTTGCAAATCAACATATCTATTATAAACTAGAGAATAATAAGAGTCTATCGTATCATCGGTTGCAAGCGTATAATTTACAAGTGCACTATTAAATTCATAGTAGGCTAACTCATAATTAAATTTTACTGAATTTTTAAAATAATCTTCTACATTTTGTTCTGCAATGTCTATTTCATCTAATTCAATGTCTTTTATGTTATTTGTGTAATAAGTAAATAGGGCAGTAGTAGAATCGTAATTGTATTCATATCTAGGCTTGTTATCTGGGGTTTTATAAAGAAAAGCTGTTAAACACATTACAAGTATTAATAACCCAAATATTATATAGATAGCAGGTCTATAGAATAATTTTTGAAGTTCTGATTTAATAATTTTAGACATATTCGCTCCTTTTAAAACACACCAGTAGAAGTACGCCTTTTTCTTAAGATATCAAAATATACTTCTTCCAACGACTTCTTTACTTTTTCAACACCATAAACTGTGATGTTTTTTGTGTTAAGATATTGTAATGCAAAAGGTAAATCTGTATCACTAAGAGGAACAATTACAATGTTTTTAAACAATTTAACATTACATTTAAACTGCTGTTTTAACATTTTCCCTGCAAAGTTAGGAGCATTGACTTTTATTAAAACTTTTTGATTAGAGGCAAGAATGGATTTAATTTCTCGCATAGACTTGTATTCTATAAGATAACCATTATTGATAATTGCAACTCTGTCACAAATATGTTCAAGTTCAGCAAGGTTGTGAGAGGAGATAAGTACTGCTATACCTGCTTTTTTAGCAAGTCTTATAATTAAATCTCTAAATTCCTTAATACCATTTGGGTCAAGACCATTTGTAGGTTCATCTAATATTAATAATTTTGGGTTATTCAAAAGTGCTTGAGCAATACCTAAACGCTGTTTCATACCGAGAGAATATGTTGAAAATTTATCATCTATACGATTTTGCATTCCTACAAGGTTTACAATTCTATCTATTCTTTGAACAGCCTCTGAGCCATAAAAATCTGCAACAATCTTCAAATTTTGCCTACCTGTTAGATATGGATACATAGTAGGGTTTTCAATCATTGCACCTACTCTTTCGATAGCCTTTTTAAAATTGTGGCTAACGTCTTTATCGCAAATATAAATTTCACCTTCAGAAATTTTAGTAAGACCACAAATCATTTTTAAAGTAGTTGATTTGCCAGCACCATTTGGACCAATAAAACCCAAAATTTCCCCAGATTGCATAGAAAAAGATAAATTAGAAACAACTTTTCGTTTTTTGTAAGTTTTTGAAACTCTATTAATTTTTAAAACAATTCCCACTAAAACTACCTCTTTATAGATATTAGTATATTAGCACAAGAAATAAATAAAGTAAATATTATAATCTAATTTTGTCAAAATTTTTATTAAGTAGAATATTTAATTTTATTTGGCATCTTTATATATATGAATTTGTCTTATAACTTAATTGAGAAGAAAAGTTTAAAAAAATTGCGATATTTTTTAACAATAATAATATCAATACTAATAGGTATTATGATGTGTTTTAATACAGTATCTGTCATTCAAAATAGTAATTTTTTTCATTTTGGGATATATGGTTTTTTGATAGTAATTGCAGGTCTTTTTATTTTCTCCGCCGTCAAAAAAAGGGAAACTCTTTTTAAATTTTTATCAGTATTAACTATTAGTATATTTATCGGATATTTATTTTATTTTATAGCAGAACGGCTGAATATAATTGATAAAATTAACAGTTTTAATTCTCTAAAAGAAATTATTTTAAAATCTGGAAACTTTGGTAGATTAGTGTTTTTGATAATAAATATTTTACAAGTTGTATTGCTACCAATACCTGGTGTAGTATCCATCGCTGTTGGAACAATTTTATACGGACCTTGGCAAACTCTATTTCTTAGCACAAGCGGTATTGTTATAGGCTCTATTATAGCATTTTTGATAGGCAGAAAATTTGGTTTTCCGCTCGCTTGCTGGATTTTTTCAAAAGAACTAATTATTAAATATCAAAAAATATTAAGTAATAAAACAGGCATTTTATTATTCTTAATGTTTGTATTACCATTTTTCCCAGATGATATGCTTTGTGTATTAGCAGGATTAACGGACATTTCTTTTAAAAAATTCGCAATTATTACATTGACAGCACGCGCAATTTCTGTATTTGTTGTAGCAATTTTGGCAAGTGGAATAATAATACCGTTTACAGGGTGGGGGATAGTGGTGTGGCTAATTTTAGGTGTAATTATATTGATTGCTGGAATATTAGGATTCATTAATAGAAAAAAACTTAAAACAAAAGTTTCGACACTATTTAAAAAATAACTTAATACTTAAAATAAATATTTTTTATTTATTTTTGTAAACAAATTGCGATATGGAAAAATTATATTAAATAAAAATAGAACGACTATAAAAAAAATATACTAACCACTAAATTATAAACTAATAATATAAACTGATAAAATTAAAAACAAAAATTATGTAGTATATAATGTTAATTGTAACAAATATTATATTTTAGAAAATACATAAAATACTCACAATCAATAAAAAATCGCATATAAAAAAACCTTACTTGTTTACTAAGTAAAGTTTATATGTATTATCTACATATTAATATTAAAATTTGTCATTTTTAATTATTGCAATTTTTTTAAATATTACATCTGAGAAAATTAATATGGCGGTAATACAAGGCAATACAAAATTAATTATATCAAACTTAAATACAATAGTGTTAAAGATAATAATCAATCCTATTATAACAATAAAAAATGCTGATCTTAGAGTAAGTTGTTTTTTTAAATCATACTTATATTTTTTAGCATATATTTTTAATTTTAAATATTTTTCAATAGTAATAAAAAATGGTATTAAAATTAATGGAATTATAACTCCTAATATGGAATATAGGTAATAAAATAAATTAGCATTAAATTTTGGACCAAATACTAAATATAGAGTAGAAAATATTAACAGTACAAAACATATTGATATTTTAGTCGTAATTATTTTTTTAGAAATTGTTTTTGCTTTTATGTAATTTGAATCTTGTAAGTAATCGACATAATCACTATAATTTATATTATTTAAACGCTTTAATTGTAGTTCATTCAATTCATTTTCTTTCTTTTTAGCAATTACATTATTTGCGATATTTTTTTCTTTTAAATATTTTTCTTTTGGTGGTTCGTATTTTATTTCTTTTAAAAGTTCAGTATTGTTTTTATATAAATTTGAATATTTGTTCAATTGTAACTCTTTAGCCAATACTTCGCTTTCTTCAGTTTCTGATTTTGTTTGTTTATTATTTTCTGTATTGTCTTTTTCTTCAAGCAATAACGAAAAAACAACTGATTGATAGGAAGGGTATGTTTTTAGTTGTGCTTTTCCTAAGTCTGTTAATTTGTAATAATGTCTTTTTCCACCAATATCACTATCTACCCAAAAACTAGAAATAAGTCTAGATTTTTCTAATTTTTTTAAAATAGAATAAAGATTTGCTTGCTTAATATCTATTTTACCACTAGTGGCAACCGATATGTTTTTTGCGATTTCAAGCCCATAATTTTCTTTTATTCCCAATTCGTGAAGAATTAAGGGTATTAAACTTGTCTGTTGCATAAAACCCCCAAATATAAAAATATTTTAGCAAAGTTTAAATTTATTTGTCAAATAATTTATCTTTTTAACTTTGAATTTAAATTGCATAAAATATTATTTTTAATCAAATTTATTAATCAAAATGTAATACATTTAATTCAGAATTTTCAATACAGATTTTTTTATTTTTATTAACCCTTATTAATTGATAATTATTTTTAAAGTTATTATATTTTAATTTAACAATTTTATAAATTCATTTATAAATATAGTTGTATAAATAAATATAAAACACAAAAATGTTTTATTTAATAATCAAAAATTTTGACTATAAATTATTAACAGTTGACATTATTTTATTATTTTGTTATTATAAAAGAATAGGGGAGTGGCTCAACGGTAGAGTAGTGGTCTCCAAAACCATTGGTTGCGTGTTCGAATCGCGTCTCCCCTGCCAAATTTTAAAGCAAATTGCTTTTTTTTGCTGTACTGACTTTAGTTTTCAAATTATATAAACTTTAACTATCATTTCCTTGTATTTATATAATTAATTTGAAAACTAATTTATGATATATATTTAATTTCATATTTATGATATACATTTAATTTATAAATTAAGTTACTTGTTTTATAATATAGTTATTAAAATAAGAATTTAGGTACAAATATGTAAATTTTTAAAGATATTTTTCATAATTCAACTGAGCATATATAATTAGTTTTTTTATATTTTATTATAATTGACAAATATTTTATTTTAATGTACTATCTATTTATACTAATTATACTTGTCTAATAATTTAAAAAAATTTAAGGTGCTTTGTGAATAATTTAGATTTAAAAAAAGTTAAAATTTATACTGATGGCGCTTGTAGCGGAAATCCAGGACCTGGTGGGTGGGGTGCTATACTTTTTTATAAATCGAACAAATTAGAAATAAAAGGTGCAAATGCTTTAACTACAAATAATATTATGGAGTTAACCGCTGCACTTGAAGCACTCAAATTATTAAAAGAACCTTGTGAGGTTGAATTGTATTCTGATTCAGCATATTTAATAAATGCATTTAATGAAGGTTGGGTAAATAAGTGGCAATTAAATGGATTTAAAAATGCAAAAAATAAAACAATAGAAAATATTGAATTATGGAAACAACTAATTAATTTAAATGCTTATCATAAAATTGAATGGATAAAAGTAAAAGGACATTCAGATAATATTTACAATAATCGTTGTGATGAGTTGGCAAGAATGGGTTACGAAAATTTGTAAATCATTTTGCGAACAGATTAATTTTTATAACAAAAAAGATGACCACTTAATCAACTAAATATTGTATATAAAATAGGGGATAAAATACTAGATATAGTAAAAATAGTAAAATAAAATATTTTAATATAAAATCTATCTATATTTCATATTTTGAATAAATTAAATTTATTCAACAAAAATTCATTTACAGAATATTATAAAATTTTATGTTGTAAATTTTTGGAAATGTTTTAGATAAAAATTAAATCAACATTCAATAACATTAAATAATGTTTTTAAGTCAAATATATTCTTTATTAAAATTTTTATAGTATAATAAAATTTGATTCATATACATTTATATAAATAATAAAATTTAAAATAAACTTTAACAAAATTTATTTACACCTAAATATTACAACAATATTTTGCGAATAGATACTATTTTTATTTTTTATTGTTGATTAATTTTATTAAGAATAGAAGTATGCATAAATCATTATAATTAAAATTAGACATTATAAACAAATTCAATTAAATGGAAAACTAGATATTATATAAAAATGAAATATGTTATCGCATATTAGTTAGAATGAAATATATTAATTCTATTAAACTACAAATAAGATTTTACAAAACTAAACTTTGTTAAATTAGAATATTAAATTAGATAACAATCAATATAAAATATATAACAGTGAAATTTCGAATAGAAAAAATTAATAGAAAATAATGTTAATAGATTATAATTTTTTACTTATTGATGATATTAAATTTTTAATTTTAAATAATATAAATCAAACATAAACAGACATTTATAAACTAAATCAGAATTTACAATTAGAAGTATATGTAATAAAAAATTGTTATAAACAAATAAAATTTATAAAATTATAATTTATTGAAAATCTCAAGTTTATAAAATTATAAGGTTATTATTAAAAAATACATTATGTATTCGCAAAAGTTGTGTTTTGCGAATAGTTATAAAAACTCTAATTTTTATATAATAATTTGATTATCACCTACCCTATTAATATTTTAACATTTTTAATAAATTAAAGTAACCATCTTTTTGACCTGTTATCTTTATATCTTAAATAATTTATTTATTACAATTATATCTTAGAAAAACATTTTACTTCTTTTGATACTTACTTCAAAATAATTGATTATGTATTTTTATAATCTTACTATTTTATAGTTTATCAATTAATTTATTTATAATTTAAAGTATTGATTATACTATTTATACTTTATATCAACATATAATAATTATTTAATTTGTATTCTTATCTTAGTAAATTCTAATATCAAACACATAAAAGATTAATCTTTTATTAATATTAAACATAAAACCTTAATTTGAAGAATAAAAAATATATTAAATTTGTTGATGCGTTATAATTTTAAATATATTTATACAAATATTACAACATAATTAATTAAACTTTAATACTTGTTTTTAACTTAAAATGAAAAAATAAAGCAATGAATGCTTTATTTTTTGTCTATTTGGCAGTTGAGGTAAATCTTGTTTCTCTTATAACATTTACTTTAATTTGACCTGGATAATCCATTTCTTTTTCAATTTTGCTTGCAATCTCTTGAGATAAAAGCACTGCCCTATCATCAGAAATTTGTTCTGGTTTTACCATTATACGAATTTCCCTACCTGCTTGCAAAGCAAATGATTTTTCAATGCCATCAAATGAATTTGCAATATTTTCAAGATTTTCTAATCGTTTAATATAATTTTCTAATGATTCACGCCTTGCCCCTGGTCTTGAACTAGAAATTGCATCTGCTGCTTGCACTAATACTGCTTCAATAGATTGTGGTTCAATATCATTGTGATGAGAAGCAACAATGTGTGTTACTGCTTCACTTTCTCTGTATTTTTTACATAAATCTACACCTATTGATACATGCGTACCATCTATTTCGTGGTCTAATGCTTTACCTATATCGTGCAACAATCCTCCACGCTTTGCAAGTTTAATATCTGCACCTACTTCTGCTGCAAGTAATCCAGCGATGTAACATACTTCCAAAGAATGATTTAAAACATTTTGTCCATAACTTGTTCTATATTTTAATCTTCCTAAAATTTTAATCAATTCTGGGTGCATATTGTGAATATCTGCATCAAAGCAAGCATTTTCGCCAGCTTCTTTCATAGTATTATCTAAATCTCGTCTTACTTTTTCGACTAATTCTTCAATTCTAGCTGGGTTTATTCTACCATCTAGCATTAATTTTTCAAGAGCAATTCTTGCAACTTCACGCCTTATAGGGTCAAAAGCACTTATTACAATTGTTTCAGGAGTATCATCAATAATAAAATCAACACCTGTTGACATTTCTAATGCTCTAATATTTCTACCCTCACGCCCTATTATTCGTCCTTTCATCTCCTCGTTTGGCAGACTTACACTTGATACAGTTACTTCACTAGTATGGTCAGCAGCACACTTTTGAATAGCTAATGTCAAAATCTGTTTAGCTTTTTTATTAGCGTCCATAACTGCATTTTCTTCAATATTTCTAGCGATTTTTGCTGCTCTTAACTTTGCTTCATCAGTGTATTTGTCGATAATAACTTGTTTGGCCTCATCTACTGTCATAGATGAAATTTCGACTAATTTTTCATCAATCTTTTTTCTTTCAGATTCAAATTCCTCTCCTCTTTTAATGACTTCTTGCTCTTTTGCACGCAATAATTCTTTCATCTGTTCTAGATTTTCAGTTTTCTTTTCTAAAACTTCTTCTTTTTTAATCAGATTTTGTTCTCTTAAAGTCAACCTTTCTTCACTTTTAGAAAACTGTTCGCGTCTTTCTTGATTTTCTCTTTCAAAAGAAGATTTTAAGATATTAATTTCTTCATTTGTTTTATTTACTTGTTCTAACTTTATAGATTTTGCTTGTGCATAAGCATCTTCGAGTATTTTAGTTGCCTGATTTTTTGTGTTATTAAGTTTTTTATTAGAAATAACGATATTAATAACTATGCCTGCTATAATACCTACAGCGAGCATTACAATCATTACTATTACAAATACGGGAACACTTATCGCACAAAATGTCGATATATTTCTCATAACTTTTCCTTTTAAAGTGTTTCCACAAAAAGATTGTAACACACCCAATACAAATTTGTCAATAAAATCATAAAATTATAAAATCATAAAAAACAATTACAAATTTTCACAAAATTAATAATTCTATATTTAATACAATTTAACACACAACCACATTTATCTTTTATTCTTTTCGATAACATTAAATATTTTATCAACGCTATAATAACAATAAAAAAACACCTTAAGTTAAAGGTGCTATTAGTTTTTTTGTTGATAATTTTTAGGATATAATCTATCCTTTCCGCCCATATAAGGAATTAAAACTTTTGGAACAATTATACTACCATCTTGCTGTAAATTGTTTTCAATTAAAGCAATTAAAGCCCTTGTTGATGCTAAAACAGTATTATTTAGAGTATGTGCAAAATAATTACCTTTTTCGCCCTTAATTCTAATATCTAATCTTCTTGCTTGAGCATCGCCTAATGTTGAACAAGACCCAACTTCAAAATATTTCATTTGCCTTGGACTCCACGCTTCAACATCACAAGATTTAACTTTTAAGTCTGCCAAATCGCCGCTGCAACACTCTAATGTTCTAACAGGAATATTTAAATTTCTAAAAATTTCAACTGTGTATTGCCACATTTTGTTATACCAATTCATACTGTCCTCAGGCTTACAAATCACTATCATTTCCTGCTTTTCAAATTGATGAACACGATATATTCCCCTTTCCTCTATTCCGTGTGCTCCAACTTCTTTTCTAAAGCAAGGACTATATGAAGTCATAGTAATAGGAAGTTCACTTTCTTTTAATATTTGACCTTTAAACTTACCTATCATAGAGTGTTCAGAAGTACCTATTAAATATAAATCTTCCCCTTCTATCTTGTACATCATAGCGTCCATTTCAGCAAAACTCATAACACCATTTACTACATCACTGTGAATCATAAATGGCGGAATGCAATAGATAAATCCTTTATCTATCATATAATCTCTAGCATAGGACAACATTGCTGACACAAGTCTTGCAGGGTCTCCCATTAAATAATAAAAACCACTGCCACTAGTCCTTCCAGCACTTTCTTTATCAAGTCCATTGAAACTTTCTAAAATATCTGCGTTGTATGGAATTTCAAAATCTGGGACTGCGGGCGTTCCAAAACGCTCAATTTCTACATTTTGACTGTCATCTTTTCCAATAGGCACACTGTCATCAATAATGTTAGGTATGGTCATCATAATTTGCTTTATTCGATTAGAAATCTCATCTTCTTGTTTTTCTAAATCTTGAATATGTGCATTATTGAATACAACCTCTTCTTTTTTAATTTCTGCATCTTTTTTCTTGCCCTGACGCATTAATTCGCCTATTTGTTGAGATAGTGTATTTCTTTTTGCCCTTAAATTGTCCCTTTCAGAACGAATCTTTCTAAGTTCAATATCTAATTTTTCAACTTCATCAACTAATGGTAATTTATCATCTTGAAATTTCTTTTTTATGTTGTTTTTTACTAATTCTTTATTAGTTCTGATTAAATTAATATCAATCATAAATTCTCCTAAATTTGACCTATATTATACCAAAATATTTTTATAAAATCAACTGATTATGTTCTTTACAATTAATTTTAGTAATTCATCTGCTAAAAAAACAAATACTATCTTTTATACTTATTAAATTAATCGAAATTAATTATTATTCACATTTTTAAAATGTGTAATAATATTTTAAATATAAATTTTTACTTTCTTAAATTAATACTGGTAGAGGCTTTCTTTTTTATATCTTCTGAAATGTCAGCATAATGCTTCTTTGTTGTATTTACATCTTTATGACCCAAAACTTCTGCTACAACATATATGTCATTTGTGCTTCTGTATAAATTTGTTCCAAATGTACTTCTTAATTTATGCGGAGAAATACGTTTTAAAGGAGTCGAAATTCTTGCATATTTTGTAATTAATTTTTCCATTGCTCGAACACCCATACGCTTTTTTTGAATGGATACAAATAATGCGTGTTCACTGTCTGGAAGTTTATAACTTTCACGCAAAATTAAATAGTTTTTCAACGCCTCTTCTACTTCCTCATTGAAATATAAAATAGATTCATTTCCTCCCTTTCTAATTACTTTGAAACTATGATTTGAAAAATTTATGTCTTCTACATTTAAACCCACACATTCACTTACACGAATGCCTGTGCCTAAAAAAAGTGTAACTATTGCTGTATCTCTTAATGATAACTTATCATTATACTTTTGTTGGTGAAGCGAGAATCCTTGCAAACTCTCTGTTCGGTCAATCATATCTGTCATTTCATCATTTTCAAGCCTTATAATTGCTTTATTATGTATTTTGGGAGTTTTTACTTTTGTCGCCACATTCGATAAAATTAAATTTTTGTCAAAAAAGAATTTTAAAAAACTTCTGACGGCGGATAGTTTCCTGGATTTTCCTAATTCAGTATTAGTCCTTACTTCCCCTGTAACTTTATCGTAATATGATGTGTAATTCAAAAATCTTTCTATCATCATTGAATCAATTTTGTCTAAATCTTGTACAGAAATATCTTTAATTTTGAGTTTCATAAAAGGTTTTTCAAATTCAATTAGATAATTGAAAAATATTTTAAGGTCCCTTGCATAATTTACCCTTGTAAGCGGTGTCGTATCATTAGAAATCCCAATAAAATATACACTACATATATCAGGTAATTCCATTAATAAATCATTTAGTTTTCTTAAATTTTTCTTATTTCTATCTAAATAATACCCTATTGCCATAACAAGATTTTAACAAATTAAAATTTAAAAGTAAAAGATTTTATATCGAATATAAATAATCTAAATGAAAATATTTCAAATATATTTAATCTATGCTTTAGATTAAATTAAAAATTTGTAGAACAAATGTTTGACAATTCAATTTTTTGTGTTATAATATCTTAAAAGTTGTCTTTAGGAGTTTTTATGAATAATGAGAATAAAGTTTTGGAGTTTATTATTGAGTATAAAAAGAAAAATAATTACCCGCCCACTGTAAGAGAAATTTGTTCAGGTTTAAAATATGCCTCTACCTCTACTGCTAAATATTACTTGGATAAACTTGAAAAACAAGGTAAAATTTCTCGCGAAAAATCTAAAAATAGAGCAATCGAAATCGTTAGTGATGAAAATTCAACGGATAATGTTTTAAGCCTTGATGTAATAGGCACTATTGCAGCAGGAACACCAATAACCGCCTATGAAAATGTGGTAGATACCTTCTATTTTTCATCACATCTATTTAAGGGTTATGATATGTTCTGCTTGCGCGTTAAAGGCGAAAGTATGATTAATATAGGAATCTGTAATGGTGATTATGTCGTGGTTTCGAAACAATCAACTGCTCAAAATGGCGAAATCGTGGTCGCTATGATAGACTCAGAAGCAACAGTTAAAAGATTCTTTAAAGAAAATGGTATAATTAGACTACAACCAGAAAATAACTTTATGGAACCTATCTATGCTAAAAATGTTACTATCTTGGGCAAAGTCGTAGGCCTTATCAGAAATAACATTAAATAGTTTTTGTTACTTGTTACTTTTCTATGATAGAAAAGTAACACAAAAGAACACGTTAATTAAATCAATGCAAACTGTTAAAAATTAACCCTACATATTGAATAATCAATAAATAAAGTAACAAAAAAAACACGATAATTAAATCAATAAAACTATTAAAAATTTACCCTACAATTTTAAACACAAAAATCATAGTAACGCAAAAAAACACGTTAATGTATTATTGCAATATATATAAAATCAAACCTATATATTAAATAATCAATAAATAAAGTAACACAAAAAACACGATAATTAAATCAATAAAACTATTAAAAATTTACCCTACAAATTTAAACACAAAAATCATAGTAACGCAAAAGAACACGTTAATGTATTATTGCAATATATATAAAATCAAACCTATATATTAAATAATCAATAAATAAAGTAACACAAGAGAACACTAAAGATAAACATTACACTCATACAATATAGTATAAACCAAATAAAACAAAAGCATATATCAAAAAAGAATAATGCTATAAATCAATGAAGTACACATTGTAAGAGTAACTATACATAAAATAGTGTGATAAATTTGCGTAAAAGTATACGCTAATTTTAAGTTAATTTGATAGACATTATAAATAAATTATAGAATTTATATTTTAAAAAACATCGACTATAAGTTTCAAAAATACACAATGAGAATGAAAAAGTAGTTCAAAACACTACTTTTTTTATTAAAAAACATTTAAATATCACATAAATAACTTTTTATAAAAGAACTTAAATATAATAATTACTTATATGTAATAAACTTTAGTAATTATAGGAAATTAAACTGGATTAAATGTAATAAAAGCCCAAATAGACTCGTGAAACGAGTGTATTTGAATTGGTTCGTTTTCATTCTAATTTCTACAAAATAATTTATTAAAGATGATATAATAAGACTTTAGTAATTATAGGAAATTAAACTGGGTTAAATGTAATAAAAACCCAAATAGACTCGTGAAACGAGTGTATTTGAATTGGTTTTTTGTTACTTTTTTGACACAAAAAAGTAAGTTCGCCACCGAAATTCCCGCCGTCAAAAGGTTGGTATTTTGTCCGCTCGCCAAGTTTTTTGCGTGAATTTTCCAGCCCATAGAACATCGCCTTAATAAAGGAAGCGAGCGTTGTTTTGCCGTAGCCATTTTTCTCGCATATCGTGGTGATACCTTTATTAAAATCCACATCCACATTCTTCAATTTCCCATAGGCATCAATATGACACGAAATAAGTTTCACAGCGAAATATCCTCCCCTTTCAGCGCCTCAAGCCCAATCGTTGCCACCTTTTCTTTTTCGTAATTAGACAGCGTTGACGCAAAAACCTCGTTTATAAATTCACTTTTAAGCGACAAAACCTCGCTTTTATAACTTTCAAAGTCAAAAAGCGTGCTGGTTTCGTCCAAAATTTCAAGATGGAAAAATTTTAGGTTCGATTTCATACCTTTTTCTAAGTATGACTATCGCAAAGTTGAGATTTTGGTGACGCCTGAAACCGACCACTTTGCCATTATGAAAAAGGTGGAGGAGGTGAAACTCTCCAAAACCGACATTGTGAGGCT
>CASFHD010000003.1 GCA_949294455.1 uncultured Christensenella sp.
AAAAAAAGTTTTAAAAAACTGTTGACAGAAAAAATAAGGTGTGATAATATTACAATGCAACGCAAAGTTGCAAGTACAATTTATCTTAATATATTTAGGTAAGGAAAACAAGAACAATGTTCTTGTCAATTCTAAAAACCAGTTTATAAACAACGCAAAATAAAGTTAGCAAATGAGCTAATCAAACAATATTGAAATAGAGTTTGATCCTGGCTCAGGACAAACGCTGGCGGCGTGCTTTAAACATGCAAGTCGAACGGAGGATAAGTGTTGCACTAAGTGTTTTATACTAAGGCATTTAGTGCAATGCTTACCCTTAGTGGCGGACGGGTGAGTAACGCGTGAGTAATCTGCCTATATCAGGGGGACAACAGTTAGAAATGACTGCTAATACCGCATAAGACCACAACTACGGAAGTAGAAGGGGTAAAAGAGTAATCGGATATAGATGAGCTTGCGTTTCATTAGCTAGTTGGTGGGGTAAAGGCCCACCAAGGCGACGATGGATAGCCGATCTGAGAGGATGACCGGCCACACTGGAACTGAGAGACGGTCCAGACTCCTACGGGAGGCAGCAGTTAGGAATATTGGGCAATGGAGGGAACTCTGACCCAGCAACGCCGCGTGAAGGAAGAAGGTATTCGTATTGTAAACTTCTGTATTAGATGAAGAAGAAAGTGACGGTAGTCTAATAGAAAGCTACGGCTAACTATGTGCCAGCAGCCGCGGTAATACATAGGTAGCGAGCGTTGTCCGGAATAACTGGGCATAAAGGGAGCGTAGGCGGTAGTCAAAGTCTAATGTGAAATGTCACAGCTCAACTGTGGAACTGCATTAGATACTTGAATACTAGAGTTCGGAAGAGGTAAACGGAATTACTAGTGTAGCGGTTAAATGCGTAGAGATTAGTAGGAAGACCAGAGGCGAAGGCGGTTTACTGGGACGATACAGACGCTGAGGCTCGAAAGCGTGGGGAGCAAACAGGATTAGATACCCTGGTAGTCCACGCCCTAAACGATGGATACTAGACTAAGGTTGTCTCGACACAATCTGAGTCGAAGCAAATGCGATAAGTATCCCGCCTGGGGAGTACGAACGCAAGTTTAAAACTCAAAGGAATTGACGGGGACCCGCACAAGCAGCGGAGCATGTGGTTTAATTCGAAGCAACGCGAAAAACCTTACCAAGGCTTGACATAGGAAGCATAGCTATGAAAGTAGTGAAATTGTAGTAATACAACTTCCATACAGATGGTGCATGGTTGTCGTCAGCTCGTGTCGTGAGATGTTGGGTTAAGTCCCGCAACGAGCGCAACCCTTGTCCTTAGTTGCCAGCAGTAAGATGGGCACTCTAAGGAGACAGCCGTAGATAATACGGAGGAAGGTAGGGATGATGTCAAATCATCATGCCTCTTACGCCTTGGGCTACACACGTGCTACAATGGGTATTACAAAGGGATCCGAGATAGAGATATGGAGGGAAACCCAAAAAGATACCCTCAGTTCAGATTGTGGGCTGCAACCCGCCCACATGAAGATGGAGTTGCTAGTAATCCCGAATCAGCATGTCGGGGTGAATGCGTTCCCGGGTCTTGTACACACTGCCCGTCACGCCATGGGAGTCGGGGGTACCCGAAGCCGGTGAGCCAACCCGCAAGGGGAGCAGCCGTCTAAGGTAAAACTGATGACTGGGGTGAAGTCGTAACAAGGTAGCCGTATCGGAAGGTGCGGCTGGATCACCTCCTTTTAAAGAGAAATCTTTAAGTCGAGAACACGATAGTGTAGAGTGGTGGCTCTATAAATACACGAAGACTGAGGCCTAGATATATATGATAAGTAAAAAGACTGATAACCCATCAGTCTTTTTTTGTTTTGTAAATAACGAGATAAAAATATAGTATTTATATGTTTATAGATGTATTTAATTAAAAACTAAAGCAACTGAAATATATTTTAATTTAAAATGAAACTGATAACATATTTTAGATTTAGAATTTGCAATATGATAGTCATCTATAAATTAAAAGATAAGAATTTGGATAAGAATAGCAGTGTGTTATGTATGTTAAAAACTGGATAATAATCAGTCTGTTTTTTAATATTGTACTTAATAGATAGGATAGGTTTTAAATCTTGTTTTTTTAATTTAATAGTTATATATTATCATAATATTTTGAAAGGAAATTTAAAACAAAATATTTGATTTTTATTTAAAATATTTTTAATTAATTTAAATTACATTTTTTGTAATTATATGATTAATGTTTTAAAAGTTTTATCTAAATTAAAAATATTTCAAATTAATTTTTATTAAATATTTCTCAAATAGACCTATATCTTTAACTTATTATATATAAATTGATTTATATCTTTAATCTATTTGTTATCAACTAGATATTAATTTAAAATATGATTTATATTTTAGCATTGAATTGCTTTTTTAATTTATTTTTTTTATTTAATGAATTTAAAAATTTATTAATGTTTTAAAACTAAAAATGTATTAAACTATAATTAAAAACTAATTTATTATAAACAATTTTGATAATTAGTAAATCTGATATATGAAAAGTAAAATAGTAGCATAATATAATAAATAGATTTTTATTTTCTCAAAAAAAAACATATAAATATTAAACAATATTTTTCTAACTATTGGCATTTTAAAAAGAAGTTAGTATCTAATTATCAATATTTTAAAAAGAAATTGGTTTTGAAAAGAAATTAGAATCTAAACAAGAAAGTAGTAAACATTTCATTAAAACTAATAAAATGTATTATAAAAATTAATAAAATCCAGTAAATATTTAAAAATATTTAACTGAAAAATAAATTTATTTGACAAATCAACACATTTTCAATAACATAGAATAATCAAGGGGAATTTATGGAACAATTAAGCGAACAAGATATTAAAACATTGAATAGAAATATAAAAATTTTTCCTTTTTTTAGAGCTTTATCCTATGATATATTGTTTGTTTGGACAATAAGTACAATTTATTTGACAGAATATAAAGGTATGAGTTATTCTCAGGCTTTATATTTAGATTCTATAGTAATGTTATCTGCTGTAGCAATACAATTTCCAATTTCAAAATTAATAGAAAAAATTGGTATATATGCTTCAAATCTAATTGGTGGATTTTGTTATCTGTTTTTTGTTGTTGCTTATATATTCGTTCCATCTTTAGAATTTGGGAATTTTTATTTTTATATATTTGTTTTATTGCAAGTGGTTTTTGCTGTAGGATTATGTATTAAAAATGTAGCTGATACTGACGTGATTTTATCAACTTTAAAAGCATTAAAAAAACGAAACGAATACAATTATTATGAAGGTAAAGGTAATTATTATTACCATATTTTTGAAGCAATTGCTAGTATTTTAGCAGGGTATTTATTGATTATCAAACCAGATATATTTAAAGGTACACTTCCTTTTTTTGCAAGTGCTATTGTTTTGATTATATTTATAGTTTTGTCGTTATTAATCAAACCTGTAAAACACAATAATGATGAAAACAAGCTAATACAAACTAATGAATATAATATTTCAAATTTTAAAAAAGAAAAACCGATGAAATCATTACTTTTTGATAAATTTATTATTAGTATGTTTATAATGACTTTTTTATTTTGGGGATTAATGTCTCAATATATGATGTTAGGAAAAATATTTTATCAAGATAGTGGTGTATTACCAATTGAGTATATTGGTTATGTAGTTGCTATTTCTAAAATATTTGGAGCATTTTCATGTAAATACCAGTTTAAATTCGATTTAAAGTTTGGTATAAAAAATGTAATTATTTTTTGCGTAACTGCAATACTAACGTTTGCAATATATTCATTATCTTATCTATTGTGGGGTAAATCATCACTAATTTCTTTTATAATTATTATATTTATTTTCTTTATTCAATCTGCATTAAGGTCTCCGTTTTTAATCTTTTTAAGAAATTACATAACAATTTGTACAAATCCTGCATCTCAGAATAAATTATTATCAATCTTTAGTGTAGCGCAAACTCTTGGTTATGGGCTAATAGGTCTTTTGTTTGCTTTTGCACAAGATCATTTTAATAATAATTTAGGATTAGTCAGTCTTACATTGGTAATTTGCATAGGTATTCCTTTGATAATATCATCTGTATTCTTTATTAGACAATTAATAAAAAAATATGCAAAAAAATATACAACAATTATGGCTGAAGAAGATTATGATAATTAATTGATTAATTTTAATATTTTGTGTATTATATTTTTATAATTTTTATTAATATGCACAAATTGACTATAAATAAAATTGAGAGGATTTATGGAAGAAATTAAACAATCTACAAACGCTGAAAGATTTATAGAGGCATATAACAAAATAGATTACAGTTTGCGCGCGATTTATTCGCTAAAACGAAGTATGACTTATTCAGAAGTTATTAGAAGGTCAGTAAGCGTAAATTCAGTAGTTAGAAAATATGAAGATGATTTAATAGATTATGGAAGATTAAGAAACGCAATTGTTCATCAAGGGGACAAAGAGTATATTATAGCAGAACCTCATATTGAAATTGTAGAAAAAATAGAATTTATTGCAAAAATTATAAGTACACCACCACTTGCTATTAATAGTTTAAGAAAAAGAGCTGTAGTGTGCATAAATGATAATATTTTATTAAAAGATGCTATTTCAAAAATGTATACTACATCATTTAGCAATTTGCCAGTATTTAACGAAAACGAACTGGTGGGTGTTTTAAATGGTCAAAAATTAATGAATGTTTTAGGTTATCAGATTAGTAAGAATGTAAATATAGAAGATTACATTGAAAAAACTACAGTTAAAGAAGTATTGCCATTATTTTCAGATGTAAATTATTTTGCAATTGCTAGTGAAAAAATTACAATAGAACAAGTTTTAAGTGAGTTTAATTCAAATAAAAAATTGTTGGTTATAATAATTACAAAAGGTGGAAGCATAAAAAAACAACCTATTGCAATAATAACTTCTTATGATTTGTATGATTTGCAAAAGGTTTTAGATATTTTTTAAGTTATTTTTACGTTAAAATTGTTGTTTTACCTGTTCTGAATATTTTAATTTAGTTTTTATTAATTGTCGGGTTTCTTTTATAATTTCAGACATTTTGTTTGGTTTTAATCCTAATTCATTTGCAATATCAAGTAATGAACTTTTGGAACAATCTATTCCATAGTATTTTTTTGCTATGATTTTATGGTATTCATCTAAATTATTGATTGTTTCGTTAATTTTTTCTTTTGTTGCGTTATAATAACTTTCAATATTTAAGATTCTATCACTTAATTTATCTTTTTGCCCTGTTAATATTAAGTTTAGGTATTCAAATATTTGATTTATTTTTACACTTGTATGAATATTTTTTTTGTTTAAAATATCATTTATTTCTTTTAAAGTTATAGATTTTGTGTTTAATCCGTAATAGGCCCTAAATATATATTCATATACAGGTTTTAGTTGTTTTAAAGCTAAATCTAATTCTTCTTCTGTACAATTTAAGATAATATGCGGGGCCAATAAATTTGTTGGTATTCTGTCTGTGCCATAGCGTATTATATCTTTAATAACAAATACTATCTTGGTTAAATTTTTGTTTACACTATCTGGTTTTATTTTAAAATATTCAGCAAGTTGATACTTGTTCAGCATTTTTGTTCCTAAACCAAAATAACTTTTGATTAAGAATTGAGATTTTGAATTTAAACAACTAATCGCTTTTTTGATGTCTTCGTAATTTTCATTAAAATAATCTTCTATATTTTCAAAATCTGTGTTATAAGGAGTCCCTGATAGTATTAATTTTATTTTATTTTGTATTTTCTGTAATTCTTTATTTGTAATTGTTGTTTTTAATATTTCTGAAATTTTTTCTTTTGATAATTTTATCTTGCCTATGCCATAGATGGAAGATATTATAAACCATTCTCTTTTGGTTAATCTATCTTTAATTGCAATTAAATCTTCTTGAGTTGCTCTAAAAACTATTGATAAAACATTGTTTATATTTTCAGGTTTGTTTTGAGATATATTTTTTTTTATGAGATTGTATATTCTTTTTAATTTAGAATAAAAAGTATTTGGATTTGTATTTAAGATTAAACCATATTGTTCTTTGGTTAAAGGAATATCAATTTCAAAATATCTTGTAATAAAATCCTTGTCATTCTTTTCTAATGAATTAATTGCTTCTTGATATTCTTGTTTCGAGCAATTAAAATATACTTCGGGTAAAAAATAACCTGCTTTTAAAATTAATTTTTGTGTATTTGTCAACACTTGTAATTTTGATTGTCTAAATGATTTATATGTAGTATATAAATCTTTAATGATTTTAATACATTCATATTTTTGTAATAAATTATTAGATGCTATTTTTCCATAATCAATTTTACCTTTTTTAAGGTGCAAAAAATACAATTCCATAATTTTTTGATATTTTGATTTTAATGATTTTAAGAATTCGATTTGATAATCATCATAAATTAAATCAATTGTTTGTTTCCCCATTTTTAGTTCCTTTATATAATTATATCAAAACATATTAAAATTTCAATAGCAAAATTAAAATTCGTAATTGACATCTCTAAAAATGTATCTTATAATTAATTATGAGCATTGAAAATTTTAAGGTATATAAAAAGTTAAAAGAAAAAAAATATAGAAAACTTTACAATAAATTTTTGATTGATGGTGAAAAATTGTGCGATGAAGCAGTAAAGTATGGAATAAAAATTGAAGTTTGTTTAGTTTCTGATAAAAAATTATTTGAAAAATATAATAAAGTTTTATCTTGTGTAAAATTCGTTGATAATTATATAATTAAAATGTTGTCAACTGCTGTTACGCCTCAATCTGTTGTAATGATAGGAATTATGCCTAATTCAAATACAAATTTATTCAAAGGTAATACTTTAGTATTAGATGGTTTACAAGATATGGGGAATGTCGGAACGCTTTTAAGAAGTGCTTGTGCGTTTAATTTTAAAAATGTTATTTTAATAAATTCTGTAGATATTTATGACGAAAAAGTTTTGCGTTCATCTATGGGTGCGGTTTTTAAATTAAATATAATTAGGAGCGATTTTGATAATTTCATATCACACATTAATAATTTTGACCAAATTATAATTGCAGATATGTATGGGGAAGATTTGTATTCTTCAGAGTGTGAATTTACAAATATTTGTTTGGTTTTAGGAAATGAGGGTAATGGAATTTCTCAAGAATTTAAGAAAATTAGCAATAAATCAATAAAGATTCCTATGTCTAAGGATACAGAAAGTTTAAATGTTGCTGTGGCAGGAAGTATAATTATGTCAAAAATTTATTCTATAGAAAATATTTGAATGTATCAATAGATAAATAAAATATTTCATTAGCAAATTAAATTTAAAAAAAAGGAAAGTTATGAATATATACGATGAAATTTTATTAAAATACCCAGCAAATTCAGATAAATGGTGGAGTAGCAATCCAGATTTTTTACACGATTTTACAAGAAAAGAAGTAGACGCACTAAAGTTAATAAAAGCATTAATGCAACCAAATGTTAACTTTTCTGAAATAAAAATTAAACCATATACAGAAGATGAATTTTACACAAATCCTGTTTCTATTTATAAAATATTAAAACAAATTGAATTTGATTCTTACAAAGTTGTGGCGCTAGATGTGTTTCAACAGACAAGAGTATATGATGCGTATTATGAAGTGGCAAACAAATTATATAATGCTGATAGAAAATTTTTATTAGCGATAATGAATATTATCGGTAGGTCTAATGATGATGAAGAATTTTTCGAAGAAATTAAACGAAATTTTAGAACAAATCCAGAAAACTTTGAACTTGCACAAAAAATGAGAATATTAAATAAAGTAAAATTTTTAAAAAAACAAAAAATTAAGAGTTTAATATTGGAAATGAAAAATGAATTTAGTAAAAATACTTTTGATGATTTTTGTATTACTATTGTAAAATTTGATAATAGTGTAATTGATGTTTTGGAAGATTTGGTTAACGAACATAATATTTGTGTAAATTTGCAAGATTTACAAAATTTGATTCACATTCAAAAAACTTTAAGAAAAAACGAGTTAGAAATGAAGTTACGAGAATATTTTGTAGGCGGGAGTTTAAATTATGAAAAATAACTATTTAATTGATTACTATGCTTCTGAAATGATAGATGCACGAACAAGTTTATTGAATGCAAGAATGTTAAATATTGATAATAAGGTTATCAATCAATTAGAAGAAGAATTTAACAATATGGCAAAATATTTTAAATCGGATAAAAATTATAAGAGATTTATATCGGATAACATTGTTAAAATAAAGAGTCAACATAGTCCATTTAGTAGAATTTATGCAGATTTTGATTATAGATTTATTTGGGATTTATTTTCGGGCGAATTTGATTTTGTAAATGATTTTAGTGCAAAAAATATATATGAAATTTTATTAAAAGCGTCAAGATGCGTAAAAAACAAAACTAAAGATTTAAATAAAATTAGTTTGAGTTTAGAAAATAAAAACTATCATACTTTTATTGGATTTAAAAAACTAACTTTGAATCAATTAGCAAATATAATTTATTCGTATGTCCTTACAAAATGCAATGTTGATATGCACCAATCTAGACCAAATTTATTAGGTAAAGGTGAACTTGTGCGTTATGTATTTTATTTTGTATTAAATAACTTAAAAGGTTTGGGACTTGATAGCGGTGTAGAAATTGCACTAAAAATGGCTATAATAAAAAAATTGTCTCCAATGTTGAAACAATTAATAAAATCTAAAATTTATTATAGATATACTTTTAAGGGTATTAAAGATAGTGAAATTGTAACTTGCGAAATAGAAAAATTGAATCAATTGTTGATGAATTTAGATATGCTTTTAAAACTAACAGAAAAATTAGAAAATAAATCTTTAACTGAAATTCAAAAAATGTATGAAAATTCTGATCAAGAATTTTTAATTGAACTAGTTGATAATATCATTATTGATAATTTTAAATTTAGTAACGAGTTAAAATTAGAAAAATAAAACTTAATTTTCTATAAAAAATTCAACAATATTGTATTTTAAAAAGATAACAATTTTTGTAAATTTAAACATTTTTGAATTTAATGACGGATTGAAATTGGAAAAATAAAAATTCAACTTTCTATAATTAATTTATTAACATTGTATCTTAAAATCATAACGATTTTTTGCAAATTTAAACATTTTCTTTGAAAAGGCTTTAGCCTTTTTTTGTTTGACAATATAGTGTGATTTTTATATAATATTTTTAAAATTAGGAGAAATTATGAGCGGACATAATAAGTGGAGTAAAATAAAAAATAGTAAAGGAAAAGCAGATAGTGAAAGAAGTAATATGTTTACAAAGCTATCTAGAGAAATTTTGGTAGCTGTAAAAGAGGGTGGACCAGAAGTAGAAAGCAATTACAGACTTAAAACTGCTATTGCAAAAGCAAGAGAATGTAATATGCCAAACGATAAAATTAATAATATAATTAAAAAGACTAATTCTTCAGATACTTCCAATTTTGAAAGACAAACTTATGAAGGATATGGAATAGGCGGTGTAGCGGTAATTGTAGAATGTTTAACTGACAATAAAAATAGGACAGCAAGTGATGTTAGGTATGCTTTTGATAAATTCGGTGGAAGTTTAGGTTCAACCGGCTGTGTTTCATATATGTTTGAAAAAAAGGGTTTAATAATCGTTGAAAAGACAAAAGATTTTGATATTGATGTTGCTATAGGTCTTGCCTTAGAAAATAATGCAGATGATTTTAAAGAATACGATGATAGTCTTGAAATCTATTCATCGCCTGATGAAAAAATTGTGGAAGAACTTGAAAAAGCGTTTACTAATGCAAACTTTAATGTTGTATCGGCTGAAATAGATTTAATTCCATCAAATTACATAACACTTGATGAAAAACAAAATGAAACTTTTGAAAAAATGATTTCAAAATTAGAAGATTTAGATGATGTGCAAGAGGTAATTCACAACAGAGAATAATCAGTTTAATTATTCATTAGTAGAATAATTCATTAAAACACATTTGAAATGAGGGGTAATTATGAACACACAAGAAAAAGCATTTGATATTTTAAAATCTTTAAACGAAAATAGGCAACTACTAACAAGCGTTTACGGGTTGTATCAAACAAAGTTGCAAACGCTCGAAATGCAAAAAATGCAGATGTTTGAAATATATGAATTAATTATGGAAAAGTTTGATGATTTAAAATCTAATCAATCAAAAAAAATAAGTCAAACTAAATTAAAACTTGTAAAAAAAGATTTAGATATCAAAAAGAATGAATTTGATGACTTATATAAAGGTATTTTATGTGCTTTTGATGATATTGAAAAATTAAGAGTTATGTATAAAAAAAATATTTTAAATGCAACTAGTAATTTTAAATCTTTAAATTCTGAAGATTTAGACAAAAACATTAAACAAAGTTATTTAAAGCAAGTATCATTTATAAAAAAAGTATTAGAGGCTATTAAAAAATTAAAGGAGAAATATGCTAAAATCGTTTCAGAAGTAGAAAGCGAAATGAATGAATTTACTGCTTTGTATAAAAAATTTGACCAAGTTGCTTAAATGTATGAGGAAGTATGAGAGTTTTAGGTATTGACCCGGGTTATGGGATTATTGGCTTTGGAATTATCGAAAGTAATGGTAATAAAGTTATAGATTATGGAGTAATTACAACACCAAAGGGTATGAAAATGTCAGAGCGTTTGCTCACTATTGATAAAGGTATGAACGAATTACTTGATAATTATGAAGTTGATGCTGTGGCTTTTGAAGAACTCTTTTTTAATACAAATCAAAAGACGGCGGTGAATGTCGCTATGGCTAGAGGTGTTTGTATGACAGCGTGTAAAAGGCGAATGAATGATTTATATGAATATACACCTTTACAAATTAAACAGGCTTTGACTGGGGTCGGTAGAGCAGAAAAAAAACAAGTGCAATTTATGGTAAAATCTATTTTGGGACTTAAGGATATTCCAAAACCAGATGATGCAGCAGATGCTTTAGCAGTTGCATTAACTCATATACAAACTAACAGCATACTTGTTGATAACAGAATTTAGGAGTTTTATGGGATTATTTAGCAATTTTTTTAAAAGAGTAAAATATACTTTTACACGAACAGATCTTGATGATGACTTTTATGATGAACTTGAAATGACTTTAATTTCTTCTGATATGGGGGCAAATACTGCTTTAGAAATTATGGACGAATTAAAATCAAAATGTAAAAAGGCTTTGGTTAAAGATAGCGATTCAGCAATGCTTATTTTAAAAGATATTTTGATTGAAAGGTTGAATATTCAAAAAATCAATTTTAACTATCCACTGATTTTAACAGTTATAGGTGTAAATGGTGTAGGGAAGACAACAACTATTGCAAAACTTGCAAAATTTTTTTTAAATCAGAAAAAAACTGTTATGTTGGCTGCAGGTGATACTTTTAGAGCAGGTGCAACTGAACAGTTAAACACTTGGGCTGAAAAATTAAATGTTAAAATTATAAAGCAGGGCGAGGGAGCGGACAGTGCATCAGTAGCGTTTGATGCTATTACAAGTTTTAAATCTAAAAATTTAGATGTCCTTTTAATTGATACGGCAGGAAGATTACACACTAAAGTTAATCTTATGAAAGAACTTGAAAAAATTTCTAATGTGTCAAAAAAAGTTTTTGAACAGGCTAACAGATTAAATATTATGGTATTAGATGCTTCAATTGGCTTAAACTCTATTGAACAAGTAAAAGCATTTAAAGATAGCGTTAAAATTGACGGAATTATTTTAACAAAATTAGATGGGACATCAAAAGGTGGTGTTATTTTCCCTATTTTAAAAGATTTGAACATTCCTGTTATGTTTACAGGTTTTGGTGAGAAATTAGATGATTTACAAATTTTTGATGCAAAGAGTTTTGTAGAAAATATATTATTTTAATTTGGAGAAGATATGATTAATTGGTTTCCTGGACATATGTCTAAAACATTAAAAGAATTAAAAGCAAAAAGCAAACTTGCTAATCTTTTTATATATGTTTTAGATGCTAGATGCCCAAAATCTTGCATTAATCCAGAATTTATAAGTATTATAAAGGGAAAGCCTATAATTTATGTTTTAAATAAATCTGACATTGCGGATAAAGAATATGTAACATCAGTCATTAATGAATTAAATAATCCAAAAGAAAATGTTATAGCAATACCGCTTGATGCAACAAAATCAAATACAAGCAATTTGATAGTGTCAAATATTTTAAAATTAATGAAAACTAACATTGTAAAAAACGAAAGCAATAATGTAAAATTTGTTTTTCGTGCAATGGTAATTGGAGTTCCTAATTGTGGAAAATCTACTCTCATTAACAACTTATTGGGTAAAAATGTATTAAAAGTAGGAAATAAAGCAGGTGTTACAAGACAAACCTCTTGGGCAAAAATTAATTCTACTTTAGAAGTAATGGATACGCCAGGAACATTGTATCCTAAGATTTCTACAGATGAAATAGGTTATAATCTTGCCTTTGTGGGTTCAATTAATGACGATATTTTAGATTTAGTAGATTTAAGTTATAAATTGATCGAAAGACTTATAAATTCAAAATATAGCGTTATTTTTCAAAAAAAATATGACTTAAACCTATCAGATTATCAAGATGAAGAAATTGTAAATGAATATGGTGAAGTTGTAAAAATTTCATTTATAAAAAAAATATTTATTCAGATTGCAAAAAATAGAGGTGCCATTATTAAAGGTGGAGAAATTGATTTTGAAAGAACGGCAAAGATTATATTAACTGATTTTAGAAGCGGGAAATTAGGAAAAATTAGTTTTTATTGATATTAAAAAAATATAATATTTTTAATAAAATAAATAAGTAACCAACATTAAATTAATTTAATTTTATTTACTAAATTAATTTATTTTTGAAAACATAAAATAGTAAAATATTATTAAATATTCAAATTAGTTATTAGATAATTGAAATTTACTTTATGATTTTGTTATAGGATGAAAAATGTTAGATACACAAAAGATTTTTGATTATGATTTAGATATCATCAATAAAAGTAACATCAAGTTTTTGGCAGGAGTAGATGAAGTGGGTAGAGGACCACTTGCGGGTCCTGTAGTTACTTGTGCGATTATTATGAAGTATGATAAAATTATTATGGGCGTATTTGACTCAAAAAGAGTCAGTGAAAAAAAGCGAAATGTTTTGTATGATGAAATTTTAAAAAACTGCGAAGCAGTCTCAATCTCTATGGAAAATGAAAAAGTTATAGACGAAATTAATATTTTAAATGCTACGAAAAAATCTATGACATCTAGTGTAGAAAATCTTTCAATCACACCAGATTTAGTTTTGATTGATGCTATAGATGATTTGAAAGTAAAACCTAAAATCCGTGGAATTATAAAAGGTGATTCAACTTCGTATGCAATTGCTTGTGCTTCAATTATAGCAAAGGTTACCAGAGATAGATTAATGGAAACTTATGATAATCTGTATCCTAATTATGACTTTAAAGCGAATAAAGGATATGGAACAAAAAAGCACATTGAAGCAATAAAAAAGTACGGATTGTGTGATATTCATAGACGCTCATTTACTAAAAATTTTACAAGAACAAATTGTTAATTTGAATAACCATGAAAAGTTTTTGTTTTAAATGTTTTTATATCAATCAAACAAAATAAATTTTAATAATAGTAAAATTAATTATTTATTGTATAATTTATAACTAATAAAAAAGGACTTTGTTTATTTAAAAGTCCTGTTTTTTTATCTTTAAAAATTATATTATCTCAAAAACAAGTTAACTTCTCTTGTTGCTCGTTCTTCTCGTGGTAAATTGTTTAATAAGTCATAAATTTGTTCCATATATAATTTTCCATCTTTAGATTTTGTTAAAACACTCTTAATATAGTCCACAACCATTTTATGAAATTCTTTTTTCTTTCCTTCAATCTTTAAATCATTTGTATATATAATTTGTTCGTATATAGAATTTGGTTTTACAATTTCTACTGCTAAATTTTGTAAATTTTTTATATCAGACAAACCTATATTAATAGGAGTTACTCCATTTTCTTTCATTGCATCTTTAAATTTATCATACTTAGAATAATTTTCTAATAAAGCATTAGTTAAAATTATAAAATACAAGTAGTCCATATTTCTAGATATTCGCGATGTGTTTAGATATGATAAAAAATATTCTTTTTTATTATCTAATGTTGATTTAGGATTTTCTACTGTATTTAAAAATTTTTTATATGTTTTAAAATTTCCATTTTTAAATTCATCATCAATTCTAATTATGATTTCACCTAAACTTTCGTATTGATTATCAATTTTATAACCATTTAAATAAGATTTTAATATACTATTTTCACTAGACAAATCTTCTTTAATAGATTCATTTAAATTAGGATATAACTCTTTAAAAGGGTAAAAATGATTATAATATGTTAAAACATTTCTAATCAAAACATCAAAATAACTAGTTAAAATCGGAACTCTGCTATTTTCTAAATCTTGAGTTCTATTGAATTTTATATTGTCTATTAGATCAATTATTTCATTTAATTTCATTTCTTCTGAAAGAATTTCTAAACTGGATAATGAGATTCCAATATAATATTCACTGTATTCAGGTATTTTTTTGTTATGTTTATCTATTTTATATATTTTTTTTGAATTATCTAAAATGGTATTTTCAAAGTCAATGCAACTTGCTAGAGAATTAATAACTGCACATACCAATAAATTATATGATTTTGAATTATCTACAAATTTAGTCTTTAATTGTTTAGAAATATCTTCATTATAATCAAAAATATTTTCCAACATACCTTTAAAAATATCATTTGCAAAAAGCATAATTAAATCATCTGGATAACTGTTAACTATACCATTTACTTTTAATTTTGGAATTTCGTTCATATTCACCTCAAATTTGTCTTTAAATTAAATACTATTTTCTTTAATTTAAAGTTTCTTATTTTATAATATATATTTTGTAATATTTTGTCAAGAATTATTAAAAAGCATCTTTTATAATTCTTACATCTTCGCCGATAATCTCAATAGCATCAAATCTTATATTCACATCATATAAACAATTTAATTTTAAATAGTATTGAGCAGTAAGTTTAATATTTCTAATTTTTTTTGGTGTTATTGCTTCAAGTGGATTCATAAAACTTGTTGATTTTCTGTATTTTACTTCAGCAAATACATAAGTGCCATTATCTTTATATATTAAATCAATTTCGCCGATTTTACATTTAAAGTTGTGCATCAAAATTTCATATCCTAATTTTGATAACTCACCTTGTGCTAATGCTTCATACTTTTTTCCAACAATAGAATTATTCATACGTCTATTTTAACATAATCTTACATTTTGTCAATTTTTAAAAAACATTAATTTCAAATATTTGTCAATTTTTAAAAAACATTAATTTCAAATATTTGTCAATTTTAAATTACCAAATTAATTAAAGTTTGTTAAAAATGTTAATTATACTGTTGGAAATTAAAAACTATTCATATTAATTTAATCTCAATAGTATTAAATTAGCATTCAAAATTTATTTTGATAATCAATTAAAACACAATACTATTATTAAAAATATAGAACTAAATTCGAAAAATGTTTTAGTTATTTTTTATTAGTAATTTAAAAATTATACTTTTTAAAATGTTTTTTTATGATATAGTGAATTAATAAATTTTAATTATAAAAATTGTGTTATATATAAAAATTAATTAAATTTAATGCTGTCAATACTAAAATTAACAATTATAAATCAAATCTTATATGAAATTTATTAAAAATCATTGATTAAAAAGATATTTTATGTTAATATACTCATGAGTCTTAATAGGTGGGGCGCTAGTGGTTCCCTGTACCCGAAATCCACTTTATGCGGGACTGATAACAATCTCGGCAATTTAAGTCGTGCGTTCGAGTGTCATTATAGTGTGTTGAAATTAAGGTCTTAGACAATATTTCCTTATGAATCGTGTCAGGACAGGAATGTAGCATCACTAAGTAAGTTAAAGTATGTGCTTTAAGGTAGCTTTGATGGAGCATTATAATTTCATTACAGCAGGGCTTGGTTGTCAAAATTGTGTTTAGGACTCGCCAATAAAAAGTCTCTTGTTAAGAGATTTTTTTATGCTATTTTTATAATTTGGTTATATGAATTATTTTATCACTGCATTGATGAATTTATATAATTTAGCAATTCAAATTATTGTAATTTTTTTAATATTGTGCTAAAATATCAATGTTATAAATTTAGAAGATTTTTAAAAATATCTTTTAAATATTATTTAGGAGTTATTATGTATAAAACTGTACGACCTAGTTTAGATTGCGGAAAAGATGAATTAGAAGTTTTAAAATTTTGGAAAGATTATGATATAAAAACAAAAGTTTTAAATATGAATAAAGGGAATATGGTTTGGTCCTTTTACGAAGGCCCACCAACAGCAAATGGAAAACCTCATACCGGTCATGTTTTAACAAGAGTTTTAAAAGATGTGTTCACCAGATATCGTGCGATGAAAGGTTTTTTTGTGCCAAGAAAGGGCGGTTGGGATACTCATGGATTGCCCGTTGAACTTGCAGTAGAAAAAGAAATAGGTATTACAGGGAAATCTCAAATCGAAGATTTTGGCGTAGATAAATTTGTTGAAGAATGCAAAAAAAATGTCTGGAAATATGTAGATATTTGGAAAGAATTTTCAACGCGTGTTGGATATTTTGTTAATATGGACGATGACTGCTATGTAACATACTATAACGATTACATAGAAAGTGTTTGGTGGGCAGTTAAAACTATTTATGACAAAGGGTTAATATATAAAGGTTTTAAAGTATTGCCCTCTTGTCCTAGTTGTGGAACAGCCTTATCTGCACACGAAGTTGCACAAGGTTATGAAGACAGAAAAGATTTGACGGCGGTTGCAAAATTTAAAAAGGTGGGTAGTGACAATACTTATTTTTTAGCATGGACGACCACTCCTTGGACACTTCCTTCAAATGTCGCATTATGTGTTAATCCTAATGTTGATTATGCGTTAGTTTCAGCAAATGATGAACAATATATTTTGGCAAAAGATTTAATTCCTTCGTTTTTTAAACCAGAAGAATATAGCATTTTAGAAATTAAAAAAGGTAGCGAACTTGTAGGTCAAACTTACGAGCCTTTGTTTGATTATATTTCTAAAGCAGATAGAGAAAAAGCTTTTAGAATTGTTTCAGATGGTTATGTAACAACTGAAGAGGGTACTGGTATTGTACATATTGCACCAGCTTATGGACAGGACGACGCAAGAGTAGGTAAAATTTATGATTTGCCTTTTGTTCAAATGGCATCAAGCAATGGTAAATTTGTAGATAAATGTAAAGATTATGCAGGACTTGATGTATTTAAATCTAATGAACAAATTGTAATTGATTTAAAAAAGCAAAACAAGATTTTTAAAACAATGAAAATTACACACTCATATCCTCATTGTTGGCGTTGTCATAGTCCGTTAATGTATTATGCTAGGTCTGGTTGGTTTATGAAGACCTCTGAATTAAGGCACGAAATGGTTGAAAATAATGCAAAAATTTTGTGGCGTCCAGAACATATAAAAGATGGTCGTATGGGGAATTGGCTTGCAAACAATATAGATTGGTGCTTGTCAAGAGATAGATATTGGGGTACACCAATACCTATTTGGACTTGCGAGTGTGGGCATATTGAAGTTGTTGGTAGTGTTGAACAGTTAAAAAAGTTAGGTAATTTAACTAAAGATATAGAACTTCACAAACCTTATATAGATAAAGTTACTTTCGTTTGTCCAGATTGCGGTAAAGCAATGAAAAGAGTACCAGAAGTTTTAGATGTTTGGTTTGACAGCGGTTGTATGCCTTTTGCTCAACACCATTACCCTTTCGAAAACAAGGAAAAATTTAAAGAAACTTTTCCTGCAAAATTTATTAGTGAAGGAATTGACCAGACTCGTGGTTGGTTCTATGTTATGCAGGCAATTTCAACAGCTATATTTGATACAACACCTTATGAAGCGTGTATAGCAAATGGCTTTGTTGTTGATGGCCTAGGAAGGAAGTTATCAAAGTCTTTGGGAAACTATACTCCGCCTATGGAAATGATTGCTAAAATGGGGGCTGACCCTGTTAGATGGAGTCTGTACACAGTAAATCAACCTTGGAATAATATAATGTTTACAGACGAAACAGTGTCAGATGCTATTAAAAATTATTTAGGAACATTATATAACTGCTATTCGTTTTATGTTTTGTATGCTGAAATTGATAAATTTGACCCAACCAAATACAACTTAAAAGATTGTAAATTAACAGTAATGGACAGATGGATTTTGTCAAAACTCAATAATTTAATAAAATATGTTGATAAAGAGTTAGAAGTATTTATGTCAACTGATGCAGCAAGAGAAATGCAAAAATTTGTAGATAAACTTTCTAATTGGTATATTCGTTGCTCTCGTAAGCGTTTTTGGGGAGAGGGTATGTCACAGGATAAAATTTCAGCATATATGACTCTTTGGACTGTATTGAAAGAATATGCAAAACTGTCTGCGCCTTTTACACCATTCTTCAGTGAAACTATTTACCAAAATATTGTAAGAAGTGTAGATATTAATGCAGAAATTTCAGTGCACTTGACTAATTTCCCAATAGCAGATGAAAGTTTAATCTGTGAAGAATTAGAGCGTGATATGGATTTAACCTATTCATATACTGAACTCGGTAGAAGTTGTAGAAATATGGCAAATATTAAAAATAGGCAACCTCTTGCAAAAATTTATTTGACTGATACAACTGACAAAACAAATTTAAGTGATGAGTATAAAAACATATTAAAATTAGAATTGAATGTTAAAGAAGTCGTAGAAAATCAAGATATTTCTAAATTTGTAATGTACACATTAAAACCACAATTAAAAACTTTAGGTCCAAAATATGGTAAACACATTATGGACATTAAAGAATATTTGTCAAATTGTGATGCTAAAAAAGTAGTTGATACTGTAAATAGCGGAAAAACATATTCTTTCGATATAAATGGCACAAAGTTTGATATAACAAAAGATGATTTGCTAATTAGTATGATACAATTAGATGGGTATGTTTCATCAGTAGATGGCAATTTAGGTGTAATTTTGGACACTACTTTAACTCAAAATTTGGTAGAAGAAGGAATTGTAAGAGAGTTCGTTTCAAAAATACAATCACTTAGAAAATCATTAAATTTCAATGTGATAGATAGGATTAAAATATATATAGAACAAAATAGTATAGGAAATATATTAATGAAATACAAATCTAATATATTATCCGATGTTTTAGCAACATCTATTGAATTTAAAAATGATTTATATAATGAATTCGATTTTGATGGAAATACATTAAAAGTTGAGATTGTAAAATGAAAATAGCAAATAATTGGAAAGATTATGAAGTTTTAAATTCATCTAACGGCGAAAAATTAGAGCGTTGGGGTCAATATATTTTCTTGCGACCAGATCCACAAGTAATATGGAAGAATGGCGATTTATCAAAAACAAAAAATTTAGATTGCTATTATCATAGAATGGAAGGCAAATCTGGAGTTTGGGAATTCTTTACAGAGATTTCAAAAAGTTTTCAAATTGCATATAAAGATTTAAAATTCAAAATTATGCCGATGGCTTTTAAGCATATGTGTTTGTTCCCAGAACAAGCAGTAAATTGGGATATGTTAACTGATATAATTAAAAAATCACCTACCAAGTTAAAAGTTTTAAATCTTTTTGCATATACGGGTGGAGCATCTATTGCTTGTGCAAAAGCAGGTGCTAAAGTTACTCATGTAGATGCTGCAAAGTCAATGGTTGAAATTGCAAAAGAAAACGCAAAATTAAATAATATCACAACTATTAGATATATAGTTGATGATTGCAGAAAATTTGTTGAACGAGAAGTCAGAAGAAACAATAAATATGATATCATTTTACTAGATCCACCTTCTTTTGGCAGAGGCCCTAATGGTGAGACTTGGAAAATAGAAGATAATATTTTTGATTTTGTAAGACTATTGTCAAAAGTATTAGTTGATGAGCCAACCTTAGTATTAATAAATAGTTACACAACAGGTCTTCAGCCAACTGTTATGGAAAATATCTTAAAATTAACTCTTTCAAGGAATTTTAAAAATCCTAAAACAGACTCTTATGAAATAGGCTTGCCTATAAAAAATTCATCAGTATTGTTACCTTGTGGTTGCTCTGCTGTGATTTATGAAAATAATTAAGATATTTAAAAATTAAAAACTAAAATATTACACACAGTGTTCTTTAAATAAATCAGTTTTATTGTTGGGTTATTTTTATCTAAATATCATTTGTAATATTATGATATTTTTAAAATTAATACAAAACATATTATTAGGTTTAAAAAAAAATTATTTATACACAATCTTGGTGAATTTTAATCTTTATTTCAATATTATTTGGGAGTTAGAAGAAATGACAAAATTCTTATATCAATCACAAGATGATCTAAAATTAATTGAGAATTCGTTTTCATATCTCATGAAAATGATTTTTGGTACAAATAACAATGTTAAAAGAGCTTCTAATTTAAGAGAACTATTTGCTCAAAAAGTGGAAGATATTAAAATTTATCCATGGGGAACAATCACTGAAAATCTTAATTCATCAACTCCAGGTATTTGCAAATATGTTAGTGGAAAAAATTCTGATAAAAGAATTTCTATTGAAATGTGGGGATATACAAATGCACCAAAAAACAAACATAAATTTATAGAACACGAGGGTGTACATGAATTTTGTCATGCTATTGTAAATTTACTATCGTTAGTAAATTCACAAAAAGTTGTTAAAAAAGGAGTAGTTAGAAAAAATTTTGCTGGGCTTATCAGAGAATCTGATGAAAAAACAGGAAATTTGGTTGAAAATCATTACTATGGAAAGATGTTCAACGAAACAATGATGGATATTATATCTGCTATGGCAATAAATAATTTTGGTCCCTCAATCACAGATACAACAACTGATAATTTAATATATAAGAACTATGTGGCTTCTGGAAATCAAAAAACTGGTTACACATTTTTCACATCTATTACAAGATTGATGATTACAGCATTTTCAAATATTGGTTTCTCTAATTTTAACTATCAAAAAATAGTTGATAAAGGATATGGTATATTTGATTTAAATGTTGAACTTAGCAATGATGTTATAGTTCGTGCAAATGATTTTCTGTATGGTATAGTTTTTGATCCTCTGCATATTGAAAAAGAGTTTGACAAATATATGGGTGAAGACGCTTGGCGTACAGTTTGTCATGCAATAGATAGTTGGTTCATAAATTATATAAAAACAGGTAAATTACCTGCTGAAAATGTAAAATTAATTATGGATTATATACCTGATTTTTGTAATAAAAAAATGGCAGACTATGAAAGAAGAGGATTATTAACAGAGTCTGAACGCATAAATATGGCAGGGAAGTTTAATAGAATTTGGAATTCTATGCAAAAAGAATATGGGGCTTATTTTTCGAAGGCTGATATTGATGAAATATATAAAAGAGCAAGGAAATATTAAATTTTAAAATATATTGTTTAATTAATCAAATCAATAAAATTTTTTGTAACAATGATTTTTGTATTAGTAAAATAATGATAAAAAGAGTGGGATATGTTCTCCACTCTTTTTTGTCTTTTCCAAATTTTATTATTTAAAATTTTTATATATTCGACCATAAGCCGTGTAAATTGCAGTATGAATAAACATTTTTAATCTTTTCATCTTTTGTTATAATAAAAGTTGCTGTTGGCTTGTCATTTGGCTTTAAATATTTGATGCTGTAACCTTTATCAGTTTCTAATACAATCCACTGAATATAATGTTCTTCAGTCATTGGGTGTAATGTAGTAGAAACAGTAACATTCACTTCATTGTTACTTATTGTATAGGTTGGTTTGTGTTTTTCTTGTGATGCTTCAGTTGTGTTTAATAATAATTCTTCCATAGTTTGACCACAACATACTACTTTGACACCTGAACTTTTTATGTAGGCAATTATATTGCCACAACGATTACATCTATAAAATTTCATAATACCTCACTTGTGAATATATTTTTATTTTAAAATTTTTTTACATTATTGTCAAATAATCTTGTTAATATCTAATTTTAAAAGTTTTTATTTGTAATTTGATAAATAAATATTATGTTTAATTTTACTATATTTAAAGTTAATTTATTAATATGTGATTTTTAATAATCAAAGCTTTAATTTCTAGTTGTAGGAAATTTAATATTATCTTTAAAAATGCTTGAAAATCTTTGGAAATATGTTATAATAATCTGAAGTTTTTATTGGAGAATTATGGAAGAAAAAGTTTTTGAGCCGGTTATTTTATTTGAAGATAATCATTTATTAGTTGTTGTTAAACCACACAATATTCCTGTTATGGAAGATTCAAGCAAGGACTTGGATTTTTTGACAATGTTAAAAAATTATATTAAAAATAGGGATGATAAGCCAGGAAATGTTTATTTAGGATTAGTTCATAGATTAGACCGTCCGACAGGTGGAGTAATGGTGTTTGCAAAAACATCAAAAGCAGCAAGTAGGCTTTCAACTCAACTTAAAAATCACGAATTAAAAAAGAATTATTTGGCAGTTGTATTGGGTGAAATGAAGCGTCCCAAAGAGCGTATTACACACTTTTTAGTAAAAGATGAAAAAACAAATACTGTTAAAATTGCGACTAGAAGTGAAACGGGTGCAAAAGAAGCAATTCTTTCTTATGAACTAATTGCACAAAAACAAAATATGTCCTTACTAGATGTTGAACTCGAAACTGGTAGAAGTCATCAAATTAGAGTTCAATTAGGCTTGGGACTTGGAAATGTTTTGTATGGCGATTATAAATATGGCGACAAATTGCATGGTGGCAATCTTGCTTTGTTTTCTTACAAATTAAAATTTGTTCACCCTATATCAAAGAAAATTTTAACTTTTGTAGCATATCCTGATTTTGAAAAACTTCCTTGGAAGTTGTTTAGTCAAGATATAGTTAAATTTATCGAATCAAACAAGTAAAAAAAATCAAAATTTCTCTTTAAAATTCAGTGAAAAAAATTCATTAAAAAAATAAAAATATTTTAAAATTAGTATTGACTAAATTGAAAAAAAATGGTAGTTTAGTGTAGAAAAAAAGGAAGGTTATATGCAACAATTAGCGGTATTATATTTAGGTGTTAACGAATTGAATTTAAGCATTGTTAATTATACAAAAAATGGCTATTATGTGTTGGATAGAAGTATTACTGAACCATTGAAATTAGGCATCGAAAATTCTTCAAACGATGATTATATTAAGTCGCAAAGAATTTCTGAAACAATTTTAATCTTAAAGTCATTTAGAAAAATTATAGACAATAGACAGATTCAAGATATTGAATGTATAGCATCTCCAGAATTTAATAATGTCAGAAATCAAATTGCCTTTTTTGATGAAATATATAAAACAGTTTCGCTATTTTTTAAAATTCAATCAAATGAAGATATTGCAACTTTAATTCATACTGCTATTATTAATACCTTTGGTATTACAAAAGGTATTGTAATGCAGGTAGGTGATGTATCTACTTTAATTTTGAAATATAGTCGAAAAGTTTTGTTGGGATTTAAAATTATACCTGTTGGTGCTTTAACTTTAGCTGAACTTACTTCTAATATAACCACTCCTGAAAACAAAATAGAAAAAATGCAAGAAATCTTTTTATCATATTTATCAAATATAGATATTTTAAAAGATATTGAAGAAGATTGTTCATTCATAGGTGTAGGAGAAATTTTTGAGGCTGTAGGTAAACTTGCTAGGAAATCAACAAGGTATCCATTAGATTTGGCGCATAATTACATTTTAAAAGAAGATACCTTCAATTCTTTATTTAATTTAATTAAAACGCTTGACCTTGATAAAACTAAAAAATTGAAAGGTATAACTGAAGGCAGAGCAGATTTATTGGCAGGTGGAGTTTCAATTATAAATGCTTTAAAAAATGTTACAAAATTTAAAGAAGTTGCAATATCTACTCACGGTATAATTGATGGTACAGTTATTAGATATATGAATGGTCTTAATATAGAACGCCCTATTTTTGATGTTTTGGGCTGTAGTCTTAGCAATATAAATGAATTTTATGGCGGTGTAGAAGCTATTAACAATATTTATGATTTATCAGTAATCTTATATAGACAATTGAGGGTATTGCATAAATTAAATAGAAATTTTGCTAAAGTTTTAAGAATTGCAGCGTCTATGTGTATGAGTGGAAAGCGTATTTCTTTTGAAAACTATGAAAGAAATAATTTCTTTGTTATCAGCCATAGTGATATATTTGGTGTTAGTCATAGAGAAATATTACTTGCGGCATTCATTGCAAGCAGTCAAAATGTGAATGAATTCTCTTTGAGTGAATGGGTTAGATACAAGGATATTTTAGATGAGGAAGATATTGACGCAGTTAAAAAACTAGCTTTAATAATAAAACTAGCTTCAATGTTAAATGTTACAGGTTCAAATTCAGTTAAAGATATATCGTGTGATGTATTGGGAGATACAGTAATTTTAAAAACTATAGTAGAAAAAGATGCTTCGTTAGAAATAAGTCAAGCAATGAGTATCGCTAGCGATTTTAAAAAGGTTTACGGAAAAAATTTGCAATTGTTATAAAGTTAATTGTAAAAATGAGTAATTATATAGAAACTTTACGATTTCGTAAGGTTTTTATTTTTTTATATTTATTGAGTAAATTAAAAATATACAAAAAAATATAAATTATAAAATCAAATAAAACAAATCAAATAAAACAAATTAAATAAACCTAATTAAAGTAAGTAAATTGAAGGAAATAAGTCAATAAAATAAGTTGAAAATGGGAATTGAAAAGGTATGTTGAAAAATATAAACAAAAAAATAATTAAGTCAGATGATAAAAAAAACTAAAAAAGTTATTTAAAAAAAGTTAACAAATGAATTAAAAAGTAAGTTAAAAAATATAAATAAAAAAATAATCAAAACAACTAACAAAAAAAGTAAATAAAAGATTATTTAAAATTAAGTTAAAAAAATTAAAAAGTTGATTTTTTATAACAAGATTATTAAACTATTTATTTAAAAATTATTTTGATAGTTAATTATTATATAAAGTTTTTATTTAGATTTTTGATTTATTATATATTATTTTTGACAAATTTTTGTTTTTTTGTAAAAATATATATAAGGGGTAATATATGGTTGAAATAGGTTTAAAATTAGGCTCAAATGAGATTGTTTTAACAAGAAAAGGACAAGGGATTATAGCTAGAGAATCTTGTGTCGTCGCTTTAAAAATTATAGGCTTTCTACCTATTATTAAGGCAGTTGGCAATAAGGCTATTGAATTATCTAAAAATGATAAAAATGTAGTTTTGTATTCTCCTATTCAGGCAGGTAAAATAACTAATATAAAATATTTATCTAATTTATTAAAAAAAATGTTTTCTCAATACATTGTGGGTAATAGTTTTCGTTTGATTGTAACAGTTAGTGTACCTTCTGGTTATGATATTGAAACTTTAATTTTGTTAGAAAAAGAATTATATCAAGCAGGCGCTAATAAAGTTAAATTTGTTCAAAATGCTCTGTGTGCAAGGGCTTGTATATCTAATTTATCAGATGATGACATTAGTATGGTTGTTGATATAGGTAAATATATAACAGATATTGTAGTGTTGAACGGCAAAAAAATATTTTCAGGTAGAACTTATGAAATTGGTGGTGAAGATATTAATAAAAACATTGTTGATTTTGTATTTGATAATTTTGGACTCAAAATTGATAACTATGTAGCAGAAAAATTAAAAATCGAATTATCTACTTTATACAAATATGATAATAATTCTATAAGTTTTTACGGCATTAATAAAGACGGCAAGTTGCAAAAGGCAAATATGACTAGTTCTAGCATACAATTAACATTGAAAAACACTATAGATGATATATTGTCACTAATAGACTTATATATTTCTAATATGCCAGACGAAACAAAAAAACAAATAAAAAGAAATGGTATTTTGTTTGTTGGGGGAGTTACAAATATTAGTGGATTTTTAGAATATGCAAAAGAAAAAATTTCCTATCCAATTTTTACTGGTGAAATAGGCGAAAATGTAATTGCTAATGGTTTAGACAAAATTGTAAAATCAGGCGCAAACTTTTATATTGATTGGTAGAAAAAAGCACTTATATTGTCGAAGTGCTTTTTTCTTATTTTTGTTAGTTTACGAATGTAGAGTTTTTTTTTAAAATATAAAAAAGGCGGAATATGGCAAGAGTTATTGTTATAACATCAGGGAAGGGTGGAGTAGGAAAAACTACAATATGCGCTAATGTTGGTATGCATTTAGCAAAAAAAAATTTGCGCACTCTTTTGATTGATATGGATATAGGTCTTAATAATTTAGATGTGGCGTTGGGACTTGAAGATAAAATTACATTTACACTTACAGATTATGTGGAGTCTAGATGCAGATTAAGACAATGTTTAGTCCAAGATGATGATTATCCAATTTTATATATGGTATCAAGCGGGAATTTTAACTTTAATTTTAATTTTTCTATGGACTCTATGAAATCAATTTTAAATGAATTCAAAGATATGTTCGATTATATTTTAATAGATTGTCCAGCGGGAATAGATGCAGGTTTTGCACGCGCTTGTCGGTTCGCAGATGAAGCAATTATCGTTACAACCTCACACTTAAGTGCGTTAAAAGATGCTGATATTGTTATTAATATTTTACAAGGATATAACATAACAGATTTAAAATTCGTATTAAATAGAGTTAGAGGAGATTTAGTTTTAGATAAAGTTATGTTAGATGTTTATGATATTCAAAAAGCATTAAACATTGAATTTTTAGGTGTGTTGCCTGAAGATGATAAAGTATCATTTGCATCAATTAGGGAAATCAAAAATATAAATTCTAAATGTGCTCTAGATAGAGCTTTTGATACACTGACTGAAAATTTAGTAACGGGTAGCAAAAAATTGTTTGATTGTACTTATAAATATAAAGGGGTTTTAGGCGGAATAAAGAAGTATTTAAAAAGAAAAACTTAATCAAACATTGTTAATGACTAAAATTAATTAATATATAAATAATCTAAAATTATAAAAAATACTACATTTTTATTATTATTTTTAAATTTTTATGCAATTTTATATAATTTTTTTATTTTTTTCAATTGCTGTTGTAAAAATTTTAATGAATATTAAAAAACTTTAAAAATAAAAATGTAAATTTATAAGGTGAAATATGGAAATAGATAGATTAAAAAACTTAATAGATGTAAAAAACAAATTGCCAAAAAATATTTGTGAACTAATTAAAAGTGATATATTTTATTTACTAAACAACTATGTAAATGTAAAATTTGAAAATATTAAGATAGACATAGATTCAAATGAATTTAATGAGATAAACATTAATATTTCAGCAATAGGGGACAAGTTGCGTCTTTTTCGTAATATATAAAAATTTGTAGAATATATTATAATATGTTTAAAGTTAAATATAGGGTGGGATTTAGTTTTTTTCTACTTATATTATTTTGTGTATTTTGCGGTAGATTTATTTTATTGATAAATTATTTTTTTGCACTATATTTACACGAAATGGCACATCTGTGGGTTGCAAAAAAACGGGGATATAATATAGATTATTTTGATTTGAATATATTTGGATTTTCTATTAAGTTAAGCAATAAGATAAAAAAAGATGATGAATTTATAATAGCTGTTGCAGGACCTATTGCAAATCTTTTTATGATGGTATTGCTTTGTGCGTTGTGGTGGATTTTCCCTAGCATTCACGCTTTAACTATTGATTTCTTTTATTGCAATATGGTGCTAGCCTTGTTTAATATGTTACCTATAGAACCTTTAGATGGTTATAAGGTGCTTGATGGAATTTCAAATAAAAACAAAAAAAAGTCTAAAATTTTTAAAATATTTATAAATTTAGCGTTTATTTTGTTGTTTTTAATATTATTTTTGTTAAATTTGAAGTATTATGTAAATTTCTTTTATATAGTAATTATTGTGTTTTTTGTATTAAATATCTTTAAAATCATTAAAGATAATAGTTTTAATATAAATAGTTTACATTTGAAAACAGAAAAGGTATTAAAAGTAGAGCAGGTAAAAGTGCCAACAGATATTACCTTATATAATTGCTTTAAAATGTTAAAAGAAGACACATTTACAATTTTTATATTAAATAATTTAAATGTAAGATTCATAGATGAAAATCAGTTAATAGAATTATTAAAAAAATACCCATCTACTGAAATGCTTAAAGACTGCTTAGATTAACGTTTGTTTGAATTTGAATTAATCTGGAAAAATCTATTAATAAGCAGACGGAAATAGTTTTTAAATTTAAATGTTAATATTTATGTATTTAACTTAAAAATTTTTAAAATGAATTTTTAGATTAAGTTTTGTTTGAATTTAGATTAATTTGGTTAAATCTATTAATGAATAGAAATTAATTATAAGATCAAATGATGTTTATAATGAACTTTATAAATTTTGATAAATTATTTAGATTGATATTTATATTAATTTGATTTAATCTGTTAATAAATATGATTACTTAATGATTTGAATGATATTTATGTACTTAATTTAAAAATTTTTAAAATGAATTTTTAGATTAATGTTTGTTTGAATTTAGATTAATTTGGTTAAATCTATTAATAAATAAAAATTAATTTTAAATTCAAATGTTAATATTTATATATTTAACTATTCAAAGTTGTTAATAAATTCTTCAAAATTCTTAATAATTCTACTCAGGAATAAAACTTTCCTATTAATACACCACTATATGTATTAATAGGCAAGTTAAAATTATACAATATATAGTAAAAAATGGAGCGGGTGAAGGGAATCGAACCCTCGTAACTAGCTTGGAAGGCTAGCGCTCTACCATTGAGCTACACCCGCATATAATGTTTTTTTTGATTACTTTCATATTCTAGCATAAGTGTATTAGTCTAGTCAACAGGTTTTTTTTATTTTTTTATAACTTTTTTTTAAAATTTTATAAAAAATGCTTGAAATATGTAAAACTTTGTGGTAATATAAAATCGCTTGTGATATGATCCATTAGCTCAGTTGGTAGAGCACGTGACTTTTAATCACGGTGTCCCGGGTTCAAGTCCCGGATGGGTCACCAAATGCGGATGTGGCGAAATTGGCAGACGCGCTAGACTTAGGATCTAGTGGGTGACCGTGGGGGTTCAAGTCCCTTCATCCGCACCAAGTCTAGGCTTGTATGTGTCAGTAGCTCAGTTGGATAGAGCATCGCCCTTCTAAGGCGAGGGTCGGGGGTTCGAATCCCTCCTGACACACCATTTTTTTAATTATGGTGGACTTAGTTCAGTTGGTAGAGCGCCAGATTGTGGATCTGGTTGTCGGGGGTTCGAGTCCCTTAGTCCACCCCATTTAACACTACATAGTAGTGTTTTTTGTTTTATTCATATAGATTATTTATTATATCTTCATATTTAATTTGTAGCGTTAATATTATTATGTAATGATGTAATAATTTTTTTAAGTATTAATATTATACTATTAATTTGTTGTAATAGTTGTAATAATATATTAAATTATAAATTAGTTTAATGTTATTTATATAATATATAACCTTATCTTTATGATGCATACAATTAATATCTAAAAGAGTTTCAAATTGATTAATTTAATTAATGTATTTTTGAATAAAAATAATAAATTAAAAATTTAGCAATTTTTTGTTTTGTTAATTATCGTAATTTTAAAATATTCACATTATCTGTTAGTATAAAAGAAAATGTTAAGTATATCATTAATTTTATAGATTAAATAAGCAATTTAACTATTTTTTATATGGAGGTAGTTTTACATTTGTCTTGTTAAAATATATGACTATAAATAAAATAATATAAATTTTGTTTTAATTTTTTTATTACAAACTGACTGTAGATTTAAATAAATAAGAATTAAAAATAATAATCTAAAAGGTAATCATATATTACGTACTGTAAGCAAAATTTTGAACTAATTAGTTATTAATAGATATTATGAAAGTAATCAAAATACAAACGAAAATAAAGTATATTTTTATTTTATTATCTATTGAAAAAAAATAAATACAAAATTTATTTGTCAAAATATTATTTTTGGGGTATTCTTAAAATAGTGTATTACTAAAAGGAGAATTATGGCAACAACTTATGATAGTAATGATTTAGTAGTTTTAGAGGGGTTAGACGCAGTAAGAATGCGTCCTGGTATGTATATTGGTACTACAGGTATTAAAGGTCTTCATCATCTACTCTGGGAAATAGTTGACAATTCTATAGATGAAGTGGCAAATGGATATGGTAACAAGATTGAAGTTATATTACACAAAGACGGAAGTGCAAGTGTTAAAGACAACGGTAGAGGAATACCTGTAAGTCCTCACCCAAAACTTAAAATAAGTGGTGTTGAAGTGGTTTTTACTCAACTTCACGCAGGTGGAAAATTTAGTGATAAAACATACAAATATTCAGGTGGTTTACACGGCGTTGGTGCATCTGTAACAAATGCTTTAAGCAGATATTTAGAAGTAACAGTTTGTAAAGAAGGAAAGAAATATTATGCTCGTTTTGAAAGCGTTGAAAAGGCGGGCAAAGTAAAAAGTGGTATTACAATAAATCCTTTAAAAGAAATAGGAATTTCAAAAGAAAGTGGAACTTATGTAAGATTTTTACCAGATGATAGAGTATTTAAAGATATAACATTTGATAAATCGATAGTTATGGAGCGTCTTAGAGAAAATGCTTATCTCAATAAAGGAATCAATATTGAATTTGAAGACGAAAGAGATGGTACAAAGGTGCAATTTTGTTATGAAGGTGGGGTAAAGGATTTTGTATCAAATCTTACAATGGATAAGAATCCTTTATTTGTGCCACCTATATACATTGAAGGCGAAGTTGAAGATACTGATGTTCAACTAGCGCTGCAGTACACTAATTCATATACCGAAAACATTTTTAGTTATGTAAATAATATACCTACTCCAGAAGGAGGAACGCACGAAGTGGGCTTTAAAACAGCGCTCACTAAAGTTTTAAATGATTTTACAAAGAGAAACAATCTTATAAAAGAAAAAGACATTGCTTTTATAGGCGATGATTTTAGAGAAGGTTTGACGGCGGTATTATCTATAAAAATGAAAAATGTTCAATTTGAAGGTCAAACTAAAACTAAATTGGGAAATCCTGAAGCGAGAAGCAGAATAGAAAGTGTTTGTACTGAAAAATTAACCGATTTTTTCCTGTCAAAGAAAAATGAAAATATAGGAAACATTATTATTGAAAAAGCAAAAGGTGCTGCAAAAGTTAGAGTTGCTGCAAAGCGAGCAAAAGATATAACTAGGTCTAAAAATTCTATAGAAGGTAGTATGCTAATAGGAAAATTGGCTTCTTGTAGCGGTAAGAATCCTGAAATTAATGAAATATTCATTGTAGAAGGAGACTCGGCAGGCGGTAGTGCAAAACAAGGCAGAGACAGATTTTTCCAGGCAATTTTGCCACTGAGAGGGAAACCTTTAAATAGTGAAAAAAAGCGTATTGACCAAGTTTTAGCAAACGAAGAAATTAGAACGATTATTGGCGCTTTGGGTACAGGTATTGGCGAGGATTTTAAAATTGAAAATTTGAAATATAATAAAATTATTATTTTAAGCGATGCGGATCAAGATGGTGCTCATATTAGGGCTATACTTTTGACTTTCTTTTTTAGATATATGAAAGAACTAATAACAGAAGGTCATATATATATTGGACTTCCTCCTTTATATAAAGTTAGCATAAAAGATGAAGATAAATATTTTTATACTGATGAAGAATTAAAAGAATTTACTTCTAAAATAACTAAATCTTATACTTTACAAAGGTATAAAGGCTTAGGAGAGATGAATCCTGAACAATTATGGGAAACTACAATGTCTCCTAAAACTAGAAGTATGGTTAGAGTTACTATTGAAGATGCTGTAAATGCAGATAAAATAATTTCTACTTGGATGGGTGAAGATGTTGGTCCAAGAAAAGATTATATTGTTGCAAATGCTAATTTTAACAAAGTAGATAGTTTAGCAAAAATAAAGAAGGATTAATGTGACTAATTTATACGGACAGATAAATATTTTTGATATGATGGGGAAAAAGAAAAAAGCAAAAAGGAGCAAAATGGACAAAAAGGCAAAGAAAATAAAAGAGGAACTTGAAAGCTCAAACGGCGTTATTTTTGAAAAAACTGTAGAATCGGTAATGCACGAAAGTATGTTGCCATATTCTGAACATGTAATACTAGATAGAGCGCTTCCACGAGTTGAAGATGGATTAAAGCCTGTTCAAAGGCGTATTCTATACACAATGTTAGAACTTTCAAATACACCAGATAAACCTTACAGAAAATCTGCGAGAATTGTCGGAGATTGTTTAGGTAAATATCACCCACACGGCGATAGTTCGATATATGGGGCATTAGTTCGTATGGCTCAGGATTTTGTAATGGGCGGAAGACTTGTCGATGGGCACGGAAATTTTGGTTCAATTGATGGCGATAGTGCTGCTGCTATGCGTTATACTGAGGTTAGATTAACTCCACTTGCACTAGAATTATTAAGGGATTTAGACAAAGACACTGTAACTTATAGTTTTAACTTTGATGACACATTAAAAGAACCTGATTATTTGACAGGTAGATTTCCAAACCTTTTAGTTAACGGAGCAAGTGGTATCGCTGTAGGTCTTGCTACAAATATCCCTACACACAATTTAAACGAAGTAATTGACGCTGTTGTAGCAATGATTGATAATCCTAAAATTACTCTCGAAGAAATTTTAAACATTGTAAAAGGACCAGATTTTCCTACAGGCGGTATTGTAGAATTTAATAAAGATTTAATTGAAGCCTATAGAACAGGTAGGGGAAAGTTTAGAGTAAGGGCAAAATTTGAAACGGAAGAACTTCCAAATGGAAAGACAAATATTATAATTACAGAACTGCCTTATCAAGTAAACAAAGCAGAATTTTTGCAAAAAGTTAATGCTACAAAAGATAAAATAAAGGGTGAACTTTTAAATATCACAGACATAGTAGATGAAAGTGATAAATCAGGAATGCGTGCTGTAATTACACTAAAAAAAGACACTGATGTCGATAGCGTAATTTCATTACTATTAAAACATACTGATATGCAAATTAACTTTAATATGAACTGCGTTGCTATAGCAAATGGAAAACCTATGCTAATGGGAATAATGGATATTTTAAATTATTACATTAATTTCCAGGTAGATGTCATTTATAAACGAACAAAATATGACCTTGAAAAAGCAAAGGCAAGGGCTCATATTTTAGAAGGCTTGATGGTTGCAATTAAAAATATTGATGAAGTTATAAGCATTATTAAAACTAGTGTGTCAACTTCACAAGCAAGAGATAGGCTGATTGACAGATTTTTAATTGATGAAATTCAAGCAAATGCTATACTTGATATGCGATTATCAAAACTTACAAATCTTGAAACTACTAAACTAGAAAGAGAGTTGCAAGAACTATTAAAATTGATTGATGAGTATGAAAAAATATTGGCTTCAAGAACAAGGCAATTAAATGTTGTAAAACGAGAGATTTTAGATATTAAAAAACGATTCCCGATTAATCGAAGAACAGAAGTATCTAAGTCGTTTGAAGAATATAGTGTAACGCCTATTGAAAAAGAAGTATTAGGGGTTGAAACAACTTTGCTAGTGTCTTGCGATGGTTTAAGACTTAAAAATGTTCCTATTGCAACAATAAAAGGAAGTATTAACACTTTTGATAAATACAATTCAGTAAACGCTATGCATCTTAGTTCATTGCATATATTAAGTAATGAAGATGTTTTAATATTTACTAATTTAGGTGAAGTTTATAAATTAAATATGTGTGATATTCCTGTTTGCAAGTTTAATTCAAAAGGAGCAACTTTATCTGAACTTACAAAAGCAGAAGTGGGCGAAAAAATCGTGGCAATATTCCCTTATAGTGAATTTGAAAAAGGTGGGGAAATATTAATGACTACTTCTAGCGGTATGGTAAAACGAACTGAAAAAAGTGAATATTTAATTACAAAATCTCAAGCAGATGCAATTAATTTAAAAGATTTAGACAGAGTGGTTTCAGTTGAAGACTACTTCAATGTTGGCAGTTTGTTGTGTGTTAGTGCAAACGGAATGGTTACAAATTCTATGCTTGATGATGTACCTGTTCAAAAAAGAGTTTCAACAGGGGTAATTGCTATGCTACTTAATGATGGCGATAAAATTGTTTCGGCAGGCAATGTAAATCCAAATGACAAAATGATTATAATAACAGAAAAAGGTCTTGCAAAAAGAGTAAATATTAGTGAATTCCCTGTTATGTCAAGAAGGAAAAAAGGTTTAAAAGTAGTACAAAATGATGATAAGATTTTATATGCTAAAATGCCTATTCTTGCTGGAGAAATTGTTTTACAGACAACATCGGAATTTGAAATTGTTGATATTAACAATATTGCAGTGTTACCTAGAACTTCTGCTGGCAAATCTATTTGTAAAGATAAAATTAAATCAGTAGCACTATTTATAGATTAATATATTTATATCTTAACTATTATAAAACTCTATTTAATAGAGTTTTTTTTATTTTAACCATAAAGTTTTTTCTTTTTGATTTGTAATTTTTATTATTCTAAATTGTTTTATAGTTGAATATTTTTATTTTTTGATTAACCTTAATTAATTGCATAAAGTTTATTTATAGTTTAATTATCTATATATTTGAATATATAATTTTAAATAAATATATATAGATATAATAAAATTACATTGTAAATTTGTTTTTGATTTTTTATTATTAATAATTTTTTTATTAGGTTTTACTAATATATTCAATTTGTTTTCATTAATATATTCAATCTTAATTTAATTCATATATTCAATTTGATTTTAATTTAATTAGATTTTTTTATATACATTTTTAAAAAGGTAACTAGAAATAGTTAATATTGATAATTTTACATATAACTAAAATTTTCGACTTTTATTTTAGTATGACTTAATTTTTTTGTAACAAACTAAGTATATAATTTTTTTTTGAGGGAATTATGAAAAGTGAACTTGATTTATTAATATCTGAATATTTAATGGTTTTATCTAATTGTGAAACTAGTTTGTCGCTTCCATCTATGCCAGAATTTAATGTTGATGCATACGATGATTTATATAAGGATATTGTAAATGAAATAGATTTTGAATATCGTTACACTGATAGTTTTTTTATTAGTGAGAACTTTTTATCAGGAGAGTAATTTGGACATTTTAAGAGGAGATATTTACATTGCAGATTTAGGTCCAACAGTAGGCAGTGAGCAATCAGGCTTACGTCCTGTTTTAGTTATCCAAAACAATGTCGGAAATAAATACTCTCCAACTGTTATAATAGCGGCTATAACTTCTAGGTTAAATAAAGCAAAACTACCTACACATATCGAACTTCCAAAAGAATTGACAGGGCTTGAAAAGGATAGTGTTGTTTTGCTAGAACAGGTCAGAACTTTAGATAAATCCAGACTTACTCATTACATATCAAGCGTAAATATTGATATTATGCAAAAGGTAGATGTTGGAATTATGATAAGTCTAGGACTGACTTTATAAAATTTGACAAATTTTTGTCTTTTTTTTTAATTCCCACATAGAATATACTAGGTGAATTATGGAAAGTTCTTTTAATGAACTAAGGTGCAAAGAGGTTATTAATGTCGTTGACGGCAAATCGCTCGGTAGAATAACCGATATTATTTTTGATGTGAAATGCGGTAAAATTTTAGGATTAGTAGTTCCCCCTGTAAATAGAAGTTTTATTTCTTTTTTAAAAGGTGGTAATGATATCTTTATTCCTTATCAAAATATTTGTAAATTTGGTGCTGATGTGATTTTAGTAGAAATGTATTTAAATGCTCCTTTTCAAGCAAAGCCTGGAAATAGAAATGAACATTGTGATAAACGACAAGAAATTTCATTTTAATATACAAAACATTTGATTAAATTCGACATTTTTGCTATCATATACCTAGATTTAATTTAGGGAGTTAATATGAAATGCGTTTTTTGTGGTTCAACAGATAATAAAGTTGTTGATAGTAGATATTTAAAGGATAGCAGTATAAGGCGAAGAAGAAAATGTTTGAATTGTGGTATGAAATTTACTACCTATGAAACGGTAGAAAAAAGTCCACTTGTTGTTTTGAATGTTTTTAATGAAAGGGAGCCATTCAAATTTGAAAAGTTGCTAGAAAGCATAAATACTGCTGCATATTGCAGAGATTTAGTAGGCAAAACAAGTGAAGAAATTTGCTCGGAAATTGAAAAGAAATTGCTTGCATTGAAAAAACAGGAAATTACAACTGCCGAGATTGTAGATGTAGCTTTGCCTATTATAAAAGAAGTAGAACCTATGGTCGCTTTGGTTTATTTTACGCAACATACAGATTGTCAAGATTACAACAAAATAAGAATTTTTATAAACAGATAATGAAATATTTTATCTGTTTTTTATTCATTGTTGCATTTTATTTTTGTATAATAATTAATGTAAAATTATATGAAAGATTAAAATTTAATTAATAATATTTGCTTTTAGAAAAATACGAAAGATTTGATTTTAAAAAATTAGTATTGCTGTTAAAAAAAAGTATCAAATTTAGTTAAACCTTACATTTTATCGTTTAATTGAAGAAATGTTTAAATTTTAAAAATTATTTTGTTTGTAGAAAAATTAAGAGTTGTATTTTGTAAAATAATAAATATGTCATAGAGTTAAATCTAATGTTTTATGGTTTAATTTTTGGAAATGTATAATGTTAGATAATTTTTTTTAATTAAAGTATTAATAAAACATATTGCTATTTGTTCAATTTATTTAAAAATGAAGATTTGTTTAAAATTTAAAGAAGTAGATAATCTATTGAATTCTTTAATATTTATTTTGCAATCTATACATTTATAAGATGTATGGTATTTGTTAGATTTTTTAAACAATGAAGATAAGTCTGAAGTTAATAGATAAATTTGAAATTAAATTTAATTTATTTATTGACATAAAATGTTAAATGTGCTAAAATCTCATCGTAGTACCACACTGAAAAGGTTTTAACAGTTTATTCGACCTTAAGGGTGAGTCTTAATTTGTAAAGGAGGGAACTATGTACGCTATTGTTAAATCTGGTTCAAGAGAATACAAAGTTGCAGTTGGTGATATAATCGCTGTTGACAAGTTGAATCTTAATGTAGGCGAAAAAGTTGAACTTCCAGTTATTATGACTGTTGAAGATGGTAAAATTACTTTAAATAATAAATTAAAAGCAAAAGCCGAAGTTGTTGAACATTTTAAAGATAAAAAGATTGTCGTTTTCAAGTATAAAGCGAAGAAAAACGAGAGAAAGAAACAAGGACACAGACAAAGTTACACAAAGATTAAGATTGAAAATATAGGTTAAATATGACTAATATTACAGTTTTAAAAAAAGACGATAAAATTATGCAAATAACTGCAAAAAATCACTCTAATTACAGTGAATTTGGTAAAGATATAGTATGTGCTGGAGTGTCTGCACTAATGCAAACACTTATAGTGTCTTTAAAAAATCTTACTAAATGCAAGTTTGAATATTGTATAGATGAATCAAAGGTTTTAATTGATGTAAAATTATTACAAAGCGATTATGAAGCACAAATAATTTTAGAGTCTGTGTTGTTGGGGCTTAAAGGTATCCAAGAAAATTACAAAAAATTTATTAATATTAAGGAGAAAGTTTATGAATAAGATGATTTTATTCAATTTGCAATTCTTCGCTCATAAAAAAGGTATGGGTAGCACTAAAAATGGTAGAGATAGTAACCCTAAATACCTTGGTCTTAAAAGGGCAGATGGACAAACAGTTTTATCTGGCAACATTTTAGTAAGACAAAGAGGAACAAAGATTCACCCAGGTAAAAATGTTGGTTTAAGTAGAGATTATACTTTATTTGCTTTAACTGATGGAATTTTAAGATTTAGAAAAGATTCTAAGGGCAGAAAGATTGCTGTTGTAGAACCAAAAATTTAATTAAAAAAAGTTTACTTGTTGAGTAAACTTTTTTCGTTTTTTTAATAGTTTATATGATATTTTGATTAATTTAAGAAATTGAATATTCAAAAACATCACGAAATTTTGTGTTGCCTGTTTTTGTTTTTATTATTTTTATGTAACAATTTTTTATTGCTTCATTTAGATAATTTTCAAAATTCATTAACATCTTTTTTTCTGTTTCATCTTTAAATTTTATGTCATTTTTTTCGATTTGATATTTTTTATAAAATTTAATTAATTGATTTTTTAAGATATCTCTACATTCTATAATTTTTGCACTTCTAGAATATGAACAAATTTCATATTCTAAGTTGCTTAGTGCCTCATCTATATATTCCATAAATGTTGAAATTAATTCATCAAATGTATCAGTCTCTATGTGATTTATAACATTTTCTGATTCTTCTTGTTTTATATTTAAGGTGCTTGCTTTTCTTCTTTTTAAACTTCTTGCTTTTTTTTGTTCATTTTTCCATTGTGCTATATATTGGTCTTTTCCGTAAATTGTGTTGTCATTTTTTGTATATTCTACTTTGTTTACTAGAGAATTATAACATCTAATTAAAGCATCATCTATATATTTAGAATTGTTAATAAATTTTTGTAAACTTGAATTATTAATGTAAGTTTCAGGATACAACTCTCCATCTAATGCTTTATTATTGTCAAGAATTTGTACTTCTTTTAGAATATTTATTAATAAATTAACATTATATTTTAGTTCCTCTAAGAAATCTTTTGTCAGTATTTTAGTTATAGGATTATTAAATTCATCAAAATCTGGTTCATCATTTTCAATTTTCACTGTTAATAAATAATTATACACATTATTTAAAAAATAAATAGCACTATCAACCGTAGCATTCGCTCCTAAAATGTTTTTATTATTGATAATAATTTCATCAACATTTTTTATACCATTTAAATAATTATATATTAGGTCGATATATCCAATATTAGAATATGAATTAGAACCATCAAAATAATCAAACATTTCTGTCAGTGTTTTTACGATATTAGATTGAGGGTGAGTTATACTAAGTTGATTTAAATTTATAGCATTTAAATCAGTTGCTTGCATTCCTTTAAAATCTGAATAAATTTTTTTAAATTTTCTTAAAGTTTTTCTAAGTTTAGATATGTATTCCTTAGGGTTAATATTTTTCAAAGTATAGAAAGGTACATTTTTTATAGTGTCGTCGTTGTAAATTGAACCACAAAGATTTGATGTAACCAAACTATGTAAGTCAGTATTTGTAATAAAATTTTTATTTTTTTTATTGTTATATATCATATTATATAAAAGATCTTTTGACATAGATACTCCACGATTGAATATTAACACGAGAACAATAACTTGTCAATATGAAATTTGATAATCTAATCGGCGTTTAAACTTGTGATTAAAATATTTAAAAATATATAATGTAAGTTTTAATAAATTGCATATAAAAATAAAAAGAAAAAAATTTTGAAAAAATAGTTGACAAATTAAAAACAATGGAATATAATAGTCAAAGATAGTCAAAATGATTAAAAAGTATGATTATCTATTGCTAGTTCAAAGCATTTATTGGATTTTAGTATATTTAGCAATGTTTCAGTAAATACTTTAAACTAAAACAAATTAAAAATAAAAAGGGGGTTTTGTGGCAAAAGATTCGATTACTGACACTATAGAAAAGTTTTTGTTGGATAATCTTGGCGATGATGGTGTGCTTGAGTTGTCAAGAAATGATTTGGCGAAATATTTTTCTTGTGTGCCTAGTCAGATAAATTATGTTTTAAATACTAGATTTACAGTAAAACGAGGTTTTTCTATCGAAAGTGAACGAGGTGGTGCGGGTTTTGTAAAATTAATTAGACTTAACGAAAACAAAGATGCATACATCAATAAACTTTATAAGATTTGTGAAAATTCAATCACACAAACTGAATGTTCGCAAATTTTGGATAGTTTAAAAAATAAAGAATATATTAATGATGATGAATTTAATTTGTTGAGAATTGTTATGTCAAATAAGGCATTGCAAAATCCTATAATTATGCAAAATAGCATTCGTAGCAACATTTTGCGTGAACTAATAGGTTTCTTAGATAGAAGAAAAAACAATTAATTATATATTTTGGAGGTTTATTATGAAATGTGAAAATTGTAAAAAGAATGAAGCTAATTTTCATTCAACTTATATTATTAATGGGAAAAAAGAAGAACACAATTTATGTATAGATTGTGCTGACAAATTAGGTTATTTAAAACGCGGTGTTGATGATGTATTTGATGATTTTAATATGTTTGATGCTTATATTGATTATGGTAAGAGTTTAAAGAGATTAGAAAACACATTCTCACAAATTGAGCGTGCGTTATTTGGGGATTTTAATGAAAACAAAATAGATTCTCCTAAAAAATCTTATAAAAATTTAAGATATAATGAAAAAACAGTTAATGATAAATCTAATAATTTTAAACCACACAGACCAACTGAACTAGAAAAATTAAAAAATCAATTGAAACTAGCAGTTTCAGAAGAAAGATACGAAGATGCTGCAGTTATAAATAAAAAGATAAAAGAAATTGAAAAAAATAATAAAAACTAAACTTTTGAAAATTTAATTTTTCAAATTAATTGGAGTAAATATGATATATAATTTTACAGACCTTGCCAACTCTGCTTTACAAACTGCAGTGATTACTGCACAAAATTTTGGTGGAGAAGTAGGGACAGAACACATTTTATATGGTATATTAAGTCAAAGACAATCCAAAGCGTCTAAACTTTTATATCATTATAAAATAACTACTGAAAATTTTATGGAAATTTTAGAAGGCGAAGATAAAATACCCGTATCAAATTATGAGTTTACCCCAAGATGTAAAGAAATGTTTTTGATTGCTAACACTGTGGCTAAAAGACTTAACTCAAATTACATTTCTACAGAGCATTTACTTTTAGCGATTTTATCGCAAACAGAAAGTTATGCAGTTAATATTTTGGGTGGAATTTATAAAGTCAATGTGTTTGAAATGCGTCAAAATCTTTTAAATATGTTAAATCCTACTTCAGTAAAGACAAATAAACAAGCAACTTATGATTATGAAAGCAATGGTTTTTATCAAGTTGGAAATCTTCATAAAAATGGCAATAATTTTAGCGACTATGATAATGATTATCAAGCAGAAAGTGAGTTGCCTGAAGAGTTAAAAGATATGGGTACTGACCTTACTGCACGAGCAAAAGCGGGCAAAATCGACCCTATAATTGGCAGAGAAAAGGAAATTGAAAGGGTAATAGAAATTTTGTGTCGAAAAACGAAAAACAACCCTGTTTTAATTGGTGAAGCGGGAGTTGGTAAAAGTGCAATTGTAGAAGGTTTGGCAGTAAAAATTGTAAAAGGAGAAGTCCCAACATTTTTACAAAACAAAATCATTTACAGTTTAAATATTGGAGAAATGATGGCGGGCACTAAATATCGTGGTGCTATGGAAGAAAAGTTGAAAAACTTAATTAACATCATAACTAACAATAAAAATATTATAACATTTATTGATGAAATTCACACACTTGCACAAGCAGGAAGTGAAAAAGGTGAAACAAGTCCTGCTGATATGTTAAAGCCATATTTAGCAAGAGGTGAAATGCAAACTATAGGTGCTACTACAACAGATGAATACAGAAAATTCATCGAAAAAGATAAGGCACTAGAAAGAAGATTTCAACCAATACTAGTAAATGCACCTAGCGTTGAGGATACAATTAAAATTTTAAAAGGTATTCGTGATAGTTTTGAGGCATATCACAAAGTAAAAATTACAGATGAAGCAATTGTTTCCGCTGTTGAACTTAGTGATAAATACATTGTTGACAGAAGTTTGCCTGATAAAGCAATAGATTGTATTGATGAAGCATCTTCTAGGGCAAAGGTGAAAGCGAATACAAAGACTGATGAAGATAAAGCATTAGAAGAAAGATTAATTAAATTAGAAGCGAACAAGGAAGATGCTGTAAATCAAGAGGATTTTGAAAAGGCAAGCAAATTAAGAGATGAAATAGCGCTATTAAAGCGACAAATTTCTAAAGATGAAAGTTTGCCTGTAGTTGCTCGTGATGGAATTTATTCAATTGGTGAAAAAGAGATAGCAGAAGTAATTTCTAAATGGACTAATATTCCAGTTAGTAAATTGACAGAGGGAGAAACCGAAAAATTAATTAATCTTGAAAGCATTTTAAAGGCTCGTATTAAAGGTCAAGATGAAGCAATTAGTGTCATTGCAAAGGCAATTAGAAGGTCAAGAATTAAAATAAATACTGAATCTAAACGACCTATTGGAAGCTTCTTGTTTTTGGGAACTACAGGCGTTGGTAAAACCGAAGTTGCAAAAGCATTAGCAGAGGCGTTGTTTGATGGCGAAGATAAAATGATAAGATTCGATATGTCTGAATTTATGGAAAGTCATAGCGTTTCAAAATTAATTGGTAGTCCTCCAGGATATGTAGGATTTGAAGATGCAGGACAGTTGACAGAGGCAGTAAGGCGTAAACCTTATTCAGTAGTACTTTTTGATGAAATAGAAAAAGCACACCCTGATGTATTCAATGTTCTATTGCAAATTCTTGAAGATGGAAGACTAACTGATAGCCACGGTAGAGTAGTAAGTTTTAGAAATACTATAATAATTTTAACATCAAACATTGGCAGTGATAAATTAAATTCTAAACGAATTAATTTAGGGTTTAAAGATGGCGAACAAAAGAATGAAAAAGAAATTGCCTTAGATGAACTTAAAAAGTTCTTCAGACCAGAACTAATTAATCGTATTGATAATATTGTAGTATTTAATAGATTGTCTAAAGATGTTTTAAAAGATATTGCTAAAAATATGATTGCAAAATTATCAAATGAAATTCAAAAATCAAATAATATCACTATCGCATTAACTGATAGTGCTTATGATTACCTTATAAAGCATGGCACTAATGAAGATTACGGTGCAAGACCTTTAAGAAGATTAATAACAAGCGAAATAGAAGATGAACTTGCTGATTTGATATTAAAAGGCGATAAAAAAGAAGGCGATAATATTTTGATAGATTGCGTAAATGATAAATTAATCTTTAATTAATCCATATTCCATATAAATATTTTTAAAGCCAGGTATAGCGTGATTAGAAGAAATTATAACCATACAATTAGGATTTTGTTCCAAAAGCGAGTTTAAAAAATCTAAATATGATTTTTCATCTAATACAAATTCATTAAAATTCAATTCAATTAAAAGTAAGTCTAATGGGCGTAAAAATGCTCTCATTAGGCTTATTTTTTGTTTTTGCAAAATTGAAAGATTTTTTATGTTGTCATTCAAATTTATGTCGTTTAACAAATTTTTTATATAATTCACATCAAAATTGATGTTTTTTCTAATTTTTTTTATAAATTTTATATTATTTATTACTTTTTTTGATTTTAAAATTGGAGTTTCAGGTAAAAATGCTATATTGATATCTGATTTATATGATATTTTTTTTATATCGTTATTGTTGATTTTTATATTGCCTTTAAAATTAACTAATTTAGACAAGGCGTATAATAAAATCTTATTGCCTGAATATTCGTCGCCAACTAAACAGATTTTCCTATCATTAAATTCGCAATTATTAATTCTTAATAAGTCAAATCTCTTGTCAAAAGAAATCACTAAATTTTCAAATTTTACATTGTTTACCATGGACATATTTTAACAAACTTAATTAAATTTTACAACTTAAAATTTTCAAAATTGTAAATATCCGCTTCCTTCTTCATTTCTATTTCTAGATATTGGGTGGCAGTTTTTGATTAAACCAAATTTTACTCTGTCTGGCGATAGGGTTTTATCTTTTTGAAGCATTATGGCAACAATTGAAGCGACTATTGGAGTACTTACACTAGTGCCACTAAGCGTTGTATATAGTTTAGTGTGATAGGTAGAATGAAGTTCTACTCCAGGAACTACTAAATCAGGTTTAAAATGGTCGAATGCCGGACCTCGTGAAGAAAAATCTGCAACTTTTAAACTCTCTTTTCTTCCGTCATCAATTGAACCAACACTTATTACTTTATAATAAGTCGCAGGAGATTTTATGCTACTTTTTTGAGGTCCTGAATTTCCTGCGGCGCAGACTATAGTTATTCCTTTTTCCCATAATGCTTTTACACCTTTTACTAGCGGGTCAAAATTTCCCATTGATTCCGCACCAAAACTCATACAAACAACTTTTATATCTAGGTTTTCTGCATTATCATAAATGTATTCCATTGCCTGTAAAATCTTAGAACTACTAGCAATTCCATTTGCTTCAATTGCCTTTATCATAACTATTTGAGATTTTGATGCTATAGCACGATATTTTCTACCACTGCAAAGTCCACTTGAACACGCTATCCCAGCAACAAAAGTGCCGTGACCATTATCATCATAAGGCTCTGTTTTTTTGTTTACTAGGTCAACAAATTTTTTAATTCTGTTAATAGGTGTTATAAAATCTATATGAGGAGATATACCGGTATCTATAAATGCTATTGTTATGTTTTCGCCATTATATTTTTTCTCGGTTAAATTCTCTATATTTATGAATTTTTTTGCTTTATCAATTAGCGTAGAAACACAAGTGTCATTCATTATTTTGTTAACACTTGAAAGATTGGAAAGTTCTGACAAATTTTTAAAATCTGTAAAAATTGTGAAAGAATTTATAAATTTATGATAAAAATATGGTATTTTTTTTAAATTTAGTTCATTTTTTAATCTTTTTTCGTTATTTGTTGTAAGAATGTAATAATTTTTTTGTTTACTTAAAATGCTGGCGGAATTTAAAATATCTTTGTGAAACTTTAACTTGTTCATAATTTTACTTTAATCTATTTACTAGATTTTCCAATAATTTTTTTTGCTCGTCATTTAAAAAAGGTGCAAGCGTTGAATTTAAACCTTCTAATTGTTCATTAGTTAAATTTCCATTTTGTTTTAATTCATTTGCTTTTTTATATAATTCATCTTGCAATTGTTCGGAGTTTAAATCCTTATATTGATTCAATATATTTTCGTATTCTTTTTTCTCTTCGCTATTTTCTTCTTTTACTTTATTAATATATTCATTTGAACAAAATTCTTCATCAAATATACTTTTCATAAATCTCCTTTTTAACTAAAATTATTTTATGCACATATCTAATAATATGTTATATTCTGATCCAAACGCTTACCCTTATCAAAGGTACAAAGAAAATATAAAAACAAAACAAAATCAAGAGCCAGATGTAAAGTCTCCTAGTAAAGTTTTATATCCTCAGAGTTATTCAACAGTAGGAAAACATATTGACACCTCTTTTAATGGAAAACCAGAAGTTTTTGATGGACTAAAATTATCAAATAATCACGAAGAGGGGCAACAAGGCAAAAGTTACGAACAAGCAAATAAATTCGATTTTAATGCAATTTCCCCTTTGTTGCAGGGACTTGTAAAATCTAATTCAAGTTTATCTCCTTTAATGTCGATTTTTAATTCCGGGAAATTTGATATGAAAAGTATAGGGGAATTGGTTAGCAAAAATCCTCAAATTTTAACTACTATTTTAAACTTATTTACTGGTAAAAAATCAAAAGGCGGTGGCCTATTTAAAAATGTTGAAAAAAAAGATAATAACAAATCTGAAATAACAGGAGATTTTTCTGATTACGAGATTATCGAATAATAATATGTAAAACAATAAAAAGCATTTTAATATGCGAAAATGTAAAAGAATAAAAGTTTTTTAATATTTATATGATGCAAGATTATTATTAAGCAAAATTAATATGTGAAATAATAAAATGTCTTATTAATAATAAATGTTTAGATTTAAGCTGTATGAGTTATCAAAAAATGTTATTAAGTAAACAATTTCAATAAATAGTTACATTTATAAAACAAAATGACAAATTTTTCAATTTATTAGTAATATTATTTTGAAAATAAAAATAAATTTGTTAAAATGCATTTAACAAAGGATAAAGAAGGGGAATATGGAAAAATTTGTATTGAATGAAACTGCATATTTTGGTTTTGGTTCTAGAAGCGTATTAAAAGATGAAATAAATTCTAGAAACTATAAAAAAGCACTTTTAGTTACAGATGCTTCTTTAATTGAAGCAGGAGTTGTAAATAAAGTTACAGAAATTTTAGACGAAGCAAAAATTAAGTATAGATTATTTTCAAAAGTAAAGCCAAATCCTACTATTAAAAATGTTTTAGACGGATTAAAGGTATTGAAAACTTCCAAAGCAGATTTTATTATTGCTGTGGGTGGTGGCTCTTGCATAGATACTGCAAAGGCAATATCTATTATCGCAACCAATCCAGACAGGGAAGATGTGGTATCTTTAAAAGGCACATCAAACACTAAAAATAAAGGGTTACCAATGATTGCACTTCCTACAACTGCAGGAACGGCTGCTGAAGTTACAATCAACTATGTTATAACAGATGAAAAGCGTTTAGTTAAAATGGTTTGCGTTGACCCAAATGATATACCTGTGCTATCTATAGTGGATTGTGAACTTATGTCATCAATGCCAAAGAGTTTGGCTGCTTCAACGGGAATGGACGCACTAACTCACGCAATTGAAGGATATATTACAAAAGCTCATAATGAAATGAGTGATATGTTCCATTTAAAAGCAATTAAAATGATTTTTGATAACCTTGCAAAAGCTGTTAATCAAAAAGATGTTACTGCAATCGAAAAAATGGCAATGGCTCAATATATTGCTGGTATGGGATTTTCTAATGTGGGGCTTGGAATAGTTCATTCAATGGCACATCAATTGGGCGCTATGTACGACACTCCTCACGGACTAGCAAATGCTATTTTGTTGCCAACTGTTATGGAATTTAATGGAGCAGTTTGTGCGGATAGATTTAGAGATATTTTAAAAGTTTTGGGCGTAAAAAAAGCAGATAAATTGAATGATAAAAAAGCAGTGGCTATGTTGGTTACTAAAATAAAAGAATTATCAATAAGTGTAGGTATTACAACTAGCATAAAGGATACTAAAGCAAAGTTTGAAGATTTAGAAATCTTGGCTCAAAAGGCTATAGAAGACCCTTGTACACCAGGAAATCCTAGACCAGTTACAAAAGAACAAATAGTTCAATTATACAAACTTGCTTGGTAAGTTTTTGTACTAATTATTAGATTAGAAATGATTACATATTAATATAGATTAATCATTACATATTAATATAGATTATAGTTTTGCTATAATCTTTTTTATTTTTTAGGCTTTTGATGTTTTTATTTATTAAATTTTTTTATGTTTGTTTTTTGGTTTTTATAAGTCATTTAGTATAATGTCATTTGTACATTGATTTTTATTAAATAAAGATTTGTAAAATATACAGAACAATTGAAATGTCTATTTAATTCAATAAATAATCTTAATAATGTTTTTTTAAACTTACAAATCATTATAATTAAGTTTATTTAGTTTTTTAAAATTCTATTAAAAAAATTTAAATTTAAAAATAATTCTAATAAATTAGATTTAATATTAAAAATAATCTTGATTAATTTCGTTTTGCTTTAAAAGTTTTATCAATTCGTTAAATTGAGTAAATTCCTAAAAATGATGGGAAATTTCCATTTCTTATAACATAATTTGCAAATTCTCTGTATTTTGACAGAAATTTTACTGATACCCCACACGAATTCACGATATTTCTAGGAGTTGAAACTATCTTGGCATCTACTGACTTATTTGTTATGCTTCTATAAAATGATAAAGCATCTGTTCTATTTTTAAACACCGCTACAATATACATAATTTCTCCTTTTGTAACTTATAAATTCACAATATGAATCAAATTTTCATAATGTTAAATATGATATATTTTGATAATGGAGCAACAAGTTTCATAAAGCCAGAGTGCGTTAAAAAAGCAGTTAAAAATGCTTTGAATAATTACACTGGGAATGCGGGCAGAAGTTCGCACGAAATTGCTAAAATGACGGCACTTCAAGTCTTCGATACCAGAGATATATTAAAGAAGTTTTTATCTGCAAAGAATTATGATGTTATTTTTACAAAAAATTGTTCTGAAGCATTAAATTTGGCAATTCTAGGGAGCGCAAAACGGGGTGGACATATAATTACAACTACTTTAGAACACAATTCGGTACTTAGAACTGTTAAATATTTAGAAAAAAATTTCGATGTGGAAGTAACTTTTATAGACCCAAAATCTAGTGCAGTTAATGCAAAAGAAATCTTTCAAGAATTCAAACCAAACACATATATGGTAATAGTCAATCATATTTGTAATGTTACTGGTGCGATGTGTGATATTTATGAAATAGGGCAGTTAAAAAAAATTAAAAACTTTTTGTATCTAGTTGATGGGGCTCAAAGTTTTGGCCATACTAAAATAGATTTGACTAAAGCAAATGTCGATTTTTTCACGCTTGCAGGACATAAAGGTGGACTTTCCATAACAGGAGTTGGGGCATTAATAGTTAAAAATGTTTCTGTACTTCAACCTATAAATTACGGAGGTACCGGAACGGATAGTATAAATTTAATTCAACCACACAACTTTGCAGAAGATTTTGAAGTGGGAACACTTCCTATTATTCCAATAATAAGTTTAAAGGCTGGAGTAGAATATTTAATTAAAAATTTTGATGATATTCAAAAAAAAGAAGAAAATTTAGATAAAATGTTTATAGAAGGATTTAAAAACATTCCAAAAATTATCACATATTTTGATGAGCAAAATGTACACGGAGTATTTTCTTTTAATCTAAATGGGTTTTCATCTGAAGTCATCGCTGATTATTTGAATAATTATAGTATTTGCGTGCGTTCGGGCTTGCATTGTGCTCCGCTTGTTCACAAAAGATTAAAAACAACTAAAATAGGAGCGGTAAGAATAAGTGTTAATTTTTTCAATACTTTAGATGAAGTAAAAGAATTTTTTATAGTATTAAAAAATTTGATAGATAATTTAAAGTAATATATTGTGAACATATAATTAAAGTAAAAAATCAAAAGTAGCATAATATAAATTAAAAAATAAGTTTAATTAATATACGATAAAGAATATGTTATAAGTATAATATGTATTAAAAATTTGGTAACTAGTTTAATTTGATAAACAATTAATAAACGATAATTAAGTACTATTTAAAATAATAAATAGGTGTTACATAAAAACACAAAGAGGGTAAAATTAATTTTAAAATATAAAAATTTAAAATTAAAAGCAAAGATTAAATCTTTTTAAAATTAGCAAAAAATAAATTCTACATATTTAGTTTAGTCTTTAAGGAATTTAAAAATATTAGTCTAATTATGAATATATCATTATGTTAAATTAAAAATGTTAAATTGAAATCAATTAAAAAGTTTTTGTAAATTTTATTATATTTAACATATAAATTATCATCAGTTATTGTCTGATTTTTATTAGATTATCAATCTAAATAATCTAATGAATTAATTTATAAGGTCAAATTTTAATCAAATCGCTTGCAAATTGCTGAATTTATGCTATAATAGTCTTGAATTATTAAAATCTATGTTTTAATATTTATTTGGAGATAGTATGTTTAAAAGCAATTTGACTTATAAAATCTTATTTTCGATTATACTTGTTTGCTTGCCACTTATGATGCTTGGTAGTTTGGATTCGCTTGGTCCTGCAATGACTACAATTTTTTTGAGTATTATTCTTATTGCAAGAATCGCTATTATGTTTTTAGACAGAACGGATAAAAGCATTAAAACATTGAATAATATTTTAGATATTACTTTGTTTATTGTGATTGGAATTTACTTTTTAATTCTTAAGAAAATAAATTTGCCTTTATCTATTATTGCTATGATTTTTAATACGATATATTTGATTTTGAATTTAGTATTCGAATTTGACAATAAAGTATTACAAGTGTTTGATTATTTTTATGAATTTTTATTAGTCATTTTTATTTTCTTATTAACTTTAGGTTCAATTCAGACTCTAGGAGTTATTATAGTTATGATTGGTACTATCTTCGGAGTCGCATTGCAACTTTATGATTTGTTTATGGACAAACTTAAGAAAAAGCATAGGCGATATACTGCTAAAAAGAAAATGAAATAGGAGAAATTATGTTTTTATTATCATTAGTTGAATTTATAACAAAAGAAAATGTAATAATAGGTTTTGTAATGATGGTAGTAGGATTAGTACTTGTAATACTTGCTAAAAAAATTACTATCGCTGTAAAATCAAATAAAGAAATTAAAGAAGATGATACATTAATGAGTGTTTTAAAGATTATAGGTTTAATTATGCTTCTTGTATCTCTTGTCTTGATAGTATTACCATAATGGAACATTATTTTATTAATAAATCACACAAAACAAGTGATTTTTTCTCTTTTGATGCTGATATTTGTGGCATTAAATTTACTTTTAATTCGTGTGAGGGTATTTTTTCAAAATCGCATATTGATTTAGGAAGTTTACTTTTAATTAAAACAGTCTCTAAAATGGATATTAATGGAGAAGGATTAGACTTGTGTTGTGGTTATGGAGTTATTGGCATTGCACTTGCTAGACTTAAAAACCTTCAAATTGATATGTGCGATATTAATGAAACAGCAGTACAACTAGCTAAAGAAAATAAGATTATAAATAATGTTACAAATGGAATAGTAAAAGTAAGCGATGGCCTTTTAAGTTTTAATAAATTGTATGATTTTATTGTTAGCAACCCACCTATAAAAGTCGGAAAAGTTATAACCTTTAGGCTTTTAAATGAAGCATATAAATCTTTAACTGACGGCGGTAAACTAATAATTGTTATAAGAAAAGATAAAGGTATGGAAAGTGTAAAAAAATATTTACAAAGTTTGGGTGCTGTTGTATCAATTATAGCAAAAGACAAAGGATATTATATATTGGAAATAATTAAGGTTAAATAATTTACTTCAATAAATTATCTTTATATTTGTTATTAAATGCAAAGTTATAATTATTTAAAAATTTTAATTCAGTTACAAATATAAATATGTTTGAATTAAAATAAATTTATAGTTTAATCAAAATAAATTTAGGGGGTATATATGGGATTATTAAAAAATGTTTTATTTAGTTTAGCAGTAGCATTATTTTTAATTGGTATTGCTGTTGTCGTTTTTCCATTGCTAAATGTTTTTGAAATAAATAACAGTCTTATAATTGGGCTGATTTTAATTGCTGGGTCAATACTTTCATTGATTTTTGCTTTGGTTATTAAAATGTTTTATGGACCAAAAAGATTTAAAAGCAAATTTGGACTTCATATGGAACTAGAATAATTATGAAATCCTTTTGCTTTTTTTTATTAGATATGTTAAAATAAAATAAATTAGGGGTAATTATGGAGAAAGTAAAATTCATTTATATGCAAAGAGGTATCAGACCTTTACAAAGAGAAAATTTGTTTAGCATATTTCAAATTTTATTTTGTGCGCTTTTAAGTATATTTGTACTTTTGCTTTTTACAGCACAAAAACAAGCATCTATTGAGATTACAAAAACACAATTCTTTGTTAGTATCCTATCAATAATCTATAGTATGATTTTAATGATTTGGCTACTTTTAAGTATTATAAAAAATAATTTAACGCTAAAACGATTAAAAAAGGAAAAAAATTTCCAAAAAGAAATCTTAAAACGCGGATACCTAAATTATAATCTGTTATCTAATACTTATTTTGTATTTATTGAAATTTTGAAATTTGTACTAGTGATTTTTTCAACATTAGTAACCACTTCAGTTTTACTTGAATTTTTCTATGGTCTAGAGTTGTACGCTACAAATATAATGTTCTATTATCCGCTTTCGATGCTTATAAGTTTGACTGTTATAAAATTAATCAATAGCGTATTAAACACAAGAAGATTAGGTATAAAACAAGATAAATAAACCGAAAGGTTTTTTTATTTTATAATGCATAAAATGTTATATTTATAAAAAAATATATCTAGGAGATATTATGAAAATTGCAATAGTCACAGGAGCAAGTTCTGGTATGGGTAGAGAATTTGCACTAAAACTCGATAAATTTGGTTTAGACGAAATTTGGGGAATAGGTCTGGAATCTATTGAGTTGAATAAAATGGCAAAGGAATTTTCGACAAAATTTGTCCCTTTATCAATAGATTTGACTGATGACAAAAGTTTTGAAATTTTAAAAGAATTATTAGACGAATCAAAGCCTGAAATATCTTGGCTTATAAATGCCTCTGGTTATGGTAAATTTGGGCGATTCGATGAAATAAATATTGATACTGAACTTAATATGATTGATTTGAATTGTAAGGCGACAGTTCATCTTACTAGGCTTGCATTATTGTATTCAGTTAGAGGTACAAGAATAGTTCAATTTTCTTCAGTGGCAGGTTTTCAACCAGTGCCATATATGAATGTTTATGCAGCAAGTAAAGCATTTATATTAAGTTATTCAAGGGCATTGAATGTCGAATTAAAATCAAAAGGAATTTCTGTTACATGTGTAGCTCCATATTGGACAAAGACGCATTTTTTTGATAGAGCAGAGGTAATAAATTCTAAAACTGACAAAAAAACAATATCAAAATTTGTAGTAATGTATGACCCTAAAAAAGTGATAGATAAAGCATATAATGATGCCTTAAAAAGAAAAGAATTGTCCGTTTGTGGTTTCGTGTCTAATGCACAAAATTTTATGACAAAACTTCTTCCGCACAAACTTGTTATGAAAGTTTGGGGAATGCAACAAGGTTTTGACAAAATTTATAAAAATTCAGATAATGATATGTAGATTTTTAAAAATTCATTATTTATTAATTAAATTATTCTTTAAATTGAAAATTCTACAATACAAAGATGATGAAAAGGGACTTAACATTAATCTGTAGGGTTAAATATAAAGTCCTTTTTTATATCATTTAGTGAAATTTTTTTATTTTAAAATTTTGAATGATTTTGTTTTTAAATTTAAGTTTAATTTGTTGTTTTTGAGATTATAATAAAAAGGAACTTTACTTTAATGGATAGAGTTCCTTTTACTTTGTTGTATCCTAATGATAATTATTATTTAAATATTTAACAATTTATTGGTACCCGTAAGCGGACTCGAACCGCTGTTGCCGCCGTGAGAGGGCGAAGTCCTAGGCCACTAGACGATACGGGCAAAAATTACCCTTTTATTCTAACATAATAATAATAAAATTGCAATAGTTTTTGTTATGTTTTGTTGCAAAACCAGATTTTATTTTGGTATAATTAATAAAACTTATGAAAAAAATTTTTAATTTTAGGCCCATGCTTATTATATTTTTTGGCTTGTTTGCGGGAATTCTGCTATCAAGCCTTATTTTTTGTGATATTGTGCAATTTTATATAGGCATTGGATTTTTTGCTCTAATACTAATAATAATGTTTATTCGCTACGGATTTAATAAGCGAATGAAGTTGTTGTTAATTGCTTTTATTATTGGTATAGTTAGTTGTTCAATTTCTTTAATCTCTAATGTTTTAACTCCTACATTTTCAGGTGAAGTAGTAATTTCTGGCAGAGTTTTAGAAACTTCTGTATATTATGAAAAATCTATGACAGTAGTTTTAGATAATGTGAAAGCGAATGATGAAAGCATCTCTAATATTAAAGTTTACGTTAAAGACGATTTTAATACGTTTGAAAAAATTACTCCTGATATGGTTTTGACTTTTAGTGCAGAACTTGAAAAAATTGTTTTTACAGATAACTTTTCATCATCTCTATCTAATTTAAGCGAAGGAATAGAATATACTTGTAATGTTGATTATTCCAAAATAGAATTTTTAGGCGTTGACAGCAGCGTTAGAACAGAGATAAAGAATAAAGTTTATTCAAATTTAAGTCCACTTGGAAAATTTGCTGATTTTGCTTTTAGCAGTTTGTTTGGCGATAAAAGTGGTCTCTCAATTCAATCTAAAGACATTTTCAATGTTGCTGGTATTGCACATATTTTGGCAGTATCAGGTTTACATATTAGTATAGTTTATGGAATTTTAATTTTTATTCTAGATAAATTAAGATTAAAAGAAATAATTAAATTTTTTATTATTGCATTCGCTTTGTTATTTTATGCCTACCTTTGTTCGTTTACTCCGTCTGTTTTAAGAGCAAGTATTATGTGTTTAGTTTTATTACTTGCAAGGATTACAAAAAGGCAGTACGATAGTTTAAGTGCACTTTGTTTTGCAGGAATTTTAATAGTACTATTTAGTCCATTTACCATTTTTAATTATAGTTTTATATTGAGTTTTGCTAGTGTTTTTGGTATTTTGAGTCTTAATAAATCAATTTTCCGTTCGTTAAATTTTGTTCTTCCAAGCAAGGTGGCAAATGTGATTTCGCTTTCTATGTCTGCGTATTTAGGTGTGTTAGTAGGGTTAATATATGGTTTTGGCAATATTCAAATATTGTCTATATTAGTAAATGTGTTGGTAGTGCCTATTTTTACAATTTGCTTTGGATTTATATTTGTTACAACTTTAATAAGTTTGATAATTCCTGTTGTGTCCACAATTTTAATTATCGCAAAGCCTGTTTTAGCATTGATAGAATATGTTTGTGTTGTTGTTAGCACTATTCCATTTGCAGTTATTCAAACTAGTTCAGTAAGTTTTATTATTACGGTTTTATACACTGCAATGATTATATTGATTTCCAGATTTTCAAATATTTACAAGGATTTTAAATGGGTGATATTAGATGTTTATATGGTTCTATTTTGCATTAGTGTTATCTATTTTTAAATTTTCAAAATTTAATTGAAAAATGTTAATTCTGTGTTATAATAATATTATGAAATTTGAACTTTTAAAACAATCTCTTAAAAAATCTATTGAACACTCATATAAATTGGTGGGTGATGATAATTTTTTGATTTCTAAAAGTATTGAACTTATTAAATCTCAAGCAGTTGATTGTTTTGAAGAATTTAATGTTCAAGTAATAGACGAACAGATTAGTTTAAATCAATTACAATTCTCTTTAGATACTTTGCCAATGATGGCAAAAAGACGCCTTTTAATTTTTAAATATTTAGAAAATTCTTATTTAAAATTATTAAATGATTCGATAAAATATGAACATATTGTTAAAGTATTTGTAAATCCTACAATTAATGTTGATGGGGTATTAGTCGAATGTAGTGTTGTATCAAATGAATTGTGCCAAAAGTTTATTTTAAACGAAATTGCAAAATTTAATATAACTATTGAAAAAAACGCAATTGACTCAATTTTAAAATTGACAAATAACAAATTAGGTGTTATAAAGCAAGAATGTGATAAATTAATCTCATACGCTAGAATAAAAAAGACTATTACTAGTGATGATGTCAAAAATATAGTAATACCTAGCGAAGAGTATTATGTCTACACATTGTCTAATAAAATTGATGAAAAAGACTTAGAAAATATGTCATCAGTTTTAAATGTATTATTAAAATCAATGGACGCTATCAATATCTTTAAATTTTTAGGTAATTATTTTAGGCGTATGTTTTTAATGTGCTTGACAAATAATGATAACGAAATATTAGCAATATTTAAAAATTTAAATTCGTTTGCTATTAAAAAGGCAAGGCATTATATATTATTGAATGGTAAAAATTTTTATATTAACAGATACATTAAGTTTGTTGACCTAGACTTTATGATTGTGTCTGGTAAAATATCAGCGATTAATGCTCTTTATGAAATTTTATTTTTTAATTAAAAAATTTTATAAATTTTGTAGGATATATTTTTTTAATGTCTAATAAGTATTACAACGAGGTAAACAATTGATAAATAGAGGTTTTGATTCAGATTTTTTGGCAAAACTCAAAGAGAGAAATGACATTGTTACAACGATTTCTAAATATATCACTTTGCAACGAAAGGGTAGAGGCTATTGGGCGTGCTGTCCTTTTCACGGTGAAAAAACACCATCTTTTAGCGTTAAAGAAGATGGTCAATTTTATAAGTGTTTTGGCTGTGGTGAAAGCGGTGATGTAATAACTTTTATTGAAAAATTTGAAAATGTAGATTTTATGACGGCGGTCGAGATTTTGTGCAAAAATGCAGGTATGGAAATGCCGTCCTTTAAAGGTAATGAAGAAATTGAAAAGAAAAAAAAGTTGCGAGATAGGCTTTATTTAGCACTGAATTTAGCAACAGACTTTTATATGTCAAATCTATACTCTTTGCAGGGCAAAAAGCATCTTGATTATTTAAAAAATAGAGGCATCACTGATGAACTTATTAAAAAATTTAAAATAGGTGCGTCTTTAGATTATGACAGTTTAGTTAAATTTATGCAAAGTCGTGGTTTTTCATACAATGAACTTTTACAATCTGGTTTGGTAGGAGTAAATGACTATGGCAAATATTATGATTTTTATGCAAAAAGAGTAATATTTCCTATTTTTAATAACTTTTCAGATGTAATAGGTTTTTCTGCACGAGATATTTCAGGTGAACAAAATATTGCAAAGTATAAAAACACGCCACAAACAATGCTATTTTCAAAAGGACAAGTTCTTTATGGTTACAATTTCATTAAGGAAGAGAAAAAACACGGAAATTTAAATGAAGTTATAATTGTAGAAGGGCAAATGGATACTATTGCTTGCCACGGCGCAGGGCTTGTAAACACAATAGGGTGTATGGGTACTGCATTAACCAGCAATCACGCAAAAGAATTGCAAAGACTTACTGACAATATTTTGGTGTGTCTAGATGGTGATAATGCGGGTGAAGTTGCTACATTTAAGGCTATTGACTGTTTAAGGCAAATAGGTTTAAATGTAAAGGTTGTAAGACTCAAAGAAGCAAAAGACCCTGATGAATACATAAAAAAGTTTGGTGCTAGTGCTTTTATTAAAACTTTACAAAACGCAATGCCTTTTATGGATTTTATTATAGAAGACATTTCAAAAAAGTATGATTTGAAAAACAATGATGAATTAAATAAGTTTATAAATGAGGCTTTGTCATATATAAGCAAACTTTTAAGTCCTTCAGAACAAGAAATTTACTTAAATCTTGTTTATAAAATTTCAAAAATTCCAAAGGATATACTTCGAAAAACTCTGACGGGTAACTTGATAGAAAAAAAAGTTGACGAAAAAGAATTTGTAAATACATTTGATGCTACTACCTCTGCAAAAATATGTGTTCTTGCAAATATTTTGTATGGAAAATTAAAAGATTTTGATGGGCTTCAAGAATATTTTGATGATTCAGAAACAAAAGAAATATTTGCCTATTTTAAAACAAAAGCAAATGAAAACAGATTAATTGCTAGCTCTATATTTGATGACTTTGAAATACAACCTGATAGTATTTTAGATAAAATCTTAAATTTTAAATTCAACTTGCAAGAAAGTGTTAATGAAAATTACTTGAATGAATGTATCAAGACTCTAAAATCTAATCTTTTAAAAAGGAAGAAATTAGATTTAATGAACTCACTACTTAAAGCAAATTCAATAGATGAACGAGCAGAAATTTTAAAAAAATTACAAGATATTGACAAAATATTGAAAGGAAATGATTAAATTGGGAAATATTGAAAATAAAGATAAAGTTAAAGATTCTTTGTATAGTTATTTATTTAAATTAAAAGTAGATGACATTGATGACGCTTATAAATTTTATTTAAAAGAAGGTTTGACTAGGCGTGAGGATATAAAAAGATATCTATATGACTTTGTAAATGTAACAGATTTTGATGTATCAGATGAACAAATTATTGATTTATTAGATTATTATAGGGATATTTCAAAACAAGATAAACAATTAAAAACACATTTGAAAACAGTTATTCATTTGGCGTACGCTTTTCACATATTGCACGATAAATTGCCACTTGAAGATTTAGTTCAAACTGCTAACTTAGGATATTTACTAGCGATAAAAAAATATGATAAAAAATCTGGTCTGCCATTTGCGGATTACTTAAATTACTATTGTATTACTAATATGATAAATGATTACGAAAAGGAGAAAAAGGAATGGAAAAAATAGTCGAAGCAGTAGAAAAAATTGCCTCTGCTTTATGTGATAAAGGAGTAAATTCAATAGACGAAAATGATTTATTAAAAAAATTAGCAAAATACAAAATTGACCCTTCAAAATTAGACACCGCTATAACTATTTTAAAATCAAAAGGAATTAATATTGATAGTTCTTCAAAATCTCAAGAAGACAAAATCAATGAAACAGTTGAAAAAATTGCACAAAATTTAAAATCAAAGAATTTAAAAACAATTGATGAAGATGCTTTATGTATGCGATTAATGAAATATGAAATAGATATAAGCGAACTAAAGAAAATAACAGACTTGTTAAAAAAGTTGGGAATAACAGTAACTGAATCTTTACCTGAAAGCGGCGATGAAATTATGGTAAATGATGCAGAACTTGAAAATATTATAAGTCAAGTGGCTGCTAACGATTTAGTTAAAATGTATTTGAAAAATATTGGCAAAATCCCATTGTTAACTAATGAAGAACAAATGAAGTATGCAAAAGACTTAATAGAAAATCATAGTGAATATGCAAGAACTAAATTAATTGAAAGCAATTTAAGGCTTGTTGTAAGCATTGCAAAGCATTATCAAAATAAGTATAATATGCAATTTTTGGATTTAATTCAAGAAGGTAATATTGGACTTATGAAAGCAGTTGAAAAATTCGATTATACAAGAGGATTCAAATTTTCAACTTATGCTACTTGGTGGATTAGGCAGAGCATTACAAGGGCAATTTCTGATCAATCTCATACAATTAGAGTGCCTGTGCATATGGTTGAAACAATCTACAAACAAAACAGAGCTTCTCATATGTTGATGCAAGAATTGGGCAGAGACCCTACAACTGCAGAAATTGCAGAAAGATTAGGTACAACTGTTGAAAAAGTTATGGAAGTACAGCGTATTGCTCAAGATCCAATTTCACTTGAAAGCAAAGTTGGGCACGAAGAAGATAGTAAAATAGGGGACATTGTAGTCGATGAGTCGGCATTAAGTCCACTTGATGTAGCAATGCAAAATATGTTAAAAGAACAGTTAATGCAAGTGTTGGAAACATTGACACCAAGAGAGCAAAAAGTAATTAGATTAAGATATGGTCTTGAAGATGGTCACCCTAGGACCTTAGAAGAAGTAGGTAGGGAATTTTCAGTTACCCGTGAGCGTATTCGTCAGATTGAGGCAAAGGCTTTAAGAAAATTAAGACAACCTAGCAAACTTAGAAGATTAGAAGATGATGGAACTGATGACGATAGGAGATAGTATGGAAAATATTTTGAAAATACAAAAATTAGATGCTGAAATTAGAAAGTTGAAAAATTCAGTGAAAAGGAGTAAAGAACAAAAACTTCTAAACGATTATTCACAAATAATGCGTGAAGGTAAAAGCTTTGTGTCGGCGCTTGAACAAGATGCTTCAAAAATAATTAATGAATTCAATAGTTTAAATGATAGTTATAGAACATTATTAGGTAAAATTGATTTACAGAAAAAGCAAAAAATTGAAAATTCAGATTTGGAACATATTGATAAGATTGTGTCTAGTGCTAATGCATTAACTGCTGAATTAGCAAAATTAGAACAAAAACTAAGAACAATAAAAGATAAAATGGAAAAGACCTTAAGTGATTACAATAAGGCAATGGTAAAACTAAAGGCAACAAAAGAAAATTTGAATAAATGCAGACAATATGTGCAAAAATTAGAAGAAACAAATGCTCCAAAAATTGAGAGTTTGAAAAAACAAATAAAAGAATTAGAACCACTTTCTTCACAAGAACTTTTAGCAAAATATAAGGAAATGAGAGAAGATAATATTTTTCCTGTTTTCGTTGGTTGCGAAGACAATAGGTGCGGTGGTTGCAGAATGGAACTCAGTCTAAACTTTTTAGAAAGACTAAAGAAAAGCAAAATGCTACCATGTGAGGAATGTCATAGAATTATTTTATATAAAGAGAAAAAATAATTTCTATTAATTATATTTTTGATATTTTTATAATAATTATATTTATATCTATTTTAAAATTTTGTTATGATTATTTAATTATAACACTTTTTTTTATTTTTCTATTTTAGATTAATTATATATAAAATTTACGTAATTATTTTTTAATATTTTTACATAATATTTCTTGTTATTATATATTATTTATATTAAATTTTAAATATGTTTTTAAATAAATTCTTTTATTATAACAAATTAATCTTTTCAAATGACTATTAGTTATTAAAATTATTTATCACTAAATTTCTGTAAAACGAAGTATCAATATTAATAATAAATAGTTTTATTGTAAAATTTAAGTGAGTACCATATTTGTAGATGTTTATTAAAATAAAAAAAAGGTTTTATTTTAACCTTTTTTTGGCAGGGGTAGGTAGATTCGAACTACCGCGTGCAAGAGTCAAAGTCTTGTGCCTTACCGCTTGGCGATACCCCTTTGACGACTATTAAATTCTAACAAAAATTAAATTATTTGTCAATAAGTTTTTCAACATTTACAATATTTTATATTTAATTTATTTTTGCCGCCATTTTTATATAATGTTTTAATTAATTTTCATGCAAAATTTGTCGAAAATTCTTTAAAATGGTATTTATTTTTATATAAAAATTAATATATTCTATGACAAAAATTTATAACGAAACTCTTCCAAAACCTTTATCTGAGATAGAAGAAAGAACATTATTTAAAAAATTAAACGAGTCTAACGATGAAAAAGCACGAGAATTACTTATTATGCATAACATGAGATTTGTTTTGCATTTAGCAAAAAAATTTTGCAAGGATTTTACATTGTTTGAAGATATTATTTCAGTCGGAAGTTTGGGACTTATGAAAGCGGTTGACAATTTTGATATAAACAAAGGGATTAAATTTTCAACCTTTGCATCAAAATGTATTGAAAATGAAATTTTGATGTTTTATAGACACCTTAAAAAAAGGTGTTATGATATTAGCCTTGAAGTTATGGTTTCCACAAAAACTAAAATTGATGATGCCAATTTGATTCTTAGAGGTTTAATTAGTTCAAACGAATTATCTCCTCTTGATAATATTGAAGACGAAGATCAGTTAAAAGAAGTATATAAGGTTATAGATAAATTAAATGATAGGGATAAAAAAATTATAGAACTTAGGTTCGGTTTATATGGAAACAGAATTCATAGCCAAGGTGAAGTTGCAAAAATATTTAATTTATCGCAATCATACATATCTCGTGTAGAAAAAAAAATATTAGAAAACATAAAACAAGAAGTATTGAAATATATATTATAATCAGTATTGACAAATTTGATAAAAATGATAAAATATGTTTTATACAAAAGAGGATATAAATGAATTCTGATATTGGTTTAATTTGTGATAAAAATAGTAATAATTGGTTTACAGATAAGAGTAAAGAAGAAAAAGATAGAGATATAAATATTTTATTAAAAGATAATTATGGATTAATTATACATACTATAGGTAAATATTTTGGACGAAAGTATTGTATAAACGAAGATATAAAATCTGAAGGACTAATTGGATTGTATAACGCAGTTTTAAATTTTGATAAATCAAAAGGTTTAAAATTTTCAACTTTTGCTTGTGTATGTATAAAAAATGAAATCATAAAATATTTAAAAAAATATAATAAACCTAAAGAAGAAAACGCTAGTTCTATAGTGTATTGGGATAATTATGGTAATGTTAGACGTGGCTTTGATATAGAAAATTTTTTATGCGCAGATGAACAGTCCTCTTTAGAAAGGTTAATTGATTCTGAAGACAAGTCGGATATAAAAAAAGCGATAAAAAATTTAGACAATTGCGATTATATAAAGATTTGTGAGCTTAAATATGGTTTAAATGGGGAAAAAACACACACTGAACAAGAAATAGCAAACATGTATGGAGTTTCTAGACAATACATATCAAAGTTGTTAAAAAAGATATTAAAAAAGTTAAAAGCAATATTGCTAAAAGATGAAATACAAGGACATTCTTTATAATCATTCATCATAATTAATGAGTGATTTTTTTAACTTATTTAATATTTTTTTTTCCAGTCGTGAAATATATGACTGAGAAATTTTCATTAAATCTGCAACTTCTTTTTGAGTAAATTCTTTATAACCGTCCAAGCCAAAACGCATTTTTATTATAATTCTTTCTCTTTCATTAAGATTTTCAATTAATTCCACAAGGATTTTTTTGTTGTGTTCCATTTCAATATCATCATCTGGGGAAGTTTCTTCAGCTGGAATTATGTCTTGTAACATCAATTTTTTATCATCACCGGCTAATTTTATAGGCTCATCAATGCTTATTTCCAAAGCGATTTTATTTAGTTTTCTTAAATGCATTAATATTTCATTTTCAATACATCTGGACGCATACGTAGCAAGTTTTATGTTTTTATCTGGATTAAAACTATCTATTGCTTTAATTAGACCTATAGAGCCTACTGATACTAGGTCTTCAAAACTTGTTTTTGACATTTCATATTTTTTTGCTATATACATAACTAATCTTAAATTGTGTTCAATCAATTCTTTTTTTGCTAATGAATTGTTTTCAATTGCCAATTTGTATAAAAGTTCTTTTTCTTTATCATCTGGGAGTGGCTCAGGTAATGCAGAAGAAGAATACATATAGTTTAATAATGTTTCTTCATCTATTAATAATAAATTTTTTAATTTGTTTAAAATTTCTAACATAATAATACTCCTTTAATTTAATTTTGTTATTTTGTTAATATATAATTAATAACAAAAATTTTAATTTTTTTAATTTCAAGAATATCAATAGCTTCTTTATATTTATATTAATTTAATTTTCAATTAAATTATGCTATTTGTATTTTTAAATTTAACTATTAGGTTGAATTCAATAGTTCAGGACTTATTAAAAGTTCATAATCTGAATTAAATTTGTTAGTTACTGCTATTGTTGCATTTTTGATTTCTCGAATTTCATTATTTATATGTATGATAAGATTTGTAGCAAGAAATGAAATTAATATTTTTTTCCCTGTTACTGTACATACATAAATTCGTTTAATTTTAATATCTTTAAAATTTGAATTTAGGTAATCAATCAAAGTCAAATCAGTTAAATTTAAAAATTCATTTAACGATATTAATGTAAGTGGTAAATTATTTTCATCTTTTGCAAAATTAGCGCTATCAATATATGTTCTTAAATTAAGTTTTTTATTGTTAAAAACTATTTCAGAATTTACATAATAACCAAGTTTTAAAGTGCGCTTTTTAATTTGTTTTAATATGAATTTTAATATAAACAATGCGATTAAGCAAATTGTAATTATTTCTAAGCTATTTAGCCTTAGTTGTAGTGAATATAACATTCCAGCATATATATTGGATACTAAAAAGGTTAATATTACGTTTACTATTATTTTTTTATTAATTTTAAATGGTATAATTACTAAAATTACACCTAGTATAAATTTATATATATTAAATATGATTGTATTGAAATAAAATATTGGACATAAAAGTGTTAACAAACTAGAAACAATTGCAGAAATTATGATTAAATAATTTTTTTTGGGGCGTACGAATATACAAACTGTTTTTAAAATGAATAAATCCATTAAAAAATTTAATATCAATACTTCTTCTATATACACTTTCATTCTGATATTCTATCTAATTTTTTGTAATTTGTTATTTGAAATAGTTAAAAGATTTTGTAAAATCATAAAAGATTGTGATATATTTTGAAAATTTTTTTGAAATTGTATAATTATGGAAATTTTGAAAACAATATTTGTTATGAAAAGAAGTGTTGTGATTTGTGGGGTAAATACTGCCAGCTTGCCAAAAATGTCTAGTCAAGAGGCGACCGAAATTATAAAGAAAATAAAAGCAGGGGATAATGCCGCAAAAGATTATTTTATTTATTGTAATATGAGATTAGTTTTATCTTGCGCACAGAGATTTTCTCAATCGAAAGAGAATATGGACGATATCTTTCAAGTAGGCTGTGTTGGGCTTTTAAAAGCAATTGATAACTTTAATACTGATTTAAATGTTAAATTTTCAACTTATGCAGTCCCTATGATTTTAGGAGAAATTAAGCGTTTTATACGCGATAGTTCTGCTATGCGTGTTTCAAGGAGTATCAGGGATACTGCGTATTTAGTTTTAAAAAGCAGAGAAAAATTATCTATTGATTTAGGTGATGAAGCAAGTCTTGAAGCGGTTGCTAGCGACCTTAATTTAACCTTAAAAGAAGTCTGTGAAGCAATTGATTCGGTATCTGTCCCTATGTCGTTAGACGAAGCAATATATTCGGACACAGAGGGGAGTATTAATCTTATGGAACACATAAAAGACGAAAGTGCATCAATTGAAAAATGGATGGATAATATGGATTTAGATAAAGCAATATTAAGTCTTGATGAGAGAGAAAAAGAAATTTTATCTATGCGCTATTTTATAGGGAATACACAAATGGAAGTAAGTGATAAAATAGGAATATCTCAAGCACAAGTATCAAGAATTGAAAAAAATGCCCTTGATACGATCAAACGCTTTATGTCATAAGCCTTAGGGCTTTTTTTATTTTAAGTTCTTGCAAATAGGCTAAAATTATGTTATCATAACATAAGTTGGAGGTTTTATGCCTAGAAGTTTAGAGCGAGAAACTGCTTTTAAGTTAATATATAGTAAACTTTTTATTGCTAATGTTGATGATAAATTAAATGTTATAGATGATGTTGTTGATTCTAGCAATGGGGAATTTAATTTTGAATATGCTAAACAGATTGTCAACACTTTTTCAAAAAATTATAGTGAGATTAATCAAATTATTACAAATGCACTTAAAAATGGTTACAAAATTGAAAGGTTAAATAAAGTTGATTTAAGTTTAATCTGCCTTGCAATTACTGAAATTAAGTATTTAGGATTGGAAAAAAAGATTGTTATAAACGAAGTTTTAGAGTTGTCTAAAAAATATAGCGATGAAAAGAGTTCAAAATTTATAAATGGAGTATTAGCATCAATTTTAAATTAATATGTATAATTATACGGTAAGTCAGGTTTCAACATTTATAAAGGATATTATAGACAATGAACCTATTTTGGAAAATATTACGGTAATGGGTGAAGTGTCTAGTTTTTCTATTTCTAGAAATATTGCCTATTTTTCAATAAAAGATAAAGATAGCGAACTAAATTGTATGATGTATTCTCCTAAATCAGCAGTTGAAATAGGCGAACAAATATTGGTTACAGGTTCAGTAAAGTTTTATAAAAAATATGGTAAAATTACATTTACCGCTTATGATATAGAATTATTTGGTCAAGGTAAAATTTATTTACAATTCATTAAACTAAAAAATGAATTAGAAAAATTAGGTTATTTTGCTGATGAACATAAACTAAAAAAGCCGGATAAAATTGAAAGAATAGGAGTTGTAACATCTGCTACAGGTGCAGTGATACACGACATTCATAAGGTAATAAAAAGGCGAAATCCACATATAGATATCGTTGTGTATGATGTAAAAGTTCAAGGTGATGGCGCTTCTCAAGAGATAGCAAATGGCATTAATTTCTTTTCAGATTACGATAAGGTTGATGCTGTTATCGTGGCAAGAGGTGGTGGAAGTAATGAAGATTTAAGTCCATTCAACACAGAAATAGTGGCTAAAGCGGGGTATAATTGTAATAAATTCTTAATTTCGGCTGTGGGACACGAAGTTGATACAACGCTATTAGATTTGGTGGCTGATGTTAGAGCATCAACACCTTCAGTGGCGGCGGAGTTGATTAGTACTGATTTGTTTGATATAAAACATAAATTAAGAAAAATAATTAATTTTATGCAAACAAAACTAAATCTTATAAAGCAACAACTAAATACAAGGTTTAAAATCACTTTTGATGATATAACAAAACAAATAACTCTGAATCTTGATAGAAGTAAAAATACTATTAATAATACTTTAAATTCATTAAATATAAAAATTAACGATTTAATAAACTCAACTAAATATCGTATAGGTATAGATTTGAATACACTAGATAAACTTAATCCTATAAAAATTTTAGAAAGTGGCTATAGTGTTGTTACATTGAATGGTAAAAATATAAATGATGCTAATTGCAAGGTCGGAAGTAATATTAATATTAAAACAAATAAATTAAATATTTTAGCGAAAGTTTTGGAGATTTCAAATGAGACTAGAAGAAAAAATTAAAAAAATAGAAGAATTAAATGAAGCAATTTCAAATATTGATAATTTAGATGAGGCGGTTAAATTATACGAAGAAGCCAGTCTTTTAGCACTAGATATTTCAAAAGATTTGAAAGAAATTGATGGTAAAGTAACTAAAATTAAAGGAAATATTGAAGAAATTTTTTTGGAGGAAGAAGATGAGTGATAAAAATTTTGTAAAAGATTTAGCAGATATTGATAAAGATTTTTCCAAGTGGTACACAGACATAGTTTTAAAATGTAACCTTGCAGATTACTCTCCTGTAAGAGGCTGTATGGTTATAAAGCCTTATGGATATGCTATATGGGAACAAATTCAAGAGTATTTTAATAAAAGACTAAAATTATTGGGCGTAAAAAATGCATATTTTCCAATGTTTATCCCTGAAAGTTTTTTATTAAAAGAAGCAGAACACGTAGAAGGTTTCGCTCCAGAAGTAGCCATTGTTACAAAAGCAGGTGGCGAAGATTTAACAGAAAATTTAATTGTGCGTCCTACTAGCGAAACAATCATTGGCAGTATGTTTTCAAAATGGATAAAATCTTATAGAGATTTACCATATAAAATAAATCAATGGTGTAATGTAGTGCGATGGGAAAAAACTACTCGTCCTTTTTTGCGAACGAGTGAATTTTTATGGCAAGAGGGGCATAGCGTACACTTGGATGAATTTGATGCAAAAGAATCTACCATACAAATGTTTGATGAGTACATAAAATTATGCAAAGATTTGTTAGCAATACCTGTGTTATCTGGCAAAAAAACAGAAAAAGAAAAATTTGCAGGTGCTGATGAAACTTATTCAATTGAAGCAAGAATGCACGATGGCAAATGTTTACAATCGGGGACATCTCACAATTTAGGTCGACATTTTACAAAAGCCTTTGATATAAAATATTTATCAAGTGAAGGCGTTGAAAAATATGCCTATTCAACTTCTTATGGGATTTCAACACGACTTATTGGGGCAATTATTATGGTTCATGGAGATAACAGGGGCTTAAAACTCCCACCAAGAGTAGCACCAATACAAATAATGATTATACCAATTGCTAGCCATAAGCCTGGTGTTATAGATAAATGTAGGGAAATTAAAGATATTTTACTTTCAAATGGTTTCAGGGTTGAAATTGATGAAAGTGACAACACACCTGGTTATAAATTCAATGAATGTGAACTAAAGGGCATTCCTTTAAGACTAGAAATAGGTCCGCGAGATATTGAAAACAATTTAGCAACTGCTGTAAGGCGTGATAATTTAGAAAAATTTACCATAGGGTTTGAGGCTATTGACCAATCAGTAAAATTAATATTAGATGAAATACATAATAATATGTATAACACTGCTTTGAAACAATTAAACGACAATATCATTGAAACAGATAATAAAGAAGATTTAATTAAATCAGTTGACAATGGGAAAATTGCATTGTGTCATCATTGTGGCGAGATTGATTGTGAAAAGGCATTACAGGAAGAAACATCAATAAAATCTAGGGTTATTTATGATTATGATACAAGCAAACCATGTGCTATCTGTGGCAAAAAGTCAAAGTACAGAGTATATTTTGCTAAACAATATTAAAAGATTATATTTAATTTAATGAATACCAGAAAATAAGACAAAATAATGTAAAATGTCTTATTTTTTTTTATTTGTTTTAAGCTAGAATGACAAAAAGGGGGACGAGATGAAAATTAAATCAAGACTTTATAAAAATTCTTTATATATAATGCTAATTGGCGAATTAGATGAATATACAGCAGAGTACACTCGTAATACTCTTGATGAACTTTTTGATAAAAATAAGTTTCTACAAGTGATTATTGACTTATCTGAAATGACTTTTATGGATTCTACAGGTGTCGGCGTTTTAATTGGAAGATATAAAAAATTAGTAACTAAAGATATACCTATTTTTATATCTAATCCATCAAAACACGCTGAAAAGATTTTTAAAATGGCAGGATTATACGACATAATGCCATTAATTAGTTAAGGAGTTTATATGAAAAATAGTTTAGAAGCAAAATTTTTAGCAGTTAAGGAAAATGAGTCATTAGCGCGTGTTATTGTGAGTGCTTTTTGTCTTCCGTTAGAACCTAGTCTAGATGAGTTGGAAGATATAAAGACGGCGGTTAGTGAAGCAGTTACAAATGTTATTGTTCACGCATATCCAAAATTGGCAGGTATGGTTACATTAAAATGTATGTACGAAGCAGATGTATTACAGATTTCTGTAATAGACAGCGGTATAGGAATATCGGATATAGCAAAAGCGCGTGCACCTTTTTTTACATCGAAAGCGGACGAAGAAAGAAGTGGTATGGGGTTTACTGTAATGGAAAGTTTTATGGATAGTCTTGATGTGTCTTCAAATAAAACCAGCGGAATTACTGTAAAAATGACAAAGCGTATACTAGGAGAACGAAAGCGAGATGTTGTCTAATGAAGAAAATTTAGACTTACTTAAAAAAGCACAAAACGGCGATGAATCCGCAAAAAATAAATTAGTAGAATCAAATATGCCTTTAATTAAAAGTATAGTAACAAGATATAAATTTAAAGGTGTAGAATACGAAGATTTAATGCAATTAGGAGCATTGGGACTAAGTAAGGCAATTATAAATTATGATGCCAAGTTTAATACTAAATTTTCTACTTATGCCGTCTATATGATTGCGGGTGAAATTAAGCGTTTTCTTCGAGATGATGGTGCGATAAAAGTAAGTCGCAGTATGAAAAAAAATTATAAAGAAATAATGAATTTTATTGATGAATTCAAATTGACAACCAGAGAAAATCCAGACATTTCATTAATAGCAAAAAAATTTAATATGGACAAGACAGATGTCATCTTGACATTAGAATCAAATAAAATGCCTATATCTATTTATGATAAAGTTGATTCGGATAGCGATGAAGGGAGTATAGAAAGCAAATTAGAATCCTCTTTCAATATAGAAAATTTCACTAATAGACTTGCATTAAAAGAGTTGATTGAAAAACTAACGCCTAGAGAAAAAAGGATAATTATTTTAAGATACTTTTTAGGGAAAACACAAAGTGAAGTATCAAAAATGATGAAAGTGTCGCAAGTACAAGTATCAAGAATTGAAAGTAAAATATTAGATAATTTGAAAAAGGAATTGTCTCTGTAAAGATAAAAAAAGAAAATCATCAAACTGATTTTCTAAAAATTACATTCTAATTATTTTGTAATGCTTTTGGTTGTTTTTTGTTTCCTAATTTAAAGCCAAAATTGCTTTTTTCCATGCTATCTAAATTACTTTTTAAAGTTTCACCTTTAAAAGTATCAATATTTTTTTTGAAGTTGAATTTTTTTGATTTTTTCATACTGTCAGTGTTTGTTATGTCAGTTGAAACATCTAATTTGCCTTCATCATTTTTTTCGTCATTTAAAGCATTGTCAATTTTTTCGTCAATCATTTTTTCAACATTTAAGTTAGTATTACCTAAATTTGAATTTGTTTGTCCGTTTAAATAATTAAATCTGTTTGCACCTAACACGCCGTTGTTAAGATTAGCAGTATTAAAAAATGTATCAGTGTTTTTTGGCATTGTTTGCATTGTGTCAATGTTACTTTTTAATATAGGTTTATCATAAGTATCTATATTTCTTACCTTGTTTTTATCATTATCTAAATTTTCTAAAGTCATAATACCATTTTTTTCGTTTGAATCTTTGACTTCTTCATTGGTCAAATCTTCTGGCAATAATTCAGTTGCTAATTTAGTATTGTCAGTTGTCTTTATTTCTTTATTTGAACCTTCTAAATTTTTACTAATATTTTGTTCATTTTTTTTATCGGTAATTTTATTGATGGTATTTAATTCTTTAGTTAAATTTTCATTACTTATATCAGCATTTTGATTAATTTCAGTATTAGTAGTTTCATTATTTATATTATTATCAGTTGAATTTGTATCATTGTCAAAAGAATTCATATTCTCATCTTTGTTCTTATCTACTTTTTCATAAGGAGTAGGTATCATATCTGGATTGTAATACAAATTTGGATATCTAATCATTGAAAGCATAAAATAACCATCTCTTATTCTTGGAGCTAAATAGTAAGTGTAGAATGGTGAGTTTAATATAGTATCTTCATTTTGTTTTATTGAACGAATTTGTTCTCTTAATAAATTTTGATTTTCAAATAATTGATTTTTTTCTTCGTCAGTTAAAGTGATTTCTTCTGACAAAATTTTTTCAATGAGTTCATTTTGTGCTTTTTCTAAAGATTCTAAACATTCAAGGCAACTAGCATAATTATCTGTTAAAGTATTAAAAGGTGTTAGGGTCGTGTCTGAATTTTCATAAGCATTTTGTGTAGTTTCTTCAGCATAAGTTTTATTTATACCATTTATTGCAAAAGCAGAACCACCCAAAGCCAAAAGCGAACCGCTAATAATTAATGTTTTTGTTAATTTGTTCATAATATCCTCCGCAAATATTTTGTGCTAAACGCCAAAGAATATTTATTGAAAAATAAAAAATAAATTAAAAATATTTAAAACATATAAAAATTTACGAAATAATTTTAAATTTACAATAAAAAAAGTCAATTTAATAATAATTTTAATTAATTTGTCAAAAATACCATAATGAGGTATTTATGAACGAACTAAAAAGAAATCAACATTACAATGCTTATGTGGAAGCAAAATTGCCAAAAACTCATTTCATATCAAGTTTAGCTAAAGCATTTTTTGTGGGTGGTATAATATGTGTTTTTGGTCAGTTATTTTTTGACTTGTATAGTTATTTTTTTCCAAACCTTAGTGAAAATGAAATTAGTGCCTGTATGCTTATAACTATAATTGTAATAACACAATTCTTAACAGCAATTGGAGTTTACGACAAAATTGGCGCATTTGGTGGGGCAGGTAGTGTTATACCAATAACGGGATATGCTAACTCAATGTGTTCGCCTGCGCTTGAATTCAAACGAGAAGGGATTATATATGGTATTTGCGTAAAAATATTTACCATAGCAGGACCAGTTATTGTAATAGGTATTGTCGGGTCAGTAATTGTAGGACTAATTTATTTTATAATTTAAGGAGAAATATGGCTATAAATAAACAAACTATAATATTGAAAAACAAACCTAGAATAATAGGACATTTTTCAATGGTGGGACCGATGGAAGGGAAAGGCCCATTAAAAGATTATTTTGATTATATAGTAAAAGATGATTTAATGAAGCAAACCTCATACGAAAAAAGTGAGAGGACTATGTTAGAACATATCATTTTTGGAGCTATTGATAAAGCGGGTTATAAAATAGATGATATTGATGTTATGCTAGGCGGAGATTTGTTAAATCAGATTGTCACATCGTCGTTTACAGCAAGAAAATTTAAAATTACTTTTATAGGAGTATATTCTGCATGTGCTACAATGGCTGAAAGTTTGGCATTAGGTGCAATACTTGTTGACAATAAGGTTTTTAAAAATGTGGTAGCTGGTACTTGTTCACACTTTTCATCGGCAGAAAGACAATATAGATTTCCTTTAGAATTAGGAAACCAGCGACCTCCAACATCACAATGGACAGTTACAGGTGGTGGAGCAACAGTATTATCTGAAACAGGTAGTAACATAGCAATAACCGCTGTAACATTTGGGAAAGTTGTAGATTTTGGAATAAAAGATGTTAATAATATGGGTGGAGCAATGGCGCCTGCTGCTTGCGATACAATACTAGCGCATTTAAAGAATACAAAAACAAAAGTAGAAGATTATGATTTAATAGCAACTGGGGACTTGGGTAAATTAGGA
>CASFHD010000004.1 GCA_949294455.1 uncultured Christensenella sp.
TTATTAATTTTTATATAAATTTATAATTTTTTTTGATTTTTAATAAATTTATTTATAATTATTAATGATATAAATTAAATTTTTACTTATTTTATTTATATTATTTTTCTTGTTTTTTATAAATCTTTTTATAGCCAAAAGGTTGATGTGCTGTTATTACATTATAACAACAAGCCTGTACACATTTATAACAATATATACATTTTGAATAATCAATGTTTGCATATAATTCATCTTTTTCATCGCGTTGAATTGTTATTGCATGAGTAGGACAAATGTTATAGCATATTGAACAGCCTCGACAATGACTTTTATTGATTTTAGGAATACAATTATGCGTTGAATTATAAATTTTAGAAGATATTTTATTCATTGAATTTGTTTTAGTATCAGAATTCACTTTTACTATATTAAAATCTTTGGTGGCTGGAGCAACAACTTCACTTAATTTTGAAAATTTTTCTATAATATTATAATTTGTTTGTACAATATTCATATTTTCAAATTTTTCATTTGTAGCTGTTTTTATATCTTCGATAAGATTTGTATAAAATGGAAATTTATTTCGCTTTGCAGATGCGACTATTAAAGGCATTTTTACAATTGGATAACCTATTAATGATAAACTCATAAGGTCAGTTAAATATGGGTCAATCCCTAAAACTATTCTGTTTAATATTCTAGGTGTTCCATTAATTGGACCTTCGCCTTCCATACCCACTATTGCATCTACTAAATTTAATCTTATTTTATTATGTAAATATTCTTCTAAATCAATTAAATAATTTGTGTATCTATTAAGGTCTGTATATAAACTTTTTATTTGTTTTTGGTGTGGATAAGGTACACAACCCATTAAATTTTCAACACAGCCGGTTATTCCTGTGTATATGCTTGTTTTTAACTTTGATACATTTATAATCACTGTTGCTTCTTCTATTACAGATAAAATATTTAGAGATTTTGTTTGTTTGCCATCAAAATTAATTGTTTTGAAATTAAAATTTTTGTTTAATTTTATATTGGTAGATAATGCTAGATCGAACATTCCTGTTACTTCATATACTTTATCTATTTTATTATCATTATAAGAGACATTGGAACTATCGACAAGTGTACATTTTGCACCAATTTTTAAAATAGGTTCAACTATCGCTCTAATTACATTGGGGTGAGTTGTAATTGCTTTATCGGGAGAATATGCCCCACATAAATTTGCTTTTATAACAACTTTATCACTAGGTTTTACAAACTTTTTGATGCCACCTAGTTCATTTATTGCAGACAAAACACTACTACGCACATTATCTATTGCGTAGTCCTCAACATATTTCACTGATATGCTTGGTGTTTCCATAATATTTAGTTTAATTAAATTAAAATTGTTTGTCAAATTAAATGCTTTAAAAGAGATTGATTTTTTTGTAGAATATGTTTAAAATATTAAAAAGGAGTTAGAATGTTAAAGATATGGTGTAGAATTACTTCAAAAGAAAAAATTATTAAACAAAATATTGTTCAGTTTGACGAGCGTGAAGTTACATTTTATCAAATTGTAAAAACAATATGCGAAAGTTTAGATATTCCAACTCCTGTAATACTAATGAAGCACTTGTATGATTTAAAAAAATTTGGAATTAGTCATTTTGGCAAGGGCGACTTTGTTGAAAAAATAGATTTTGATAAATTGTTGTTGGAAGTTGTAAAAGAATGAGGGGGAGTATGAAAATAGCAATTTTGACTAGCGGTGGTGATTGTCAGGGAATGAACGCTTGCATTTTATCAGCGTATCAGACTGCGAAAACAAAAAAAATAGAAATTTTTAAAGTTATAGGCGGATTTGATGGATTAATTGATAATAAAATTTATCCATTGAATGAAATTGATATTATAGGGCGAGAAAATTTAGGTGGAACTATTTTAAAATCAGCGCGCTCTAAAAGATTTTATGAAGATAAGTATGTAAAAAAGTCAGCAAAAAATTTAAAAAATTTAGGTATTGAACATTTAATCATTTTAGGTGGTAACGGCAGTTTTAAAGCAAGTTTAGAATTACAAAATTATGGAATATCCTGTATTTGTTTGCCAGCGACAATTGACAATGATTTAAATATGGACAGAACTTTAGGTTTTGATACTGCTTTAAACAATATAGTAAGTGCTATTGAAAATATTTCAGATTGTACAAAAAGTTTTGGTTATGGTGCAATAGTAGAAATTATGGGCAGACATTGTTCTGATCTAACTGATATTTCATCTGTTTGCCTTCAAACAAAACTTGTCGTCAAGTCTAAAGAGGATTTGCAAATAGTGGCAAATAAAATTAAAACAAAAAAGCCTCAAAATTTCTTAATTTTGCTTATGGAAAACACTGTAGAATTGGATTATTGTAAAGAATTTCTGCAAACTAATACAAAATATATTTATAAGCCTCACAGATTGGGCTACATTCAAAGGGGTGGAAGACCTTCTGCTTTTGACAGATGGTATGGAAGTGAACTTGGAAGATTGTCTGTAGAGTATTTGTCTAAAAATAAATCAAATTTTGCTTTAGGTTATGTCGAAGGTAAAATTGCAGTTCTTGATATACAAAATTCTTTAAAATAATGTAACAAATTATTGACATTGTGTGATTAAAATGATATATTAAAGCATATATTAATGAGAGGGCAATTATTCTTTAATATTGCTTTTTTTGTTGATTTATTTAGTGGAGGTCTTATGGAAGAAAAAGTTTTTATGACAGCTAAAGGATTGGAAGACTGCAAAACCAGACTTGCTTATTTGAAAGAAACTAGACGAAAAGAAGTTGCTGATAAAATAGCTGAAGCAAGAAGTTATGGTGATTTGTCTGAAAATAGTGAATATGATATTGCTCGTGCTGAAGCAGTGGCAGTGGAAACTGAAATTGAAGAATTGGAAGAAAAGATTAAAAATGTTTCTATCATTGATACAAAAAAAATTAATACTTCAAAAGTAAATGTTGGCTGTTCAGTTACTATTTTAAATATGAAGGTAAATAAAGAATTTACTTACAGAATTGTAGGTGATACTGAAAGTGACCCTATGAATGGCTTAATTAGCAATATCAGTCCTGTGGGCGCTGGATTGCTTGGTAAAAAAGTTGGCGAAATTGCTAGCATTAATACCCCTGCGGGTGTAGTAGAAATGAAAATTTTGAAAATAAAAGCATAAATAAAGCAAAATCTAAAACTGTTAGAAAAAACTAACGGTTTTTTTATTTTAAAATATTTTGAAATTGATTTTTGATATGTTATAATATTAAAATTGAATAGAGGGGTTATGTACGAAAGAGAATTAAGGTTTATGCTAAAAACCATAAAAAATTGTGGTATTATTGCAAAAAAAGGTGCGACGAGTGTTACTAAAAAATCAAAGCACGATTATGTTACTGATAAAGATTTAATTGTTGAAGCATATTTGATAAGAGAAATTAAAAAGGAATTTCCGTCAGATAGAATTTTAAGTGAAGAATCTCGGCCATTAGAAAAATTAAAAAATAGAATATGGATTATTGACCCGATAGACGGTACTTTAAACTATATGTCTGGTAACCCTAATTGGTGTATTCAGATGGCTTTCTATGATGAGGGTGAAATTAAGGCAAGCGTTGTGTATTTGCCTGAATTTAATAAAACAATTCACGCATTAAAAGGGCAAGGGGCTTATATAAATAACAAAAAAATTATATTGAATCTACATAAACCATTAGATACTTGTTTAATTAATATGCCAACTTATCCTATAAAAAATTTTCAATTATACATTGATTTAATGCAGGGATTAATTAATGCAGGAGCAAAAATTAGAAGCGTAGGGTCATCAGGAATTGAAATTACAGGAATTTTATATGGTTATACAGATGTTAATATAACATTAAATCCTAACATTTGGGATTATGCCCCTGGAGATTTAATTTTATCAGAAGCGGGTGGTGTAAAACTTACAAGAAAACTAAAAACTGTTAGTCTAACTGTCTTTGCACTTAATCAAGAAATAGCAAATGATATTAATACTATCATTGAAAAGTGTTTTCGACAATCAAATAAATAGAACAATTATTATTAAACATTTGTTCTATTTTTTTATTACAATTTTGTAAAAAAATCTCGAAATGGTATTGAATTATGTATTTTTCATTGTTATATTGTCGATGCGTGAGGTTTTTATGTGCGAAGTTAAAAATTTTGTAATTTATGATATTGATGATTTTAATGAATGTAGTTTAAAAGATTTTAAATGTGCGTTTAATTTGTTTAAATTTAATGATATTGTTTTATTGAAAACATTTTTAGAACATAATACTTGCGATATGTTAATTGTTAGAAAAGATTTTATTATTTCATCTTTTAATTTATCAAAAGTGCTTTATGTTGTAGATAGTTTTGATAAACTTAATCAGTGTAAACTTTATTTTAATAATGAATATTGGTCGAGTATTGATAAGAAGTTAAATAGTTTTGGTTTTATGAAAGGATATAAAGGTTATTATTTTTTTTCGCTCATTATTTTAGAACTATTAAAAAATCATAACAATAAATTAGATACTATTTATAACAAAATTTCATTAGTTGAAAAGGTAGATAAAGAAAATATAATAAAAAATATTAATAGTATGATTAAGGCATCAATTTTAACTTCTGCTAAGTTTAGGAATTTTTTTTCATCATCAAAAAAAATTACTCCAAAAGAAGTAATTTTTAAATCTTATTTTAATCTTATTGCTTGTTAGAGTTTTGTTTTACAGCCAATCTTAATCTGTTTCTTATATTTGAAATGTCTAATTCATTTAAGGTTGTTTTGTTAATAACCACCATAAATGTATTTTCAAATAAAGCATATAGTCTTTTACTATCTTCACCTATTGATGATAAATTTGCAAATTTATATTCATTTTTACCTAACAATTCATTTTCATTTCCGTAAAATATTTCTGTTAATTTTGCGTTGTCAATTATAATTTCACATATCTTTACTTTGTCTAAATTTTGCTTGTAAAAATATTTCTTTTGTCTTTTCTGCATAATTTTTGGAAAAGATTTTTCAAATATAAATATTGAAATAAATATTGCTATAAATATTATATCTAAAACTACAGAACTTTTTGATACAATGTCAACTATTAATAAAGCAACTGATAAAATTAAGCCTATTGATAAAATTATTGGCATTATTTTTTCTTTTTTACCTTTTGTTGCCTTTACTGAAAATTTACTACCACTTAAATTGTCTTCGACTGAATATTCGTATCTTATTTTTGTCATATTACCCTTTTTGTTCTAATTTGTTAGTATATTTTTATTAATTGGAGTATAACATAACTTAATTATTTTGTAAACTTGATTGGAATATTTTATTGACTTTGCACATTTAAAATGATAACCTTATATTAATTATTAGGAGGAAAAATGGGCGGAGTTGATGTTTGGGTTTGGTTCGCTGTTTTAATCGTTGCAATTGTAGTTGAGGCAATGACTGTAGAACTAGTATCTTTGTGGTTTGCGTTTGGGGCAATCGGTGCTATAATTGCTGCAAGTTTGTCTAATTCGTTAATTTTAGAATTTTCTATATTTATAATTGTGTCTGTTTTAATGTTGATTTTTACAAGAAAATTCTTTATAAAACTCTTAAAAAAATCAGATTTGAAAAGTAATGTTGATACATATATTGGTAAAAAATTTGAAATAGATAAAATCGAAGACGGCGGTTATGTATATCACAAAATTAATGGTATTGATTGGCGCGTGGTGTCAAGCGATAATTCAAAATTAGAGTTAGGGAAAACTTATGAAGTTGTATCAATTGATGGAAATAAATTAATAGTAAAATTATCAGATGAAAAAAATGAAATTAAAGGTTAGGAGAATATATGACGGGTGTTTGGATTGTAGTTTTAATTATTGTAGCAATTATAATGGCTCTTATTATAGCAGGCATAAGACTTGTTAGACAATCAACAGCTATTGTTGTGGAAAGATTGGGGAAATTTAATAGGGTGTTAAATACTGGCATACATGTCATCATTCCTTTTATTGAAAGAACTAGCCCTAAAATTTCATTAAAAGAACATGTGGCAGATTTTGAACCGCAAGATGTTATTACAAAAGACAATGTTACAATGAAAATTGATACTGTTGTTTACTATCAAATTACTGACCCAAAAGCATATTCATACGGGGTAGAAAATCCTATGCGTGCAATAGAAAATTTGACTGCTACAACTTTAAGAAATATTGTTGGTGAACTCGAACTTGATGAAACTTTAACATCTAGAGATACTGTAAATAATAAAATGAGAATAATTCTAGATGAAGCGACAGACCCTTGGGGAATTAAAGTCAATCGTGTAGAGTTGAAAAATATTTTGCCACCAAAAGATATTCAAGAAGCAATGGAAAAGCAAATGCGTGCGGAAAGAGAAAGGCGCGAGCAGATTTTACGAGCAGAAGGCGAGAAAAAAGCAAACATTTTAGTTGCAGAGGGCGAGAAAGAAGCGGAAATCTTGCGTGCAGAGGCAAAGAAAATGGCTTTAATCACAGAGGCAGAAGGTCAAGCAGAGGCGATAGAGCGTATAATTAAGGCAAAACCTGATGCAAGCTATTTGACATTGCAAGGCTTTGATGCTTTGAAAGTAATGGCAAATGGTCAGAGTACCAAAATAATTGTTCCAAGTGATTTGCAAAATATCGCAGGAGTATTAACTTCACTTGCCGAAACATTGAAAAATCCAGAAAACACAAATAAAGATCAATTAAAATAATCCTTAATGTTATTTACATTTAGGATTTTATTTTTTTGTATTGACAATTTTCTTTTTAATGTTAAAATCTTTACAGTTATAGGAGATAAAGTGGAATTATTAGATAATGAGTTTAATTTTAATAAAGTAATAAATAAAAAAGATATTGAACAACTAGCAGTTTGTTATAGTAATGTTTTTTACGAATTAAATACGCTTTTATTGCTATTGAAAAAAAGTCGTTTTATATCTAATTCTAAATGGGTTTCAGAAAATTCACAATTTAAAGATACTCTTATAGGAACAATATGTTTTTCTGAAAATTATGATGATCAAAATTATGTTCAAAATTTATTAAACGATAAAAAATTTGAGTTTTTGAGTCAAATTGAATTTATTACAAGAATATTTAATCTATCACATGCAAATATAAATATAAATTATATTACAAGATTAAGAGAAGGAATTTCGAGTCTTGTAACAGGGTTGAATAAAATTGCAAATGATTATCAAAATTCTTTAATTTTAACGCAGAATGAATTGGAATCTATAGATAATCCGCCTGAATGCAAAAAAGAACTAAGTCAAGAATTTGAAATATATTTAACAATTTACAAAGAGATTATGCAAGTAATAAATTTATTAAATAATAAAATTCAAAGTATTAACATTTTATATCAAAATATAATCAAATTAAAATATAAAAAAATACAAGATAAGATTGATAATAATGTTCTTCATTTAAATGAATTGGAAAAACAAATCTTCAGATTGAATGGTAAAATAAAAGAAAAACAAAGAAGATTACGCTATGCAAATAAAAAAATAAGTAATGATATTGGTAAAGAGAATCTTTATAATTCTAATGAATTAAGACTAATACAAGAGATAGAAAAAATGAAAAAAGATTTAGAATTATTAATTGAAGAAAGCGAACGCTTGAAGATTGAAAATATCAAACTTTACAATCAATAAGAAAATAACACCTATATAAAATCATGTATTTGTTAATTATATTAGGTATTATTATATAAAAAAATTTTAATTAAATTTTTTAAAAAATATCTTAACAATGTTGCAATTAATAAATGTAAAAAAATTAAAACTTATAAAATAAATTCTATCTATAATTATAATTTGATTTAATTTAATTAAAAATTTTTTGAAGATTTATTATGATATATTTAAAAATATCGTTAAAATATTTTGAAGAATAATAAACCAGAGTAAAGACGAGACGTTATCTGAGATTTTAAAATTTATAAAAAACAACCAGTCCGGTTGTTTTTTTTGGTGCGAGTGATGGGACTTGAACCCATACTCTTTCGAACACGCCCCTTAAACGTGCGCGTCTGCCATTCCGCCACACTCGCATATTAAATTTCAATGTAGTTTAACGCCTTACTGGGCGGGGCGTGTTACACACTTTTTAAAAATTTAAATACTAATCTGTAGTATATTTTAATTTAATTATTTTAAATTTTTAAAACGGGGCTTACGCTACACGACTACCTCTTTTCATAAAATGATCTTAAAAATTATATTATTCTGTGTTTTTGTATTTTATAATTTTTTGTTTTTATTATTTTATCAGTTTTGATACATCATATTTTTTAAAATATCTTCTTGTATCTTATTCTCTCACATTATATAACATCTTTTTTTATATGTCAATAAAATGTTTTGCTTTAGTATTTTATGTGTTTTTTGTTTTTCTGACAAATTATAAATTATAACAAATCTTTTAATCGCGTGTCAAATGATTTTTGTAACTTTTTAAAAAAATATTGACAATTTGTAAATTTGTGTTACAATTTTGTCGAAAATGAGTATGTCTAAGGGAATTAAAACTATTATTAATATTATAGTTTCTACAGTTTTACTAATATTCTGTATATATTTTTTAGTTTTGTTTAATCCTGACAAAGATATGGTTGTTTATGCAGATAGCATTAAAATGTGTAAAAATAGTTTTACTATGTATGCGGGCGATTGTTTAGAAATTACTAAAGATGATTTTTTAATAACTCCTTCAGATTATTCTGCAACTAGCAGTTTCAAGTGTGATGACAACAACGTTAAAATTTATAAAAACTTAATATATTCTGATGTCGTTGGTGATTATAATATCTCTGTTATTGCAAAATCTAGTTCAAAAAATTATATATCTGATAGTTTTACATTAAACGTTATAGATAAAGATGTTTCAGATGATTCAGATGATGTTATTTTTACTATATCAAATATTTGTGTTAACTTAGGTCAAACTATTGATATTTCCAATTATATATCTAATGACATCAACATTGATGAAATATTTTTTAACACTTATGACAATTTATTTTTATACGAGTTTGATTTAACTGCTTTTAAGGTTGGAAGTTTTAAACTTGAGGCAAGTATTTTAGTCGATAACAAGCTTGTATCTGATTCTATGATTATTAAAGTTGAAACAAATGATTTGGCTCCTGTTATTTTTGATAGCAATTTTATGGAAATTAATTATGATGATAAGTTTTCATTGATTAAATACACTTTGAATGATCTTGATTATCATAATCTTAGGGCTTATGTTTCTATGGAAGGTATTATTGAAATAGTTGAAATTGATTTTAATTGTGTTTATGTTAAAAAGTTAAATCTTGGCGAAGTAGTTTTAACTATTTATGATAGAATAAGTAAATTCTCAACTAGTGTAGTTCTTAAAATTGTTTAATTTATCTAAGTACTAGTTTGACATAATATTTTTCAATGTGTATAATATATAGTATATTATTTTTAAATTTTTTTTGTTTTATTTTTTAATAAAGGAGTATTATGGCATTATTTGGCGATTATCATACACATACACCCTATAGTCACGGGAAGGGAACCATCGCTGAGAATGTTCAATCGGCTATAAATAAAGGGTTAAGACAGGTTGCAATAACAGACCACGGTTTTTCTCACGCTTTATATGCTATGAAGCGAGAGGATATCGTTTCAATGCGAAAAGAAATTGAAGAAGCTGAAGATAGAGCTCCTATTGATGTGTTATTAGGTGTTGAGGCAAATTTAATTTCTTATGATGGAGACGTTGACATTTTACCTGAAGATTATGATAAATTGGATATTATTTTATGTGGATATCATCAATTTGCAAAACCTAAGAAAAAAATCGGTTGGTTATCATTTAATGTTAAAAATTTAATTTGTAATAAAATTCATTTTAATACAAAAAGGCAAATAAAGAAAAATACAAATGCATTTGTTCAAGCTATGCGAAAGTATGATATTGATGTTATTACTCATTTAGGTAGGGGGCTAAAAGTTGATGTTAGAACAGTTGCTAGAGTTGCCAAAGAAACAAATACATATATTGAATTAAATAGTAAAAACCTTGGATTGTCAGAAAAAGATATAAAAATTTGTATGGAAGAAGGTGTTAAATTTATTATTGATTCTGATGCACATACTGCAGAAAGAGTGGGAGAGTGTTCTTTGGGATTAAAAATGATGATTAAATTAAAAATCCCAGAAGAAATGATTGTTAACTATAATAAAGTTCCAACATTTAAAAAAGAAAGGAGAAAAGCAAAATTAAATGCTTAAAACGGTCTTTGATTATATTTTGGATTCTATAAAAGAGACTAATTGTTGTGCTTATAGTTTTATTCATACAGTATTGTTTAACTCTGCTAAAATTGACGGAAACGATTTGAGACTTGTAAATTTGAAGCCTTTATTTTTAAAATTTAAAAAAGTTATAGAGAATTTTTTGCCTAATATATTTATAATTTTAGAAAATGAAGATATTGTTATTAAAAATATAAATTTTCATTTGCTCAACAATGAATTCAATTTGGAAAATGATAAACTGCCTTCTAGTTCGTTGGGAAATGATTGTTGTTTAATTACTCAAATCAAAACTAATCTTTTATTAAATGGAGATTTAATTTACAATGACAAGTTTGAAGAAAATTCTAAAGGTTATTTATTGGAATTTTATTTTAAAACTGAAGATAAAAGATTAAATTTTGAAAATATTTTATCGAAAATAAATATTTATCTTAAAAAGAGAGAAAGATTTGGACTGTTTTATTTGTATTCAAGTGGTGCTGAAGACATATATGATATTTTAGTGAAAATTGGACTATCGAAAATCGCTCTTGATATTGAAAATAATTTAATAATTAGACAAACCAAGAATGATACAAACAGAAAATTTAATTGTATGAAATCAAATATACAAAAAAGCGTTAATTCTAGCATCAAACAATTGGAAGCGATAGATACAATAAAGGATTTACCAGAATTTGAATTGTTAGATGAAGATAGCAAAGAAATTGCACTTTTAAGACTTTCAAATCCTAATGCTACATTAAGGGAACTATGTCAATTGCATTCTAAAAAGATTTCACCAGCAGGTATCAAATATAAATTAGATAAAATTATTAATTTATATAAAAATATTAAGTGATTTTAAAAAATGAATAAAAAATATCAGATGTGTTTAAAAACGTAAAAAGTTAAAATATTCCTTATAGAGTTTGATTTTTAAAAATTTAATTTATTATATTTATAAATTTTAACTATCAAAATTTAAAACTATATTAAACTCATTGAATCAAATGTATAAATTAATGCAACTATAAATATTATCTATTAATGATTTGTCTGTTTAAGAATAGATAATATTTTTTTATGTAAACTATGATATAATTTATGCTTTAATTTTAACTTTAACTTGACAATATTAGACAATTTAAATATAATAACCTAAAGGTGAAATTATGAGTTTTGTTCATTTGCACGTGCATACTGAATATAGTCTTTTGGATGGTGCAGCAAGGATAGATAAATTAGTAAAAAAGTGTAAAGATTGTAATATGCCTGCAGTGGCAATTACTGACCACGGCAATATGTATGGTGCAATCACTTTTTATGATGAATGTGTTGCAAATGGAATAAAAGCTATAATAGGTTGTGAGTTTTATACAACAAAAGATTTAACTGAAAAAGTAGGAAAACAAAAATTAAATCATTTAATTTTGCTTGCAAAAAATGAACAAGGGTATAAAAATCTTTGTAAACTTAATTCTATTGCATTTAAAGATGGGTATTATTATAAACCCAGAATAGATAGAAAGACTCTTGAAAAATATCACGAAGGTTTGATTTGTTTATCGGCTTGCGTGGCAGGTGAATTGCCACAATTGATTTTATCAAATGAATTAGACAAAGCGGAAGAGTTGGTGAAGTGGTTTAAAAATCTTTTTCAAGATGATTATTATTTAGAACTTCAAAATCATCATTTGGAAGAACAATTAATTGTGAATGAAAAATTAAGAGAATATTCAAAAAAATATAATATCAAAACGGTTGCTACTAATGACTGCCATTATATTGAAAGAGAAGATTCTCAGGCGCAAGATGTATTGATGTGTGTGCAAATGCAAAAGACTATTGATGACCCTGATAGGTTAAAATTTCCAAATGACGAGTTTTATTTTAAAACAAGGGAAGAAATGGAACAAGTTTTCCCTAATGATATTGAAGCGCTTGATACAACTTTAGAAATCGCTGATAAGTGTAATGTTAAATTTGAATATGGACATTATCTTTATCCTAAATACCAACCGCCAGAAGGTTATACACCAGCAGAATATTTAAGGAAACTAGCAATGGACGGGATTAAGAAAAAATACAAAGAACTAACAAAAACCGTTCTTGATAGATTTGAAATGGAATTTGGAGTAATTCAAAAGCAAGGGTATATTGAATATTTCTTAATAGTTTGGGATTATATCAACGCCGCCAGAGAAATGGGAATTTCAGTAGGGCCAGGTAGAGGTTCAGGTGCTGGTTCCATTGTGGCTTATGCGATAGGTATTACAAATATTGATCCTTTAAAATACGATTTGTTCTTTGAAAGGTTTTTGAACACTGAAAGAGTGTCGGCGCCAGATTTTGATGTTGATTTTGAAGATAGTAGAAGACAAGAAGTTATTGAATATGTTAAACGAAAATATGGTGAAGACAGAGTTGTAAAAATTGTAACTTTTGGAACAATGGCGGCTAAAAATGCTATAAAAGATGTAGGTAGAGTCTTAAGAGTACCTTATTCAGTTCTTGATAATGTTACGAAATTAATTCCAACACTAAAAAAACCTGTTTTGCCTAAAGTTTTTGGTTTTTATCAACCTAAAGAAGGTTCAAAAGATTTTGGTAAAGATTTTAAAGTACCAGAACTTGTGGAAATGTACAATACAAATCCTGATATTAAAAGGGTAATTGATATTGCAATGAAAATTGAAGATAGCCCTAGACAGTGTTCAACTCACGCTTGTGGTGTCGTTATTGGGGCTGATGTACTAGATAAATATATTCCACTTTCTAGAAATGGCGAAGATATTACAACTCAATACAATATGGTACAAATTGAACATTTAGGTCATTTAAAAATGGACTTTTTGGGACTGAGAAACTTAACCGATATTAAGGAATGTATAAAGTATGTAAAAGAAAATCATAATGTTGACATAGATTTTGACAACAATACTTATGATGACCCAAATGTATATAAATTAATTTCGTCAGGGGATACTAAAGGAATATTCCAAATTGAAAGTGCTGGCTTTCAAAAATTTATGAAAGAACTGCAACCAACTCTTTTGGAAGATATTATAGCCGCTGTGTCGCTTTATAGACCTGGTCCAATGGATTCAATTCCAAGATATGTTCACAACAAACATCACCCTGAAGATACTAAATATGACCACCCTCTTTTAGAGCCTATATTAAATGTTACTTATGGCTGTATCGTTTATCAAGAACAAGTTATGAAAATTGTTCAAGATTTAGCGGGATATACTCTAGGTCAAGCGGATAATGTTCGTCGTATGATGGGTAAGAAAAAAATTGATGCAATGCAAAAAGAAAAACAAGTTTTTTTGTATGGTAAGCCCGAAACTGTTGATTCAAATGGAAAGATTAACCGCGCTATTGATGGTGCAATAAAAAGAGGCGTCAGTGAAGAAGTCGCAAGTAAAATTTGGGGAGAAATGGAAACATTTGCTTCATACGCCTTTAATAAATCTCACGCTGCAGCATATTCGTTGGTAACTTATCAAACTGCTTATCTAAAATGTTATTATTTGGTAGAATTTATAACTTCTATCTTAAACAACCGAATAACTAAAATTGATGAACTTACCAACTATATCGCTTATGCAAAGGAAAAGAAAATCGAAGTATTGCCACCAGATATTAACAAATCAGTAACCTATTTTTCTACTGATGGAAAAAGCATTAGATTTGGTCTTGCTGGACTTAGAAATGTTGGTATTTCTGTGATAGATGAATTAATTGAAGAACGAAATAAATACGGCGAATTTAAAGATTTTATGGATTTTGTAAATCGTGCAAATCCTATGGCTCTTAATAAGAGATGTCTTGAAAGTTTAATATTGTCAGGAGCGTTTGATTGCTTTGGAAAAACTAGAAGTTGTTTGATGGGGTGTTATCCTAAAGCTGTCGAAATGGCGTTGAGCAAAAAGAAAAATGAAAGCAGTGGACAATTCTCAATGTTTGGCAGTTTGATAAAAGAAGAAGATGTCAGTGGGTTTAGTTATCCAAATATTCCAGAATTTACACCTAGAGTAAAATTAGCATACGAAAAAGAAATTGCAGGAATTTATTTGTCAGGACACCCTTTAGATGATTACAGAAATGCGATGAAAGATTTTACTTTAACCTCAAATATGTTGTTGGTGGAAGAAGATGAGATTGAAGATCCGTATAATGAGCAACAAGATGGTTTAATTGTGGATTCAGGTTTTAAAAATGGAGATGCTGTAGTTTGTGGTGGTGCTATTAGTCAGATAAAATTACATTTATCAAAAAGTGGTAAACGAATGGCGTTTGGCGTGATAGAAGATTTATTCGGAAGTATTGAAGTGGTAGCATTTCCAAATGTTTATGAAAAATATAAAGATTTATTAGTCCAGGATAATCTTGTAAAAATAAAAGGAAAATATTCTGTCAGAGTTGGTCAAAAACCTAGCGTTATGATTGATAGTGTACAATTGTTAGATGGAAGTGGCGAAGATGAACAACAAAGTCTTGAAGAAAAAATTGTGTTAAAACCTGTTAAACAAAAAAAGTTATGTATGAAGTATGATCTTACTGATATTAATTTGCATAATGCTGTAAAAAATATATTAAAAACTTATGAAGGTTTTAGCGAGGTGTATGTTAAAAATACAAGCGATAATAAAAGTTATAAGTTGAATTTAACTATTGAACCTAGAGAGGCATTGTTGTATGAATTGGAAACAGTATTAGATAAAGGAAACGCTGTATATTTTTAAAATTCTTAATATATAATTAGAGCTATTTTTAAAATGTATATATTTTATTGCTCTAATTTTTTATTTTATTAAACGAAAAAATTTTGCAACATGGGTGGTTTAATCTTATAATGGAAAAAAAGTTTAAGTTTTGTTTTTTGCCATAAATAAATCTTTAATGTTTTATTGCTGAAAAGAACTTAATTTTTTATTTACATAATAAAAAAAGATAATGTATATTGAAATTACATTATCTTTCTGCTTGATTTCTGTAAAGAAATGATTAATCTTACAAATTAATATTATAATATTTATTATTCCGACCATTTTTTTACTAATCTGCCATCATTATCTTTTGCAGAGCCAACAATAATCATAATCAAATCTACCAAAACCCAAATAGATGTTACAAAAGCACCAATTATTGTTATTGTTAAAATAAGTTGTGTAATACCAACACTTTTTTTACCCAAATAAAAGTTGTGAATTCCTAGCCCACCAACAAAAAAAGCAAGTAGAAGGGCGACTAGTCGAGATTTTGGACTGATGTTTAATTCTATTTCATTTGGTATAGTGGTTTCTGTAGATTTTAAATTACAACCACAATGACCGCAAAATGTTGCATCGTCAGCGACTTCTTGTCCACATTGTTTACAAAACATATTTTCCCCTTTTAAATATCATATTATCGATATGTATTAAATATAATCAAAATGACGAAATTTGTCAAATACATTAATATATTAATATATAATAAAAATAATTTATTTAATTTAATAATCTAAAAATTCTATTTCAGGGTGTAATTCTAAGTTGTATTTTTTTTTAACTTTGTTTTGAATATATGAAATCAAGTTTTTGTAATCACTGCTTGTAGCATTGTTAAAATTTATTATAAAGTTAGAATGAAGATTTGAAATCATAGCGCCACCTATTTTGAATCCTTTTAAATTTAAGTTATCAATTAACTTGGCAGAATGGTAATTTTCGCCATTTAAAAATACACTACCTAAACTTTTTTCGTTTATTGGTTGTGTAGAACTTTTTAATTTTAAATACTTTTTTGTTAATTTTATTATATTTTCTTTTGATTTTTTAATTTTTTTAAATTTTGCAGATATTATAAGGTAATTTTCATTTTTAAAAAGACTATTTCTATATTTAAATTGACATTTTTCTTTATTAAATATTTTTATTTTTTTATTATCTATATCATAGACTTGAACACTTATTATGTTGTCGCTTATGTTGTGATTGAAACAGCTTAAATTATTTACTATCGCACCACCAACATTGGCTGGAATCGATACAAAATATTCAAGTCCACCTAAATTTTGTTCTTTTAAAATTTGATTTACTTTTGATAATCTTGCCCCTGAATAAATTATAATATAATCATTTTTTACTATAATATTTTCCTTTGTGAATTTGATAATGCTTCCATTAAATCCCTTGTCGTCAAATAATATATTAGAGGTATTCCCTATAATTTTGAATTTTGAATTTTTTTCGTATAATTCATTTAATTTTGATATAATATCTTTTATGCAGTTAGTGTAAAAATAAGTTTTGGCTTTTCCACCTATGCCTATTACTGAAATTTCATTTAATGGAAAATCTTTATATTCTTTTATCATATTATTCCTTTTTAAAAACATTAGGCACAAAACATTTTTTTATTGCGCTTTCCATTTCCTTATATTCGTTTGAAAAATACAATGTAAGAGGTTTAGTGGAAAATAAAGAATATTCGCTTAATGTCATTTGATTTTCGTTATCTAGTAAAAATTCTAAAAAGTTTAAACTTATTTCGCTAGTTTTAATAATTCCAAAATATTGTATTAAATCAGTATAATAATCTATATAATTAAAACTTGTATCTAATCTGCCTAAAGTAGATAAATTTTTTAATCTATATAAATCTCTGCCCGTACCTATTAGACTTGAAATAGTTGAGTTTACAAATTCTTTGTATGCTTCGTATTGAGTGTAAGTATTTTCTAATGTTGTTATAGACAATTTCTTTAAAATAGGTTCGCAACTTGTAAGAGTATTACTTGAATATACATAATCTAAATTATTTGAATTTGTTTTTCTTGCAATAATGTAACCGCTAGATATGTATGGTATAGCATAAATTTTGTTATTGAAAGTGGAGGAGTTTATAAAATTATCATTAACACCATAATTGGAATTTATTGGATCTAAATAAGGCAATATTATTTCTCCTACGCCATAACCAAATGATATCATATCTGCAGGTTCATTTTCTAAAGTCTTTTCTAGTTTATCAGGTGATATCATTTTTGTCATAATAAGTATACCTTTATTTTCTTTTTCAAATGCCCTTGCAATCTCGTTTAAATATGATAATCTACTTTTTCCGCCACCTTCAAAAGTTTCAATATGATAAATAGTAAATATTTGTAATTCTTTTTTGCTGTTGTCTAACATGTAAATTTTTTTTGACGAAAAAAGAAAAAATATAGGAATTATTAAAAAAATTACTACAAAAATGACAATATTTAGAATTTTTTTATATTTTTTCACAAAATATTATATGTTTTTAAATAAATTTAAGAACTTTATAACAAAACATATTTGTTTTAAAACACAAGCGATTGTTTACAGATAAATAATATTTATTGTAAGCAATAATGATGCAGATAATAATTTTAAAAATTGACTACAAAAATTTATTTGTATATAATTATGTTATGAGAGAATTTGAAAGTAAATTAAAAGTTTTGCCTCACGAGCCAGGCGTGTATCTAATGAAAGATGAGTATGGACACGTTATTTATGTTGGCAAAGCAAAAGACTTAAAGAAAAGAGTATGGCAATATTTTCATAGAAAACAAGAAATTCAAAAAGTTAAAAATATGGTTGATAGTGTTAGAGATTTGGACTACTTTGTTGTTACTAGTGAATATGATGCTTTGGCGTTAGAAAATAATCTTATAAAAAAATATCAGCCACATTACAATATCCTTTTAAAAGATAGTAAAAGTTATGCTTATATTAAGATAAATTTAAAACAAAAATTCCCAAGATTTGAGATTTCAAGAAAGTTAGGTAATGGAAAATACTTTGGTCCTTTTTTTGCTGGGTTAAAGGCTGATGATATTTTGGAAATTATAAATTATGCTTATCCGCTTAGAAAATGCAAATCTATGCCTAAAAAGGCTTGCTTGTACTATCAAATGGGACTTTGTTCAGCACCTTGTGAAAATAAAATAAATGAAGTTGATTACAATTTAATTGTAAATTCTGCAATAAAATTTTTAAATGGTGATATTAAAAACATTGAAGATATATTAAAAGAAAAAATGATGAAAGCATCGAAAAGTGAAAATTTTGAAACTGCATTAAAGTTAAGAGATATGTTGAAAGTTTTAGAAAGGTTAAAATCTAAAATTATAACACAACTTAGAACAGACGCAAATTATGATGTATTTGCATTTGAAACTATTGGAAGTTTAAGTGCTTTGTGCTTAATAGTTGTGCGCGGTGGAAAAATGTTGGGGGTTAGGACTTTTGATATATTAAATTTTATAAATGAAACTGAAGTATATGGCCAATTTTTAACTCAATATTATTCTTCTAATCCATATCTGTGTGATGAAATTATTGTCTCTAACTTTTTTGAAGGAATTGATGCTTTTAAAGAATTTATATTTAACAAATATAAAGTAAAGCCAAATATTACAGTTGCTAATAAGGGGGTTAAATTAAATTTATTGAATATTTGCAAAAATAATGCGAAACTGCACATTCAAAAGAACATTGAAGAAAATCTAAAAAACGAAAACTTAACGCTAGGTGCTTTACAAAAACTTAAAAATAGTTTGAATTTATCAGTTTTGCCAAAAAGAATAGAATGTTACGATATTTCAAATACTTTTGGTGTGGATACTGTTGCATCAATGTCTGTTTTAATAAATGGAAACAAAGCAAAATCGCACTATAGAAAATTCAGGATAAAAAATGTTGATTTTATTGATGATTTTAAAGCAATGGAAGAAGTTTTAACAAGAAGATTTGAAAAGATATCTAGTGATGATGAAAGTTTTTCTTCAATGCCTGATTTAATAATTTTAGATGGCGGTAAAGGACAATTAAACAGTGCTATTTCTATTTTAAAAAAATTTAACTATAAAAACGATGTAATAAGCATTGCAAAAAGACTTGATGAAATATTTATACCAAATAAAACTGAATCTATATTTTTAAAACGCGGTGATGAGGCTTTAAGGTTGGTGCAATTAGCAAGAGATGAGGCACATAGATTTGCTATTACTTACAATAGGAGTCTTAGAAATAAAAATACTTATAAAGGAGGATTACAAGCAATCAGTGGTGTTGGTCCTGCTACAAGGCAACTATTGTTATCTCATTTTAAAACGATTTCCAATATTCAGTCTGCATCACTCGAAGAATTACAATCAGTTAAGGGATTAAATAAAAAAGTCGCCAAAAATGTTTTTGACGCCTTTCATAAATCTTAAAGTTATCTTAAATAAGCGGATAATCACTTACTGCAAGTCCTATTGCTACAGATTTTGCCCCTATGTGACAGGCTATGCTAAGAGGTAGAGGATCGACTGAAAAAATAGGTATTTTAGGTAGTGATTCAATTGCCATTTGTTTAAAGTGTTCAATTTCAATTTCGTTGTCACTATGAGCAAAAGCTAAATACAATTTATTTTCTTTATATTCATTTGAAAATCTTGTTTCAATTTCTTTTTTAATTTGAGCAATCATCTTTGTTTCTGCTTGCTTTACATTTAACACTTTTGCAAATGTATCAAGTTTTCCGCACTGAATAGTCAGTACAGGCTTTATTCCTAAAAGCGCTCCAAGTGCCGCTGCTGCTGGGGTTATTCGACCTCCTTTTTTTAAATATTTTAAGGTAGGTACCATTATATAAATCGAATTCAGTCCAGAATTTTTTTCTAAAATTTCCTTTATCTCTTTTGCAGTTTTAGATTCATTCGCCAAATATCTTGCCTCAATTAGTGTAGGCTTTAATGTAACGGATATTCGTTTGTTATCTACCACTTGAACTTTACCGTTATAGCGCTCTGCATATTTTTTTGCAGATTCTGTTGACATAGATAAGGCAGATGACATTGGTATGTGAACAATTTCATCATATTCTTTTAATAGTTCGTCCCAAACGCTTGTTACTTCATATTCGCTAGGTTGAGAGGTTGACACATCTTTGTTTTCCTGTAAATATTTATAAAATTCTTTATGTGTTAAATCTTTATTTTCGTGATACTCATTTCCGTCAACAATAAAGGGCATTGGTATTATGTGAATATCATATTTTTTTTGTAAATTTTCTTCAAGACCAGAATTGCTGTCAGATACTATTGCAATTTTCATAACTTCTCCTTGTTTGCATATTCAGTAAATTTTAACATAAAATTTGTTTTTTTTAAAATAAATTCACAAATTTTAGTCAATTTTTTTAATTTTTTAACATTTTTTTTAAAATTTTTCACTTTTTTTAAAGAATTACAAGTATTGCAGATAAAATTATCAAATATATTGCGAAAACTTTTAATTTTACTTTTTTAATAAATTTTAGCATAAATTTTATAGAAATTATTCCAAAGATAAACGATGTAATGAAAGCAAATATTAATGGCGTGATTTGACTTGATGATATTTGTGGCTGTTTGATAAAAATTTCGTATAATAGCGAACAAATTATTATCGGGATACTCATTATAAAGGAAAAGTCAGTTGCTTTTTCTTTGTCCAGCCCTATTATAATACCTGAAATTAGAGTGCTTCCGCTTCTGCTAATACCAGGAAATATTGCAAAACCTTGAACAGTCCCCATAATAAAAGCAGATTTATAATCTAACGGATTATTCCTTTGAGGCAAAAGGTCAACTAAAAATAAAAACATTGCTGTCAACAAAAAACTAATGACTAAAAGAGTCCCTGAAAAAATTGAATCAATGAAATTATTTAACAATAATACAATCAAAATTGTGGGTATTGTTGCGATTATTAATAGTTTAGAATTTTTTTTTGTTGGGTGTGAAATAATATCAAATACTTCTTTTCTGTATATAATCAATACAGCAATCAATGTCCCTAAGTGTGCTACTATTGATAGTAGTAGATTGTCCGCATCAATATTTAAAAGTTTCGATAAAATTACAATGTGTCCGCTAGATGATACAGGTAAAAATTCAGTCAATCCTTGTATAATACCGATTATAGAATATTTTATAATTTCCATAGTTGTTTATTATGCTAAATTATAATATTTATAACAATTTATATAAAAATTATTGCAAAAGTTTGACTTTTGTATTACAATAAGTGAAATTGATTTAATTTGTAATAAAAATTAAAAAATCAATGTATTTTTTGAGGATTTTATGAACGAATGTAAAATTGATGTCCCTGCCGATAAAGAATTAAAAATCGGGCTAAATCAATACAAAAAAGATGGGGATAAAAACTTATTAAGACTGCTTTATATTAGAAATGCAAATAAATTAAAACATATAATTGATAAATCAAAAGTTAAAATTAATGATTTGAATGAACAAAATAGAATTTTATCATTAGTAGGACTTTGTGATTCTATACTAATTGTTCCATCATTTTTATGCGAAAATTTACTTGCTACGATTTTATGTGGAGCAGTAGGTGTTAGTGCGTATTTAAAAATGGCTTTAAATAGCTCAAAAATTAAACATATTTTAGAAAAGGCTAGAAATTGCGAGAATTTATTAAAAGATGCTAAAAATATTTTAGAAATTAATACTGATAAATACATTGAAGATGATAACAAGTTGGTTTTAGTACAAAGTTAGAATCTAATTGATTAATTTAATTTTTATAAATTCAAAATTTTAAAATTATAAAATTTGTGTATTTCAATTTGAAATATTAAAATTACGACATAAAATGTTGTTTAGATTACATTATTTTAATTATTTAGGAGAAATATGGAATTAGGCATAGTTGGGCTTCCTAATGTTGGGAAAAGCACATTATTTAATGCAATAACTCGTGCTGGGGCAATGAGTGCAAATTATCCTTTTTGTACAATTGAACCAAATGTGGGTATTGTTGATGTAAAAGATGAACGATTGAATGTTTTGGCAAAAATCTATAATACGGAAAAAATTACACCTGCTCAAGTTAAATTTGTTGATATTGCTGGATTAGTGAAAGGAGCAAGCGAAGGAGCAGGGCTTGGAAATAAATTTTTAAGTCATATTCGAGAAGTTGATGCTATAGTTGAAGTTGTCCGTTGTTTTAAAGATGACAACATAATACATGTAGATGGCAGTGTAGATGCGTTAAGAGATATTGAAACAATAAATCTTGAATTGATTTTATCAGATATCGAAACAATTGAAAAAAGATTGTCAAGAGTCTCTAAAATTGCAAATGGCAGTAAAGATGAGTTGGCAAAAAAAGAAATGGACCTTTTACTAAAAATAAAAGAGGTTTTGTCTAATGGTATGCCTGCCAGAAGTCTTAAATTAGATGATGAGGAAGATTTGCTTTTGAAACAATTTTTTTTGATTACATCAAAACCTATCATATATGTTGCGAACACTTCTGAAGAACTTGATGATTTTCAAAATCAAAATATACAAAAGATTAAAAATTATGCAAACGACGAAGGTGCTCAAGTGGTTGTGTTATGTGCAAAATTAGAAGAAGATTTGTTGAATTTAGATGATGACGAACGAGAAATGTTTTTAAAAGAATTAAACATTACAAATACGGGGCTTGATAAATTAATTGTTGCTAGTTTTGATCTTTTAGGATTGCAAACTTTTTTAACTGCTGGAGAAAAGGAAGTTCGTGCTTGGACTATAAAAAAAGGCACACTTGCTCCTCAGGCGGCGGGTGTTATTCATAGCGATTTTGAACGAGGATTCATTAGGGCTGAAATTGTAAAATATAATGACCTAGTGGAATGTGGTGATTTTAATAAGGCTCGAGAAAAAGGAAAAATGATTAGTGCTGGTAAAGATTATGTTATGCAAGATGGCGATGTTGTAAATTTTAAATTTAATGTATAAAATAGTATGTAGAGGATTGTATGAAAAAAGATAAAAATCAAGAAATAGTTTTGGGAGAGAAAATAAAAGAAATAAAAATCAATAGGGAAATTTTTGTAAAAAAGCAGATTTTATTGTATGCTGTTTTATTGATAGCTCTTTCTAGTATAACCATTTCGGTAATGGTTATATGGAATAGTTTTTTGATGATTGCAATAGGCATTGTTATAATAATATTTTTTACTGTTTTATGTATGTTAAGTATTTATAAGTTTACAAGGAAAATTAGTTATACATTGTATTCTAATGCAATAGTTACAGAAATTGATACTATGGTTGAAAAAATTCCTCTTTTATACCTAGTAGATGCTAAAATTTATTCTTCATTTTTATCAAAAGTATTGAATTATAACACAAAGCGAATTGTTTTATATTTTAATGACAAATCTCAAAGCAAAAAAACTCTATATAGCATAACAGAAGATGCTGAAGCTCTTGTGGAACAAATAAAAAATTTAGCAAACAATTTAAAAAAATCAGAAGAAATAAATAAAAATAATTAATAAAAAATATAATAATTTTACATTTATCTTTATGGATAACATTTTTATCAATTTTACAAACTAAGCATAAAAGGATTTTTATACTAAAGTTTTTATATTTTTTTATTATTGTTCCAATTCTATTTTGTCCTCCGACAAATGATATGATAGACTTATTTAGTGAGGCTAGTATGATTAAAGTTTATAACAATGGTCAAATCATTGAAATGACTGAAGAAGAACAAAATAAGTTTGATAAATTGTTTTGTGATGCAATCTCTAATTCAAGACAAATGCCTGCTTTTGGCGTAAGTTTGCATAATTCGACTATTGAAGAAATGCAATATGGTATATGGGTTAAATTTTTATTCAATAAAACTATAGTTAAATCTGAAATGTCTTTTGATGAACTTTTAATTTGTGTGCAAAAAGATTGTCATGGCGTGAATGTTATTAGAGGTAACAAAGGTAGATATGAAGGCAGATGTTATTATTTAGATTTAGATAAGACTCTTGATGATGTCTATGACTATCTTAATAGTTTAGATGGTAAACAGAATCTTGGAGTAAAAAAACAACAGCAAAGTCAAGAGATTGAAATCACTTTTAATTCAAGTTATTATACAGATAATAACAATAATTCAGGTGATAATTGTAAATCTGATAATAAAAATAATGTTTTAAATAAAGAACAAAGTGATAATTGCTCTTTGGTTAATTATACATTAAATGATTATTACAATGGTTTAAATAAATCACAAAAAGAATTATTAAAATGTCTTAATTAAACCTATCTATTGTTTAAATTTTTTTAAAAATAATTTGTTTAATGTAGTTTAATATACTATAATTAATCTATGAGGTGTTCTATGAAAGATGAAATGGTTTTTAATGATAATTTTATTGGCTGGAATGGATTTAAAGGTGAAAAGTGGAAAAATGAAATTAATGTTTCAGATTTTATTGATTCCAATTATAAAGAATATAAGGGGGATGATAGTTTCCTAGTTGGTAAAAGTAAAAAAACGGCTAAAGTTTGGGCTAAATGTGAAAAATTGTTGGCTATTGAAAGAAACAAACATTTGTTAGATGTCGATTTAAAAAGAATTTCTGGCATTAATAATTTTCCTGCCGGCTATATAGATAAATCAAATGAAGTTATTTTTGGTTTGCAATCGGATAAACCGCTAAAAAGAATTATTAATCCTTTTGGTGGTATTAGAATGGTTGAAAATGCTTTAGATGCCTACAATAAAAAAATGGATTCTAAAACGAAAATGATTTTTGACCAAATGGTTAGAAAAACTCACAATGATGGCGTTTTTGATGCTTATACTCCAGACATTCGTAATGCTCGTCGTGCAGGCCTTATCACTGGTCTTCCTGATGCTTATGGTCGTGGGCGTATCATTGGTGATTATAGACGCGTTGCTTTATATGGTATTAATAGATTAATTGAAGAAAAACAAAAAGACTTGAATTCTAAAGAGCTCCTTGAGATTGATTGTGAAGAAAAGATTCGTTTAAGAGAAGAAGTTAGCGAACAAATCAGAGCTTTATATAAAATTAAAGATATGGCAAAGACATATGGTTTTGATATATCTCTTCCAGCAATTAATGCTAAAGAGGCTTTTCAGTGGACTTATTTTGCATACCTTGCTTCAGTTAAAGAAAATAATGGTGCAGCAATGAGTTTGGGTCGAGTTTCTACTTTCCTTGATATTTATATCGAAAGAGATATTGAAAGGGGAATTTTAAATGAGGGACTTGCTCAAGAACTTGTGGATCAATTCACTATAAAACTCCGCCTTGTTCGTCATTTAAGAACTCCAGATTATGACGAAATTTTTGCTGGTGATCCTACTTGGGTTACTGAAAGTATTGGGGGTATGCTGGACGAAAAAAGAAGTTTGGTTACAAAAAATTCATTTAGATTTTTACATAGCCTTATAAATTTGGACTCATCTCCAGAACCTAACCTAACTATTTTATGGTCAACTAGATTGCCTATGAATTTCAAGATGTACTGTGCTAAAATATCTATTTTAACTGATAGTATTCAATATGAAAGTGATGATGTTATGAATCCTATTTATGGGCACGACTACGCTATTGCTTGTTGTGTTTCTGCAATGAAAATTGGAAAACAAATGCAATTCTTTGGTGCCAGATGCAATCTCGCTAAATCATTACTATACTCTATTAATGAAGGCAAAGATGAAAAAAATGGTGCTTTAGTTGTTAAAGGTATTGCAAAAATGAATGACGAAATCCTTGATTATACAAAGGTTAAAAAATCATATTTTGAAGTGCTCGATAAAGTTGCAAAAACTTATATAGATGCTCTGAATATTATTCATTATATGCATGATAAATATGCGTATGAAGCAGGTCAAATGGCTTTACACGATACAGAAATTGAAAGATTAATGGCTTTTGGCGTAGCTGGTCTTTCTGTCGCAACAGATTCTCTTTCTGCTATTAAGTATGCAATAGTTAAACCTATTAGAAATGAAGATGGTATTGCTGTTGACTTTAAAGTAGATGGAGATTTCCCTAAATATGGTAATGATGATGATAAAGTAGATAAAATAGCAGTTGAAATTGTTGAACATTTTATTTCTTCTTTAAGAAAACATAAACTTTATAGAAATGCTAAACATACTTTATCTGCACTTACAATTACTTCTAATGTTATGTATGGCAAGAAAACAGGCAATACTCCAGATGGGAGAAAGGCTGGTGAGCCTTTTGCTCCTGGTGCTAATCCTATGCACGGAAGAGATTGCAATGGAGCACTTGCTTCATTAAATTCAGTTGCAAAAATTCCTTATTGTGATTGCTGTCAAGATGGAGTTTCAAATACATTCTCAATCATACCAAATGCCTTAGGACATAATGAAAAGGATAGAATTAAAAATCTTGTGGCTATCTTAGATGGCTATTTTCAACAAGGCGCACAACATATTAATGTGAATGTATTAGATAGAGAAAAACTTATTGATGCGATGAATAATCCTGATAAATATCCAACTCTTACAATAAGAGTTTCTGGTTATGCAGTAAATTTTAACAAATTATCTCGTGCGCATCAGGAAGAGGTAATTGCAAGAACTTTCCACGAAAAAATTTAACAAGTAGGTATATATGAATTTTAACAAAGATGAATATTTAGATTTTATTAATAATATAAAATATGACTATTAAAACAATATTATTTGTCAAGAAAATCGTGAATTTTTCAATAAAAAGTTATCAGGTTTTTGTTTGATACAGTTAATAAAATTTTAAAAAGGTTCTACAGAAAATGTAGGCTGTAGTCTTAATTTTTCTTTATTTTTATTAGCAAAATACCCAGGTCTTTTTATGACTTTTAAGGACAAAGGTGGGATTCATTGCTCTTTTGTTTATCAAGAAGATGCTCGGTTATTTGTAGCTGACCCCGCAAGCGAAAAAATATGTAACACAAATGGAAAGTTTTATAAAATACCATTAAAAAATTATAATTATGAATTTCTCAATCAATAATATACTATTCATTATGATATTTATAGAACTTCTTAAAATCAATTTATTCCTAACATTCTTGCTCGGTGAAAAATTAAGAACTTCTGATTTGCAATTTTTAACTAATGAACAAATTAGTAATTTGATAGCTGTCATAGAAAAGAATGAAAAAAAAATTTGAAGAGGAGAGGAAAATTTATTATCAAATAAATTGTCTTTTTTAAAATTTATGAATGAAAATTTAGAAAATATTACGGGAAATATTAATAGTGTAGAAACAATGGGACTTGTTGATGGTCCAGGTATTAGGTATGTTGTATTTTGTCAAGGTTGTCAATTAAGATGTTTATATTGTCATAATCCAGAAACCTGGGACATTAATAGTAAATGTATAAAAATTACACCTACAGAACTTTTAGAAAAAATAAAAAGGTATAAAAATTATTATGGAAAAGAAGGCGGGGTTACTTTTTCGGGCGGTGAACCTTTATTGCAACCAAAATTTTTAGCACAATGCTTAAAACTTTGTAAAGCTGAAGGAATAAACACAGTTTTGGATACTGCTGGTGTTGGCTTTGGGGAATATGATGAAATATTAAAATATACTGACCTTGTTATTTTAGATATTAAAGCAGTAAAAGAAGATGATTATCAGCATATAACAGGGCAATCAATGACACGTTTTAAAAAATTTCTATCTGCTTGTCAACAACATAATGTTAAATTATGGTTACGACAAGTTATTGTTCCTTCTATAAATGACACTGTGGAAAATATAAATAATTTGAAAGAATTTATTTCTAAAATAAAAAATGTTGAAAAAGTTGAGTTGTTGCCGTATAAAACAATAGGTGTACATAAATATAAAGATTTAGATATAAGGTATCGACTTGAAGGTATTGAAGATATGGATGAGAGTAAATGTAAAGAATTAGAAAAAATATTAACAAATGAAAGCAATTTTTAATCTAAAAGATTAGAAATATTGCTATATTAAAACCTATAGAACAATACACATAGTGTTTTGAAATATTTTTTAACTAGTTTCAAATGTACTAACCTTAATCTTTTATTTAATACTAATATAATATAAAATGCTACTTACTTTGTTAAGTAGTACTTTTTAGATAGTTTGAAATTAACTTTACATTGATTTATTATTTTAAATAAAACGACTTTTTTGTGTTAAAAGCATTTTGTATTTTTTGGTTTTCAAAAAATTTGTTATTAATTATAAATTCAATTTTAAATTTAAAACATAAACAGCATTAAAAATTTTTAAAATATATTATTATAAACTATTGTATTTGCATATTGACTACATTTCCATTGGATGTGTTTTGAAAAATTAGAAAATAACCATCACTGAGTGGGTCCGAACTATTTATTGGCAACCATTGATAATTGTCTTTAAATTCTTCTGGAGGGTCTTCGTTGTATTTTCTAGGTACCCCATAAACTAGATATTTGTAAATATTATCTTCTATAATTACACCTAATATATAGTGCGAATTATCTTCATCTGCAATTTTTATAAACTTCGAATTTGGAATTAATGAGGTAATTTTATCGTCAAAAGGATAAATTGAGCACATTTCATCAAATTCATTTTTTATTGTGTCATAAAATGAATTAGTGTTTAACTTCTCTTTTGATTCATCTTGTTCAATATTATTTTTGTCATCTTTGTCCTGTGCCAAAATTTGACTATTTAAGTTTAAATTTTTTGTATCTATTTCGTTTTTAACTTGTTCATTATTATTCGTTTTTATACTATTTTCTTTGTTTGGAATATTGTTTTGAATAGTATTAGTATTATTGTCTATTTCTACACCTAATTTTATCGGGTCAGAATAAAATTGTTGTTTGTATGGACAATTTAAACATTTGTCTGTACTGCTTGACTCAATAATTATATCGTTTTCTAAATTATCTTTTTCAGTTTCATCTTCAGTTTCATCTTCCTCTTGAAAGTAGCAATCATAAGAGCCACCTTTTAATATTACAAGTTTTTCTTTATCTATCATTTCTATTATTGCTACATACAAATCTTTTTTTATGTCAATATTTGAATCAAAACTAAATGTGTAACAATCGTAATCTTTTTTTAAAGTTGTAAAATTTACAGTCCCATCTATATAAATTCCTAATTTACATTTTGCTGGCAGTGTTTTTAAATTGTATAATCTTAGTTTTCCACAAACATTATTATCATAAGTTAAGGTTAGTATTCCTCTCGAATTGTCATTATCATTTGATAAAATTATGGTTTTTTTGTACATAGTGTCCCCTTGACTTAAATGATTTATATAATTAATCTTAGCATTATGTTTATAGTGATTATTGTTTTATTTATGATAAATTTGACGAATTTGTTAAAAAATATAAAAATTTGGAATTTGTCAATAATAAAACTATGTTTGTGTCGTTTTAATTAATTGACAAAAAATGGGGCGTATGGTAGATTATAATAGATTATTAGTAATTACACTATGTAGAGGGCTATATGAAATTATTTAAAAAATTAATGGTTGCAGTTCTTGTTTCAGTTTCCTTATTTGGTTTGACTGCTTGCAAAAAAAAGACTAATGAAAATGTTTCAACCTTAGGCTTATATAATGGCGGAATGGTGGTAAATGTTGGGGATTATTCTATTTTTGTAAATGGTTTTAAGTCGTATGAAACTATAGATGAGAGTAATAAAAACAACAATTATCTAAACAGTGCAATTTTATCAGTAAAACGAGATGGATATAATGTTACAGTAGATGACAATGGTAGTATGGTTAATTATACTAAACTATATAATAAAATTTCTGGTTACGAAATAACTGATTTACACGTCTTTGGTGATTACTTATTTTTCACAACTCCTGTATTGGATAAATATGAGACAGGTTCAGGTATTGCTAATGATTTGACTGATTTTTATCGAATTAGAATTGATGGTAGTAAAAAGGCAGAAAGAATTATAAGGTCACAGGATACAGTTGATAATATTCAATTTGGATATTATTGTGATGGAAGTTCTGTATATTTATTAACAGTTGAAAATTCAAATTTATATAGAACTATTTGTACGGGCAAAAATATAGGAAATAAAATATTAATAGCAAGCGGTGTAACAGAAGTATTAATGCCAGATGAAGATAATTTTTCAGGTATTATATATTTTACAACAAGTTTAAGTGAAACTGACAACGAAGCAGGTTATTCAACAGGTAACAAAATTTGTTCTTATGAAATTGTGAAAAATATTGTAAGTGATGTAAAAATGGATAACAAAAATACATTTACACTTGTTGATGTAAAAGGTGGATATTTATATCTTTATGCAAAAAGTAGTAGCGATGAAAATCAATATCTTTATGCGGCAAAGGCAGAATATGATAGCATAAGAAAAAATGTAGATGAATACTTTCAGATAACTTATAGTTACAATAGTTCAAACAAGGTTTATGTTTTAGGTGGAAAAAGCGATGGCATTATAATGTATGATGCTGATAGAGCAGGACTTTACAAAATTAATCCTGAACATTGGGGTGATACAAATTACAGGGTTGAAATATCAACTGATTATACTAATGTAGTTAAGATTCAAGATGAATATGTATATTGTACAAATTCTGACAACAATGTTATCGTAAAAATAAATTATAAAAATGCTATAGTTAAAGAAGTTGCAGATTTTTCTGATGATGAGGATGGTAAAACAATTAAAACAGATGATTCAAAATTCTTTGATATAGATAATAGTTACATTTATTATTATGTAAAGATATCTAGTGATGAAAACGCAAATTATTATTTATACAGGTCAAATATTTTGCAAGAAGAGTCAAATGCTAGTTTGTTTGGAGTTTTGGAAGAACAAGATATACCACAAGATGAAGAGGAAGAAACTAGTACAAATCAGTAGATAAAAAAACGGACTATAGTAAGTCCGTTTTTTGTTGCAAAAATTTTAACATTTTATTTTAAATTTAAGATAATTCTTCTTCGTTTTGTTCTTCTTCAGTTTGTAGTTGTTTTGCTTTTAATTCTTTTATCTTTTCATAGTCAATGTCTTTTGTAAGTCGTCGTGCTATTTGTATTCTGCTTTCAAAAGTAGGTTGTAATTCTTTACAATATCTTTCTAATTTTGAGCACATATCTTCAAATTCTTCATCTGTTTCTTTGTTTGAATGTTGATAAATGGTTAAAATGTTTGATTCTACTTTTCTGTTATTGTTTAAATTTAAGTATGAATCATTATCAAAAGCGTAAGTTGCTTTTAATCCGCTTCCGCTTAATGCTTTGTATTCTTTTGAATTTGTAATTATTACATATTCTGGTTGAATTCTTCTCATTAAATAATCAGGGTCGAACATTAATCCTGTTAAAAACATATCTTTAAAACTATTTCTTAAAAATTCAGTATGTTCAAGTACTTTATCTGCAGGGTCTATGGTTATTTGACAATTTTTTTTGCTTACTAATGCTATTGTTGGAACAGATTTTTTATTGTCTTTATTCAAGTTTCTTTCTTTTACCATAGAAAGCCTACAAGTACCTTGTATAAATGATTTGTACAAGGCAACATTAGATTTATATAAATCTTTTGTATCGGTGTCATAATAAACAAATTCTTTTCTTAAACTCTCATCATAAATTAATTTATATCTCTGAAAAAAGTCTTGTATTTTTAATACAGAGTTTATTGTGTTTTTGTCAAACATAATATAACGCCTTTTGTTTCTTATAAGGTCAAATTCTTGCATAACCCCTCCTAATCTTTTGAACCAGTTATTGCTAATATTGTCAATACAAATCTTAATAAATTTAGCAATGAATATACAAATGCTGCAAGATATGTTAAAGCAGCAGAAGAAAGGACTTTTTTTGCACCATTCAATTCTTCTTGGTCTAACTCGCCTGATTTTATTATCATATCGTACGCTCTATTAGAAGCATTATATTCAATAGGTAAAGTTATAAAATTGAAAAGCGTACTTAATCCAAATATACTAACACCTGAAATTAAAATTACATTACCAAAAATTGGCATATATAGTAAAAAATCAAATATTAACCCAATAATAACTAAGGGTAATAAAAGTGTTGATGAAATATTACAAATAGGAATAATTATATTCCTTATTTTAATTGGAAAATAGTTATCTTTGTATTGATAAGCGTGTCCAACTTCGTGACAAGCGACAGCAATAGCAGATATTGATGTTGAGTTGTAAACATCACTTGACAAACTGATAGTTTTATTCTTTGGATTGAAATTGTCTGTCAAATTCCCAGAAATTTCAACAACATTAATATCTTGTAAACCCTTATAATCTAATAATCGCCTTGCAACTTGATAGGCAGTTGAACCCGATTTTGATAAAGTTTTTTGATATTCAGAAAATGTTGATTTTACTTTCACTTCGGCATATATGCTAAGAATTATTGCAGGTATTAAAATAATGCCTAATATATAATATATAAAGTATGCAGTCATAATATTTCCTTTTTAATATGCTATCATTGTTTTTTTTTAAAGTCAAGAAATTTATTTTTATTTATTTTTATGTATATTATATATTTTTTTGTTTTTTATGTCTATTTAATCATTACTTTCTGTATTTTAAAGAACAAATTTGCTGTTTTTGTATTATTTTAATAATAAAAAAATAATAAAAAAAATTAAATATTTATATTTTTTTGTTAGTATTTAAAGAATTTTTGTGGTATAATAAGGACAAACATATATTATAGGGGTGTAATAATGGAGTTTTTTTTAGCAAGTGGGATTTATAATGGTTTGGGGAAATTGCTTGCTACTATAGGTAATAATTTACAGCCAAGTACTATTTTATATATAGCACTAGCTGTTTCTTTGCTGATAATTATAAGTATTTCTATAACTACTTCTAGGTCCTATGAAGTAAAGTTAATTAAAGCAATTGATTATTTGAATGAATTCTTTGTCGCAAATCCTCAAATTGATGAAGATAATTTAATTGCTTTCAACGAAAAAATGAAAGAAAAGCGTATTCCTAAAATTCTAAGAAAGCAGTGGCAACAGTATATGCTATATAGGGAACACAAGGCGAGTTATTATATGTCGTTTAAGCAGTGTGTTGAAAATCCTATTAGCGCAAGTACTTATAAGTATAATGTATCTTTAGCAAACAAAACATTTAACATTCTTTTAATAGTTGTACTATTATTAGGATTTTGTTATTTTTCGCTAGTTGGTGAAGGAGCTCGTGCTATATCTTGGGGTGATGCTTTAACTTTTGTTTTGTCGCCTTTTGTTGTGATATTGATTAAATATATTGTTGAAATAATTTTTGAAGCTAGGTTAAATGCTGTTACTTCTGATTTATTACAAAATTATCAATATTTTGAAATTAATTTAGACAAAGCAACATCGACTATGCCTGAATTTGTTGACTATGAAGTTTTGTTTACTAAAAAAGAAATTAAACAAGGTATTCCAATTTTATACGAATATCTACAAAAGCGTGCCGAACAAGAACAGAAGGAATTAGAAAGAGCAAGAAGTAAAGAAGTTGAACACGATAAATACAACTTTGATAAAGAAGATATTGAAGGTTCTTTAGTTTTGGAGCGTGCAGTAAACGAAACAGAATCATTTATTGCACAAAGACAAAAATATATGCAATTAATTGACCAGTTGACTACCGAACAAGCAAATATTGAATATAACTATAAACAAAGTTCTAAAGACTATCAAAGAAAAATGCAATCTAGTAAAGAAAATTTAGAGAATTTGAATCAACAAATGGAACAAGCGTCTTCTAATATTGAAGCAAACTATATCAAAAAACAGCAAAGTGATGAAATATTGCGTCAACAAAACCTTGAAAAAGATTTTGATATAGCAACTGCAAAAATGAAAAATGATGTGCAAAATATTCAAAAACAAATTGATAAATATTATGAAGAAATTGATGCTAGCAAGAAATATTTAGAAACTGCTATGGATAGCGAGTTCGATAGTTATGCTAAAAAAGTTTATGATAAACTAGAAGTAAAGGTAAATGAAAAAGAAAAAGAAAAATATAAATCCACTTCTAGTAAAATAAAACAACTAGAAGAAAAACTTGCACAAAAATCTGCTGAACTAGAAAATATGTACAGCAAATATCAAGCAAAGATTGAAGAACTACAATCTATCATAGACGGCGATGCTATTATTAGACAAAAAACTGGTGAAATAGTAACTGCCATAGAATCTAAAAAAGATAAAAAGAAAAATAAGTCTGGACAATCTGACCAAACTGAAACTATAAACAATGTTGAGCAAAATTTAGATTCAAAGAATCCTTTAGATAATACATATAACGCTGTTTCAACTAAATTAAATAATGATGAAAGTTATTTTGAACAATCAAATGAAATTGTTGGCGATATTTCATCTAATCAATCTGATGAATATAAAGAAAATGCTGATATAACTTTGCCAAATCAAGATATGTTTAATATTCAAGAAAACATCATTGAGAATAAACCTACAACTAAAGGGACTATCAAAAAAGGTAGAGGTCGTCCAAAAAAGAAAATTGCAGAAAAACAAAGTAGTTTAGCCTCAACAAAGAAAAGAGGCAGACCTAGAAAATCTAATCAAGATATTCAAACTTTAAATAATGAAATAGCTGAAAAGAGAGGACGTGGCAGACCTAGAAAAGATACAAATAGTGAATCTATCAAATCAACAGACGAATTAAATACACCAAAGCGTGGTAGAGGTCGTCCTAGAAAGGTGGAAAATGTAGAAAAATCTAAAAGCAGTTCGCCACAACAAACAAAAAAAAGAGGAAGACCTAAAAAAGTGGTTGAAAGCAATCAACAACTTAAACCTGCTAGTCAACCAAATGATATCGAACAAGAAATTAAGAATGAACCTGTTGAGAAGTTCTTGGGAAGTTTGCAAGAACTTTCAGATATAATAACATCTGAAATGAAAAGGGCAGACGAAAAGAAAGATGAATTAGAAAATTCTAGTTTGTCAAAAGATGAAATTGCTAAGAAAACAAGAAAACTAAGATTTGCAAAAAATCAATTAACTGCTCTTGATAAGTTGTTGTTGTCTGACGGTGAAGTTGATTTAGATGAAATAAATAAAACTTTAAAAGGTATTTCAGAAAAAATAACTAAAATAGCAGAATAAAAAAACCCGTTCGGGTTTTTTTATTTATTGTTTAACTTTTTTAAAACTTCATTTACATCTATTCCGTGTACAAGACAAGCTTGTTCTAATGTTTCTTGATGTGCCATCATACAATGTAAACAATGCATTCCAAATCCTAACAAAATTGCTTCTGCGTCTTCTTTGTTTTTTACTATGTCTATAATCAAATCATCTTTTTTGAATTTCATAACTACTCCTTTTTATACTTTTTCCACAATATGGACAATTATTCATATCCTTATTTATTCGCTTTTCACATTGTGGACAATATGTGTATTTATTATCGTCTAAATTTTTATTATTGTCAAATGATATATCTATATTTGCTCCTTGTTTTTTACCTTGAATATAAAATTCTAATTTTTTTGTATTTATACCTAACTTTAATAGTTCGCGTTTAAATTTATCTTTAAAATTATATATATAAGATTCGCTTGTGTTAATAGTTTCAAGAGGGTATTTATTTATGAGTGTATAAAATATGTCATCAAATGTTGATTTTAGAATCTTTAAGGACTTTAATTTTGTTATGCTTGTTCTATCCTGTAACATAAAACTTAAAAATTTTAAATCAGATGATACATTAAAAGTCAATTCATATTTAAACTGTATATTATTTTTTAATCCATTTAAAAATGTGTATTTGATATTTTTATCAAAATAATAATGATTGTCAGATAACTTAACTATGTATAAATCGAAATCTATTCTTTTTTTCAATTTTTTATGTTTGCTTTGTTTTTCAATTAATTTATTTAAATTTTCATTAGAAAGTATGGTTTTGCCAGATGAAAGCTGTAAATATAATTTCTCTTTATAAAAAATTAACCCTTCATAGCCATCTGCAATTTCTATTATACTACCTATTTTTACATTGGAATAAAAAGTTGAACTTATTAGTCCACCTTCATAATTAGGCAATCTTAATTTGTGATTTTTGAAAAAAAACATACTTTAATATATCAAAAATTTTATATACTTGCAACAATTTATTTGTGAAGATTGACAGGTTTTATAATATTTGATAAACTACACAATATAAAATTACATACTTTTAATTGTTCTATTTGTTGTATTTACTATTGTGAGGAAAAATGTTTAATATAATAAAGTACAAATCTGCATTTGCTATATATTTTTTAATTATGGCTGTTTTGTTAGAAATTTCAACATTTATTTTGTTAGGTATAGGAGTCATTCCTGCATATTATTTATATGATTTTGGATTGATGCTGATTATCGCTGGTCTAATTTTTTTAGTGCCAAGTAAAATTGCTCAAATGATTATTTCATTGGCAATTTTAATAGGACAAACTTTACTTATTTATGTTAATTATTCGTTAACCACTTTATATGGTGATGTATTTACTTTTGATATGATTAAATTATTCACTGCCGCTTTTCAAGCGATGGGCAATGATTTTACTTTTGTTAGAATGATTATTTTTTTAGTTATTATAGATTTGGCAATTATTGCTGGAGCTATTTGGCTATTTAGAAAATTGAAAAAAGATGGCCACAAAGTGACATTTCATTCTAATTTGACTATTTCTTTGGTCGTTGTGTTGTGTATTATTTCTGGTTATGGATTAATTTCAACTACCTATAGCAATATAGTTAAAGATTCTATGACAGATGAATATGTTTTAACAGATAAGTTTTTGATTGAAAAAAGTATATTTAAATTAAAAGCATTCAAAAAGTTTGGTACATACGGATTTTATTTGAATGGATTTTATACAGATTTGAGAGATTCTTCAGATGATGAAATTCAAGATGCCATAGATTTTTTAAATTCAACAGATATTTGCGATGAAAGTGAAGTTTACGGCGTTGATACAGGAAATAATGTTATCTTTATTATGATGGAGAGTTTAGAGTGGTTCGCTTTTTCTGACGGAAGTTTTAACTCAAAAATAATCTCTAATGAATTAACACCTAATATTTATAATTTAATTTATGGTTTTAGTGAAGATACTGCTAAAAATTTTTATGGCGTTGAACAATTAGATGACTATAATTATTCGCTAAAGGGATATGCTTCTACAAGTTATTTTTCGAAAAGCAAAACTAACATATCTGAGGGTGGTGCTGTTTTGGGAAGTTATCCGGTTGGTGCTAATTTGTTTGACTATGCAAATGAAAAAACTAACAATGTAGGTCAGTATGGCTTTTCTCTTATGAATATGTTGGACACTAGTAACTATGATTATGTCTCTAGTTATGCTCATAGTAATGTCGCTTCTTTCTATTCGAGAGATGATTCGCATAAAGTTATAGGTTTTGACAATTTATATTTTAAAGACACAATACCGGAATTATCATCAGAAGATATGGGATGGGGAAATTGGATGAGTGAAGAAGAATTTATGCTGTCATTCATCGATGATTTTATTCCAGATGTAGATTATAACAATAATGAAAGATTTTTTAGTTTCTATTTAAACGTTTCTACTCACGGAAATTATGATGATGTTAAAGGTATTGATGATAGATTAAATTATACAAATCTTGTTAAAAATTCTAATTGGTATCAAAATGTTGTAAAAGATTATTTCCAACTTGGAAATACTTTCTTAAATAGATTGGTTAATTATGAGGCGAGTGTTGTAGGGTTAGATAGAGCAATAGGCGTGATAATAAAAAATTTACTTGAAAAAGGGATATATGATGAAACAACAATAGTGTTATTCTCTGATCATAATGCATATTATCACGAACTTTCTAATGATATAAAAGGTGTAGAAAATAGTGATTTCGCTAATATTGAATTGAATACTGTTCCTTTTATTATCAAAAGCAGTGGCCTTGCAAGATTGGGAATAACTGTAAACGATTATAATAATCAAGAAGATTTGTCTAGTAATTACAAATATTTCGATAGATTTTGTTCAGTTTATGATATTTTGCCAAGTGTATTAGACTTGTTGGGAATTGAGTACCTGCCATCTGTTTATCTTGGTAAATCGCTGTTTAGTGAATTTGATAGTGAATATGTTCCAGTGTATTATTCGCATACAGGTGGTATGTTTGGGAAATATGGTTATACCGATGATTTGGAAATTTTTAATTATGAATTAGAAAATATTGATGATTATAAGCAAATTTTTGAAAAATCTTGTCTTGAATTTACTAAATTTTTGACAGCAAATCAGTTACTTTATTCAGACAATTTATTCTTAAAACTTAAAAAAAGTTAGAATAATTTGTTGACAATCGATATATTATATGATAATATACATATGTTACGAATATGTGACATATTTGCCTCGATAGCTCAATGGTGGAGCACTCGGCTGTTAACCGATAGGTTGTAGGTTCGAGCCCTACTCGGGGCGCCAGATAGGTTTTTACCTATCTTTTTTTATTTTATAAAATTGTTGAAAAAAACTTGTTGTTTTAATTCAACAAGTTTTTATACTGCAATTTATGATTAACTATTTATTTATAGTAAAATTTAGAAGGTGTAAAGTAACATTTATATTATTAGATTAATATTCTATTGCAATATAAATATTTATATTTATAAACAAAATATTTATTTAATTAAATTTATCTTCTGTTTTTATAATTTTATTCATCTCATCATTTTAATAACTTATTTTACTGATTTGAAACTGATTGATAAGACAATAATAGTTTAATTACAGTCGTTTTATTTTTATAATATTCATTTATAATTTTAATCAAACAATATAAAATTTAATTTTTCATAGTGTGAATGTAAAATTTTTTAATTGTTGTCATTTGTATATTTTAAAGGTTTATTATAAGTCTTTTCATATACTTCTTTACAAGCATTAAAGTTTTTATCTTTCATCATTTTAATATTTTCTTTGTCAGATAAAGCATCATTTTTGTATATAGGTTTTAATATGTTTACAGTTACATATTTTTTTTCTGCGCCACTGTCATCATATTTGCCTGTTGGTCTAAATGTGATGTATATTGGTATTACAGGCACATTATTCATAACAGCGTAATGGAAAGCACCATCTTTAAATGGACGGAGTTTTTCGTAATTGTACCACATAGATTGTTCAGGATAGATAAGAACATAATGATTTTTATTTAAATGGTATTTTATTCCTTTATTAAACTCTTTCATAACACTATATTTTGAAGATAAAGGCAAAAGTCCGCCTGCTCGCATTAAATCGCCGAATTTCCCTTTTTGATTGTTAAATTCAGCACCTACAACCATTACCTTGTGACCTCTTAAAGCGTATTTATTTACCAAACAATCATATATAAAAACGTGGTTAGATGTTATGATTGCTCTTTTGATACCCTTTAAATTTTCTCTGCCCAAAACTATTGTTTTATACTCTAATTTGTTAATAATTTTAGTAAATGGTTTTACCTTAAAATTGTTTAAAAAAAAGTCTTTTATAGATTGTTTAATACTCTTTTTATAATATGGAAAATCTTTTTTTACTTCCAATGCATTGTCCCAATCAATAGGATTTATATGCTCATTAAATCTTCCTTCTTTTTCCATAATCTCATATTTATCTATTTGCTCTTTGTTTGTCATATTTGCTCCTATTAAAATTATATAAATGTAAATTATATTATTTTAAAATTTTATTGACATATTTTGCTTCTTTTGATGAGTTTTTTTCTAATTCTTTATAAATTTTTACAACTAAATTAACATTATGAGTGTCAAGTGATTCATTAATATTTAAAAATAGATTAGTAAAAATCATATAAAATGCATATATCATTTTAAATTCTTTATCTGTTATATTGTCATTATTGGTTTTAATTAATAAATCTATAAATTTTTCTATTTTGTCGTTTGTGTGATTATCAAAAGGTTTTAATGATACACCAAACTTGTTTTGCACTTCTACGCTTTTTATAAAAGGTGGCTCAAATATTATTGATTTTACAACTTCAATTAAACCTTCTTTGGGCGTTTTTAAGTATGTGTATGAAACTAATCCCCACAATAAAAAGTCGAACATTCTATAATGTGCAAGCTCATCAGGAGATTCAACACACAAATATCCTTCTTTTAATGCGTCCGAAATTACTTTTTTACGAGTAACAGTATATATTTCAGTTAAATGCCATATTGTTTTTTTGTCTTTCCAAAAACTATTTGCTCCGACAATTTTTTCTATACAAGAACTACTGTTGTTGTCAAATTGGTTTCCAAAATTGTATATATATAAACTATCGGAAATGGTTACTATTTTTTTGACATATTTAAAACTTGCTAAATTAAATATTTCATCTTCAGTAAAACTTATTGATTCATTAAATCTTAAATTTTTAATAGTTTCTTTTTTAAATAATTTATTCCAAGGAGTAGTTATGCCAAATGTTTCTTGATAAATTCTTATTGCATCGTATTGATTTTTTAAATCATAAACTTTGTTGGTAAGGTATGATTTAAACATTGGATTATTTTCAAAATTACATATTGCAAGGTCAGCATTTGAAGTTTTTATTGCGTTTAGCATTTTTTCAAACATTTCAGGTTTTAACTCATCATCACAATCCATAAATTCAATGTAATCACCAGTTGCTTTATCAAGTCCTAGATTTCTGGCACTGCTAACGCCGCCATTTTGTTTTGTGAATATTTTTATTCTGTTGTCAAGTTTTTGCAACTTATAAAGCAATTGTAGAGTACCATCTGTTGACCCATCATTAATTGCGAGTATTTCAAAATTTTTATATGTTTGATTTAAAATGCTGTTTATACATTTTTCTATAGTTGACGCACCATTGTAAATTGGTACGATTATTGATATTTTATCCATCTGTTCTCCTTGATGTAGCAATATATTATACTAAATTTTTGATTGTTTTGCAAAGAATTTTTGTGTATTAATTTATAATAGATGTTATGTCTATTTTTTGAATATAAAATAAAAAACAATTAAAATATAGAAAAAAATCAAACAAAAAAATCAAACTAAAAGAATAAAACTAAAAAAATATAGAATGATTAAAATTAGAGCTATAATTAAAGCGACAAAATAAGAAAAAACAAACACAACCAAATTAAGTAAAAGAATAAAAAACTTATAAAAAACAAAAATAATTAAAAAAATAATAAAAAACATTAAAAAATTGCAAAAACATACAAAAATTCAATTATTTTTTAAAAAATACGCAAAATTATTTAATTTTTTATTATAAAATGAAATTACTATAAAAGATTTGAATTTAAAATGGCTGTAATAATTCGCTTTTTGACACCAGGATATGTTTTTTCCAAGTTTTTTAAATATTCATCAATTTCAGTCCTTTTTGAATGTTTGTCATTTGGACATTTGTTTTTTAATATAGGTAAGTCTTTACTAACTCGTATAATTTCTTTTTCTTCTACTAAAAATAGCGGTCTGATCAATGTTATTTTTGATTTTGACATATAAGATGTAGGAGTCATTGAGTTTAATCTTCCTTCAAAAAATAAAGACATTATAAAAGTGTTTACAACATCATCTAGATGATGACCTAGTGCTAATTTATTATATCCTATTTTATTTGCAACTGAATTTAATGCTCCTCGTCTCATTTTTGCACACAGTGAGCAAGGATTTTTTTCATTCCTTACATCAAAAATTATGCTTGCTATATCAGTTTTTTCAATTATTAATTCAACATTTAATTCATTACAAAATTTCTGTAGTTTTAAATAGTCAACTTGCCCTGAAAACATGTCTATTATGCAGGCTTTAATTTCAAAATTTACCAGGTTGAATTTTTGGAAATTTACAAGACTTTTTAAAAGAATTAAGCTATCTTTTCCTCCTGATAAACCGACAAGTATTTTGTCGCCTTCTTGAATAAGATTATATGTTTGAATGGCTCGTCTTAATTTTGATAATATTTTTTGCATAATTTTCCTTTAAATTTTTAATAATATACAAAAAAATAATAAAAAAATCAATATTATTGTTAAAAATTAATTATTTTTTTGATTTTTTGAATATTTTTAATAATTTTTTAATTGATTTATTGTGTTTTTTTCTTTTGTTTTCAGTAAAAAATTATAAATTCGCTTTTTAATTTTTGTTTTTATTAAATTGACTTTAAATATTATATTTTGTATAATAAATTAATTATATAAATTATTTTATTGGGTAAAATAAAGTAATTTTATACGAATGAAGATGAGGGGTAATATGAAAAAATTAGGGATTGCATTTTTGATGCTTTTCACCATAATTTCTGGTGTCATTTTTTCAGCGTGTAAATCTGATTATGATGGAATGTATTTAGACATTTCTTATAAAACATTTTATTACCAAGATAACACAATGAATTACGACTTTGATGAGTATGAAGACTTAGATGAAGATGTCTTTAATTTTTCGTTGTATGAAGAAGTTGATGGACAGACAATAGATTATGTTGGCGTTGAATTTAAAGTCGAAACAAAGGGTAGTAAAAAAACTTCCAGCGTTGAACTTTGGACTAGAAGTAATACTAATTTTGAAGTCGTTTCAACAAGTTATTCAAATGGTGCGACTATAATAATAGTAAAATTTAACAATGCGGGTATAAGTGTGGTTGATTTTACTGCAAAAGAAAGTGATAGTTGCAAAAGACAAGTAACATTTAATGTCGCTTATGAACTTGAAAGTTTAACTTTAAAAAATTTGGATAGTGCACCTGCTATGTTTATAGGCTCTAAAATTGACCTTAGTGAAATGAATTTGTTCAATTTCTTAGGAAAAGATGGGCAAACTGCTTTTAGCACAGATTTGTATTTTGAATTAAATTCAACTAATATGCGAGAAAAAAATTATAACAAGAATTACCTTACTTCAGTTAGTTCTGATGTGAACAGATTGTTGTTGCCCGGAGATGTTAATGCTGACTACATTACATTCACTAATGATGGCGAACTCTCTGTTTCTAGTGCATATTTTGAATATAGCAAACAACAAACTGCAAATAATACCCCTGACAACATTGTTTACTGGATTTGTTTTACTGTGCGACCTATGGTTTTGAATGATATTACAAAAGAATATGAACCTTCAAGAGAAATTTCGTGTGATGTTAATGTTTTAATTGTGGATAGTCTTGATAGTGCGGTTTTATCTTATAGCAATGTTTCTATGTCTTCCACTGATGGAAATATTGCTGATGAATACATATTGGAAAATGATAGTATTATAGATATTTTTACAGGCAAACAAGAAGATGTTTTTAGAACAATCAATACTTCTGATTCAAGCAAAGTTATTGACTACACTAAAGCGGGAATAAGAGTTACTCCTTTTAATGATGATTACAATTTTATTAAACCATTAAGTAATATTAGTTCTGGTTCTGTATCATTGTTGGAAATATTTAATTACATTGACATTAGTTATTCTTATGCTGAAAATTACATAAAAGTTGAAAATGGTTTAGCGTCTGGTAGTTTTAAAGATTATACAATTACATTTGGAGATGCTGGATTTACTGATGAATTGCAACAAATCACATTTAAAATTAAATATACTAATTTAATCTTTGACAAAAATGTATCAAATGAACAAGTAGTTAAAGATATCTCTTTGAATGTAAAATTAAATAAATTGTTAGATGGAAACTCTGCAATAAATGCTTATCAAGTTGATGAATTAGGTAATGCTTCTGTTGAAAGTATTGAAAGTTTTAAGTTGTACGATGAATATTCTAACAATTCTAGTCTAAAGATAAAATTCGAAAAGACTCCTACAGATGCGAATTTGTATGATATTTATGGAAATTTATTATCTAACTTCCAATTGCTTTTAACTGAAAGTAGTTTTAATGCGATTAATGTTTTAGATAGTTTGGGAAGACTAAAAAATTATTATTTAATTAATCTAAATATTGGTGGCAGGGTTGAAAGTTATTATGCTTTTAATGTGAATTTTGGAGAAACTGTTAGTTTTACATTAAAAGATAATTACACAGGCAGTGATGAAATATTTAATTTGATAATGAAATATTCAAAATATCCTTTAAATTTCTGTAACGAAAATACGCCTATAACTGAAAGCGACATAATCACTGAGACTTTTAGTTTGCGAGTAGTTAAGACTCCAACTAGTTTAAAGATTGTTAACCCTTTAGTTAGCGAAGAAATAGGTCTATCAAATGTCGATTTACCTATTGGCAACGCTTTAAGGTTAAAATTATTGCTTGAAGGTGGGCAAGAATTTGAACTTAATGGAATAACAATTTCAAGTAAAAATGGAAGTTTGTTGTTTGGAACTACAAATAACATAAATAACTACACTGACCATTTAACTATTGATAGTTATGAAGTGGGTGCTTCATATTCGTTCTATGTATATGCAAATTCAGAACTAAATGATGAACAAATTATTGTGAATTATCCTAGTGGAAAATCTGTTTCTGTGATGTGTAATGCGGTTTTGACTGAATCTAGGGTCGATGTAGAAAACGCAGAATTCATTTATACAAAACAAGATATAGGTTATGAAACAACTTCTAATATTACCCTTGCTGACAATGCGTTAGGGCTTGCTTTATTAAAGGGTGGAATTATTACGTTTAATCTGCCTGATGATTTAAATATAAATACTATTTCAACTAATGTTTTAGGTGCTGGGGATATTAATACTCAAATACAAAATTATTTGCCAGATGCGATTAGTTTGGAAATGTTAAGTGGAAATTTAAACGAATTTAGAGTTTATGGTGTTAGAGCTGGCGCTACTGCTAAAATCAAAGTTGGTATATCTTTTTATATCGTTGAAAATGGTGTTGCAAAATTAGATGAAGTTTATAAATATATAGAAATTGCAGTTTATGAAAGAGTTTCAAATATATCAATTAGTAGAACTTCAGATAATTCATTTGTTTACTATCAAGATTCTTTAAGTCCTTATACCGAAAATTTAAGCAATGTTGATTATTTAGTCGATTACAATATTTCTTCAGCTACAAGATTTGTAAACTTTTCGGGCGGACAAGTTGAAGTATTTAATATGTCATTTGCTGTAAATTATAAATCAAATGATAAATCTAATGTCAATTTTAAAGTTTATTATCTTGGAAATATTTATAATTCAAATGAGATTTTTGGTGTCCTTAATCCTTATGCTAGCAGAGATATAAGTTTGAATGTAATTACAAAGCCAGATGAAAATTTATCTAGAATTAGATTTGTTTTGACAACTACCGAGTTTGGTAAAAAGTTAGATGAGAGATTTATTGATACTGAAGTTTTAGAAGGTGTGAGAGTTGAAAATATTTTACTGAATGGTGTAGATTATAAAATTGTATCTGAAAATGGTGTAAATAAAATCAGATATAGCGAATACATTAATCTAAACGAATCTAAATCTTTTGAAGCATTAATCAGTAATATTGATTATGCAACTTATCCAATTTTAGGTTATACTATTCAAGAATATGATGGTTCAGATTATATTAAGTTTGGTTACACTTCAGAACAACTTGAAAAATACATTGCTGTTGATGGCTCGAATTATACAATAAATACTGTTGATAATGAAACTGGTGAGATTTTAGGTGGCGGTATATTTGTACTTACTATTGGAAGTCTTGATAGTTTTGATGGAAGTGTTTATAAAAACGCTGTACAAATTTATATTTATATTTCCGATGGAGTAAATCTTCCATATTTTGTAGATAGTTTAGATGATTTGAAAAATATTTCAGTCGCTTCTGATAAAACATTCGCTTTAATTAAAGATATTGATGCAAGCGAACTTGACTCTCAAATTTGTGAAGAATTTTCTGGGAATTTGTTGGGCTATGTAAATGATGTTGGAACTAGCACAATAACTCAATATAAAATACACAACTTAAAATTGTCTGAAAGTTTTATAAGTGCAACTTCTACCGCAAATGGTAGCAGATTGTCGATGGGAATTTTTGGCAGAAATTTAGGTAAAATTTCGTCTATCACATTTGAAATTTCATCATTTAATGTTGATATTGAAAATCCTACAGAAGTGGTTTCATTGGGCTTGATTTGCGGTGTAAACGAAGCAGATGGAATTATTGAAAATTCTTCAGTAAAACTTCTTTGTGATGCCTTAATTAATTTACAAGCAGATATTAATACGAGTGATGCTAATATAAGTTTATTCGTGGGCGAAAATTATGGATTGATTTCTTCTGATTATGGAAAAATTATTGATTCTAATAATTATCAATTTGTTGTAAATTACTATAATCAAGCGGGTGAAACAAGAGGAATCAACATTTCAACAGGCGCTTTGGCGGGAGTTAATGCAGGCAGTATTTTAGGAGCGTATGATTATACTTCTTCTATTAAAGGGTCAGTGTATTCTTTAATTAATTTACAAGCAAACATTAAAGTATCTTCTTATTCTGGCAGTATCTCAAATGTCGGAAATAATGTTGACCTCGCTAATTTTTATACGGCAGGTGCTGTCGGAATTAACTCTGGAAAAATCTCAAATATTTGTGCAAATGTTGTTGCAAATTCGTATGACTTTGTAGGCGGATTTATCGGTGTAAACGAAGGAGTAGAATCTGAAGCGTTTAATCTGTATCTTTTAGGTGCACAATTAACTTCTTTAAACAGTTCAGACAGTTTCGTTGGTGGAATTGCAGGAAAAATTTCATCAGTGCAAAACTTTGAAAACAACAGGGTGCAATTATTAAAAATAAATGGTCAAAATTCATTTATTCAAGGAGCACTAAATGTTGGTGGTATTGCTGGATTATTGGAAAACGGAAACATAAATTTCTGCTATGTTGAAAGATTTTATTCTGACACTTATAAAAATACTGATGACTCTATTAATTTAGTAGGAGAAAATTATAAATATTCTATTAGAAATTTATCAGGCTTTGTTGCAAATTTAGCTGGTATTGCAAATGGTTCTAACAATATAACTAATTCATTTATAAATACTAGTTTCTATACTGACAATGCATCAAATATAAAAACTATTCCAGATGGCTCAAATTACTCAATTTCAAAAGTTTACTATTCTGGAAATTTACCAAATGTCGATTTAAATGGTGCTTATTATACATTTGAAAGTATAGAGATAAATAGTTTAACTAGTTCGTTTGACAGCAAAAATTATTCGGGGGTAATTGATAGTTTTGTTACTCAATCAAATTCGGATAATATTATTCAAATACATTTGAATGCGAATAATGGTCTTCCTATTATCGCATACGAGTTTGATGGAAATATAACTTATACAAACACAGTTGTTCCAACTAGTGCTAGCGCTGTAACAAATGATGATAAATTGTTTAAAGAAAACTTGCAAGACAACAGTTTGGTGGAAGAAATAAAAAATTCTAACTTGTTGTATAATGAAAATCATTTTACAGGAATTAAGTTGCAAGACAGTGAAGCAGTATTATTCTATTATGAAAGTGATGAAATTTATAACGAAAATGCAGGTTTTGTAAAAGTTCAAAACGAACTAAATAAATATTATTTAGTGGTAGATGACTCTTTGATTTTGTGGAAAACTGAACCTGATGGCGCTAGTCTATCTTATGAAGTAAATATTTTAAGCGGTGAAAATGTAGCAGATTTAGGCATTGATGAATTAGGAAATTATTATATTGTTTTGAAAAGAACAGGAGATGTTGTTCTTGAAATATCATCAATATTTAATGAAGATATAAAATCTACTTTTATAGTACATTCAAGTTGCGGATTTACAAATCTTGATTTGTCATTGAACAATGATAATGAACCTATCAGTACTAATAATGAAAGAGTTGTTTTATATGTCAATCAAACTAAAAATTTAAAACCATTTATTGAAAATGTTTATAATAATTTTAAATTTAATTCAATAGAGTTTAATAATTTGAAATTAAAAATTTATGCAGGCAATAATGTTGAGATAACAGGTAACGAGTTTGATTATTATAATTTTGATGATATTATAGGATTTACGGGAGTTAATTTTTACGAAGACGGGCAATATAAAGATTTCTCAATTATAGTTGAATACTATTACCTTGAAGACGGTAATTATTATTACTTATGTTCAAAGGAAATTGATTTTAGAACATATAAAACTGCAATTTCGATAGAACTTGATGTAAATAAATTTGAAACTGAACCTAGCGAAGTGGTAGATTTTGTCGTTAATTTTAACACTTATTATGCAGTTGATGAATCAAGTTATTTATACTTAGATAATCAACTAGAAAATGGAGAAATTTCGTATTCTAGTGATGCATTAATATTGTCTATAATGGGCTCAACTGATAAAGATAATGAACTAATTTTTGAAATCTTACAAAAGACTAACAAAAGTTCAGTTTATGATGTATTTGAAGTTGATTATACTGTGAGTAAACTTGGTTTTACATACTCTTATCAAATATCTTTATCACTTGTTGATGATTTTAAAATTAGATATTTAGTTGACCAAATAAGTTTCAAATTAATGTTTAGAGCACTGACAGATGAAGATGTTAAAAATGATAATTTAACTATTGTTTATAGTCCTGAAAATCTTTCAACTGTTAGAATTGAACATTATTCTAGCGGAACTATTGTTACTAATTCTAATGCAAACAACAAAGTTGAATACATTAGTGGTACAACACAATCAAATGTTATTGTGCCAGGAAATAGTGGATTATTAAAATTTTATATCGAACCTAGTTATTCACTTGTTAACGATTTGGTTTTAAGGGCAAGTTATGGTCAAATTAGCGGTCAAAGAATTACCTTCCAACAAATGATTTATGACGGAACTAAATATATTTCTCTTAGCCATTCATCAAATTACGGTTTTATGTCAAACGGTAGTTATAGGCTTGAAAAAATATCATCTTATGATTCAACAACTAATTCTTATTCATATAATGGTGTTATTTATGTTAGAACAATCTTAAATGATGCTGAAGGTAATAATGAATTATATGATATTTACTTAGATATTTATAAATCTAATATATATGGTAATGGAAGTGCAGATGAAACGCTAACTAAAACTTTAATTTCACAATATTTACCAGGTGTTTATATTAGCGTTAGTGAAAATTCTTTATATACCTCTATAGACGGCAATAACTATTACATTTTGCAAAGAGGTGCAGGTGCTAATTCTAATAATGCTTCATATATAGATGTGGCAGTTGTAGGATATGAACTTATAGGTCTTCCAAATTATCAAATAATTGGTGATAATATTTATGATAAAGTTTATCTTGTACAATCACAAGAAGCAGTTTACGATGAAACAAGTGGTAGATATAACATTAGATATTCTGTATTTGTAAGAAGTGATTTATTTGAAAAGTTTTCTATTAAATTTTCAATGGAACTTGTAAAAGACGGAATTACATATACTCAAGAAAAATTAGTAAACTTCATTACAACAGATTATATATTAGATTCAATAAATGTAACGAATTTGCACTCTACAATAAATTCAAGTTCTACTCTATTTATGAATTTAAATTCATTGAATGGAGAAATTGACCTTAATGAATTTTTAATAGATAATCAGGGTGTTATAGATGACAATAAAGTTATAAACTTTTTAAAGAATTTTAGATTGTCAAACGGAGATTTATCTAATTATTATGTGCCTCAAAGTCAGTTGCAGTCGGCTTTGACTGATCCTAATAATGCAAATAAAGAGTTTTTAATCTATTATGACAGCATTTCAAAAACATTTAGAATTTATGGTAGAATGATATCTAATTTCTCTGTAACTGTAGAAGTCCCATACACTTTCAAATTTGCAGATGATTTTAAAAATTATGTTGAATTGTCGTTTGATGTCTCTGGATTATCTTCATACTATGTGGCTGAAACGAATTTTAATATAACAATCTCTACAAGCACAGATGAAAATCAACCACGCGCAATTTATAACGCAGAACAATTTATGAATATGAATGCTGGTGGCGATTATATCTTGATGGAAGATATAAATCTCTATGGTTACAGTCCTATTAGTTTTAACGATAGCAACGTTATTTTCAGTTTAGATGGAAATAATAAAGTTATCAATATTTACTCATTTGATGTGAGCGGTAAAACTAATATAGGTCTATTTGAAAGTTTAGGTCAAAATTCTATACTTAAAAATGTTACTGTGAATATCGCAAATCTTCAAACTGTTAATATGTCTGGGGTCAATTCATTTAACTTTGGTCTGTTAGCAGGATCAAATGAAGGTATTATTTACAATTGTGAAGTAATATCGTTTGATCCTAATCAAAATTCGAAAGTTGATTCAGTTATAAATATTTTATCACAAGATAGTGTTTCATCAAGTGCGTCACACAATTTGATAGGGTTGTTAGTAGGTGAAAATTTAGGTAATATTATAAATTCACGAGTTGGCTCTAGTAGTTTTAAAAAAGTAACAGTGAGTGTAAATTCTTTAGGTGCTAACAACACTGTTGAAAATATAATAAGTTGCGGTACTATTACTTTAAATGCAAGGGGAGTAGTTGCAGGACTTGTCGCTGTAAATAGCGGTATAATATCATCGTGTTATGTAGCGAATACAACGGTTAATAATTTATATGAATTAAATAATTCGTACAATATGACGGCGGGATTGGTCGCTGAAAATTCTAATAATGGTAAAATAATTTATTCTTATGTTGAAGGTTTGCAGTCAAGCATTAGTCAAACTTCTTTAAGGGCAAGCACAAATAAAATATACTCATATATAGGTAGCGTTGGTGCGTTTGTCTATACAAATTCAGGAACAATTTCTGATTGCTATGCAAATATTTTTGTAGAAAGTAACACTCAATTTGTTTCAGGATTTGCGTATATTAACGAAAATTCAGGCAAAATATTGCAGTCTTATTCGGTGGGAAATATTTCATCAAATTCTACATCTAATCAGCCATTTATAGGTGCAAATTTAAAAAATGAATTAAATTCATTTGGTGAAATTACAGATTGTTATTATCTCAAATTAGACAGTGATAAATTTAGCGTTATAATAGACGGAAGCAAACCAAACGCAGTTGAATTAAATAGCGTAAATATTCAGTCAAGTGATAGTTTTAATAATTTCTGTTTTATTGATGGCATTGAAAATAGTGAACAGGGAGTTTGGACTTTAAAAAATTCAGTCCTTCCTAAACTTGTTAGTGCAAATCAAATTGCAGTTTCTGTAAAATATTTTTATGGAGGTGTTTCTTACTTTGCAGATGATTATGCTTATGGTAGCAGTATAAATCCTTATATAGTTAGAGATGTTGAAGAATTTAATACTTATATTGCTTTTGATAATGAAACTTCTGCTACTAGTAAATTCTTTAATGGATATATTAGACTTGTCGATGACATAGATTTCACTGGTCTTGATATGGAAACAAGGACTGAAATGGATATGCAGGGCGTAATTGATGGTAATGGTATGACTCTATCAGGACTATATATTGGCCCTACACAAACTAGTCAATCTAGTATAGGCTTATTCTCTACTATTACAAATGGTGTTGTGAAAAATTTGAACATAGAGTTTGACACAATTGAAGAAGCAAGGGGTTCTAGTTATGTAGGTGGACTTGCAGGTATAATTGATGATTCAATTATATTAAATGTTACACTGAGTGGCGAAAACAAAATGCTTACAGGGGATAACTTTGTAGGCGGTCTTGCAGGTTTAGTAAGAGGGGAAAGTGTATTATTTAACATTTCTTCTAATTTAAGTGTAAAAGCAACAGTTAGAAACTTGGAAAATTATATAAGAAGTGGTGAAAATAATTTTGCTTATGAATATTTGAATGAAGAAGATTTTAATTATCAAAATTTTGGCTTTAGTTATAGCGGCTATAATACTTACAATGAATATCTTCGAAACTTAAGTTATGCAGGCGGTATTGCAGGAGTGCTTGATTTAGACGAAAGTCCATTAAATGAAAATGCTAAACGATTACAAGTTTATGGCAATGTTCAAATTGTGGGCGTCAATGCAGGTGGTATTGCAGGCTACACATCTATTGATACAAGTATTAAAAAGGGCTATGTTGAATTAAGTAATGGAAGTTTTGTATTGGGTGTTTATTCTTCTGGTGGTATTGCAGGAATTAATTATGGCGATATTTATCAGAGTAAAGTTCAGTACTCGGATAATGATAACTTTAGAGAAAGAATTCGAGAATATGAACAAAATCCATCTGAATCAAATATTGAAATTTCTAATCAACGAATCGTTGAAAACGCTTACTATCAAGACCAAGTTAGAATTGGCAGTTCGAGTTATTATTCTTTGTTATTGGGTTCAGTCTATGTAGGTGGTGTTGCTGGTATTAATTTTGCAGGAGAAATTTACAATACATTATCTTCCGTTGTCGTTTATACAGATAGTGAATATTTATCTGGTTTTGTGGGACTAAATATTGGTGGTAAATTCAATTATGTTTATTCTAATTCTTTAGTTAAGTTGACTGAAAGTAATAGTTTTATGGGCGGAATGTTTGCGTATATAATGTCCGCTTCTAATAAAAAAATAAATATTGAAAATGGCTCATATTATTCAAATAGTATGAAAGCGTTGGAAGTCTATAACAAATTCTATAAAAATGTTGATGGAAATGATGATTTATCTGTAGATTTGTATTCAGTTGTTTCTGGTATTGCATATGATAATAAATTGATTTCTTTATTTAATTCTAATCAGTCAAAATCATACAAAAATTTATTTGTGGGATATATTGATGAAAATGTAGTGTTTGTAAATGATTCTGTTAATAGTTCAACTGATTTAGATACAAATACTTTCGTAACTGTTTATTATAAGGCTGAACAAAATGTTATAACAAATATTAGTTCGGTTTATAATTTCAATACTTATGATTCAAATCTTTTAAATACTAAAACGGATAGGTCTAGTGAACAAAAAGCTTTGTTTAGAAGAATGTTCGGGAATTGGCCTATTGAGTATTGGGATATTAATAATCAATCAAAAGAAATTTATTTCCCACCACTATTAGATAAGTCAATTAATAATTATTATGAAATTTCTAGTTCAGAAGATATGGGATTAATTGGCCTATATCCTGATGCTAACTTTGTAGTAACTAACGATATAACTATTTCGGCATACAATTATGTTGCAGATGTCGTGTTTACAGGTAGCATTGTAGGGGTGGAAATTGAAGATGCTTCAGGTGTAAAGAGATTACCAAAAATCACTATTGATTTGTCTCTTTCTAACTTTAATGGTGCAAAATCTATTACAGGTGCAGGTTTCTTTAAGCAAACTGAAAACGCTATAATTAGAAATTTAGATATTGAGTACATTATAAAAGAAGTTAATTCTAATCAGGAATTGCGTCAGTATTTTGGTGGTATCTCATCTATGGATATCGGTTCTAGTTTTGAAAATCTTTATGTGTCTTTTGAATTTGCTAGCGGAAATTCAGAAATTACGAATGTTAGTTTTGAACAATTCGGTGGATTAATTGCAAATTCAACTGATTCGTTTATAACAAGTTGCGTTGTAAATATAGGAAGTAACGAAAACATTCAAGAAATTGATTTTATAAAGGCTGGTAATAATAAAAACGCAAGTTTTGGCGGTATTGTTGGACACGCAGATAGTTCAATAAAATTAGATGAAAACAATGAAAATTACGATTATGTAATTTTGTCAACTCAAGCAAATTTATATATTGATTTGCATATTGATGCTATAAATTCGTATGTGGGTGGCGTAGTTGGCGATATAAATAACAAAGTTTATTTGTCAAGCGCTACTGCTTCTGGTAAATTAAATGTTTATTCAGTTGACAACACTAATTCAAATCAAATTTCAATAGGTGGAATAATCGGATATGCTAAAAATGTTGTGTTTGATAATATTTATATATCGAATTTAAACATTTCATTAAATATTAATTCTAATAAGAGTTCTCAATTTGACAAATCTATTGTGGTTGGCGGTATTGTTGGCGAAGCATTAAATATGCAAGGAGAAAATTCTTACTCTAAAAATTCTACAATTACAAATAAGGTGTCATCTAATAATTCATATATTTACGGTGGTTTGATAGGAAAAATATCAGCTCAATCTTCACTTAAAAATTCTGTATCAAATATTGAAATTATTGACGAGTATTCTAAATATCTGACGGCGGGTGGTATCACAGGAAGCAATTCTACTGAAGTGGAATATTTAAATGTATTCAGCAATACTTTGATGTCTTTAAAAACTGTTGATACTGTAGAAGATAGTTTGAACATATTAGTCGGTGGATTAATAGGTAATGTTTTAGGAAATACTACTATATCAGATTCAATATCTGCAGGTAGAATAAACCTTGAAACGAACTCTTATCAAAATGTTGGTAAAATCAGTGTTGGTGGAATCATTGGCGTAATTGAAAATGGTAAAATTTTAGTAACACGAACTATTACTATTTCAGTAATCTCAACATCTCAAATATCAAAAACTTATAAACAAGTTGATGCAGTCGATGTGTTTGTTCTAAATCAAGATGCTGTAATAGGTGAAAATTTAACTTCTGATTATAATATTGAAGTTTATTATTCAAGTGATTATACTTTATGCGATTCAAATATAGGTTCTAACTATTCTGTAGATGCGCTTTTAAGCAAACAATTTGTTGCATCGTTAGAAGGGTTTACAAACAATTATGTAGGCAATGAAATAGTAAGTATTCCTTATATGTCAAGCATTAAAAACTACCTTGTTTTGTCTGATGTTATGAATGAAGAAGGATTATTTGATTTGGGTAGTGCTATGCGTCCTATATCTATAAATAATCAAAATAGAACAAATGCAATAACAGATAGTGGCTTTAATTATTATTATTTAAAAGAAAATCTAGACGATAAATTTAATTGTACATTTGCGTTTGAAGGAATTATTTTAGGTAACAATAAAACTATAAATATTACAAACTTTAATCTATTTAATGGATATATGGCATTAATTCCAGAAATCAGTAATAATAGTGCAATCTCAAACATTACATTGACTCTAAATAATGACATATCTTTAACACAAAAAACAGGACTATTAGTTGGCGTAAATAATGGTAATATATACTCTTGTTCAGTTGATTTTGATGGTATTAGTTTAACAAGCGGAAGTGAAACAGCATTTGTAGTGCATACTAATAATGGAAACATTTCTAATAGTTATTCTAGTGCAGAATTAAAATCTGGTGTTGGTGCAACCTCTGGTTTTGTTTACTTAAATAACAATGTAATACAAAATTCATATTTCAACGGATATATAGGTGCATTAAATAGTTCAGGATTTATATTTGATAATGGTGAAAATTCATATCTTGAAAATTGTTATAGTGCAGGTGTAGTTCAAGGCTTAAAACAATTCGGAAATATTGCAGAAGTTAACACAGTTTGGAAAAATGTTTATTTTGATAAATACGCTACGAATTCATTATCAGAAGAAAACAATACTATTAACATAAAAGGTGTATATTCAGTAAATTTAATTACATTAAACAACATTGATTTGGGTGATGAATTTACTGCAAACATTGTTGAAAATACTTCTGATGGGAAATTTAACAACACTTATACTATTAAAAATTTCGGTTTGAATTTCGGTTATCCTACAATTATAACCACTCAATACATTTTAAAATTAGATGATGAAACAAATAGTTTAAAAATTGTTGAAAACACTTACTTTGGAGGAATTGAATCAGTTGTTGTAAAAAATGAGACAATTGATGAAAATGAATCAACTATCATAACAGTTTTAATTAATCATTTGGGAACACTTGATAGCGTTAGAATGTATGAAAATAGTGGCAATTTTGCAAATGCTTTCACATACTTAAATACTAAATATGAAATCAATTCAAATAGGTCTATTAAATACAATATAATTTATGATATTTCAGCGACTAGTGATGTGGGCGGATTAAGTGGAAATTGGTTATCACTTGGATTAGAAAATTTGAAAACAGATGCTGGAAATATAAATTATAAAGATTATGCATTTAGTTCAAATAATTTCAATTTCACAAAAGATTTGTCAGGCTTTAAATATAGAAAAATCTCTAATGAAATTTCTGCAATTTACAATTTATCAGGACAAAGTTTATTCAACAGCATTTCGAATTCAAAAATTAGCAATATTAACTTTGGTGGGACTTCTAACTTTAGTACAGATGCTGGGCTCATTGCTACAAATATGATAAGTTCTAGTGAAATTTATAACATTAAAGTTTTAAACAACGCTAGAATTAATTCATCACAAGCAGTTGGTGGTAATTTGGGTGGACTTGTAGGCAATATGTCAAATGGCTTAATTTATGACATAACCTATTTATCAAATGTAACTATAAGTGCAACTAATGGTTATATAGGTGCTATTGTTGGTTATATGTCTGGTGGTAATATAGGCAAAGTTGAGGCAAATACTATCTTATCATCAATAAGAATCGAAGATTTGAAATTTGACAATAATCAAAACACTTTACACGGCGGTATAGTTGGTTATTTAGAAGATGGCAACATATATTTAGCAGATGATATAAATAAAACTAAAATCAATATAACTGCTGGTAGCAATGTTGGTGGAATAGCGGGTATTGCAAAAGTTCAAGGCGTCAAAAATGAGTATAGAGATGATGGCAGTTGGTTTGGGTTTAAAATTGAAAATGAATCTATCATTACAATCCAAGGTACAGACTCGTTAGGCGGACTTTATGCAAAGGTTGAAGAATTAACTTTCACAAGTAATGTATCAATTAATGCTACATTAAATGGAGTTAGCAATGTTGGTGGTATTGTAGGCCGTATTGAAGATAATTCATCAATGACTACCTCTTCAAACATTACAGTTGAATTTACAGGAAGCATAGGATTAAATGGATTTGCTTCTACATTTAGGGCTAATTTTGGTGGCATTGTAGGTTTACTATCAAATTCAAATTTATCTGCTGGTGAAAGCGGTGCTTTTGTAAACAATGGTAGTGTTGGTAATCAATATGAATATACATTAGTAAATATCGGCGGTATTGTAGGTCAAGCTAACGGAAGTTCTTCAGTTACAAATGTAACAAATAAAGGTAATATTTATGGTTTATACAATGTTGGTGGTATTATAGGATTATCAACAGGTGAAGAAAGTGCAAACATCAATGTAGAAATCACCAATGCTATAAATGAAGGCAATGTTTATGGCAATTTAGGTTTTACAGACTCTGGAGAAGAAATTGTTTTTGCAACAAATATTGGTGGTATAGTAGGTAGGGCTTACAAATCAATTTTTGTTGACACTCAAATGAAAGGTAGAGTTGAATTACTGACAGAATTTAATGGTATCAATACATTAAAATCGGTAAAAAATAATTTTGTTGTCAACAATGCAATATCTAAACAACTCAATTCAGAATTAGAATCAGGTATCGGTGGTTTTGCAGGTAGTTTGTCAGATGTTCAATTTAGTGAAAATAATTCGATTTTGGGTGAAATTGATGCAAGAAATGGTGTAAATGTAGGTGCTATTGCAGGTTATGTTTACGATTTATCAACAAGCATACCTACTATAAATACTATAAATGTAAGTGGTTCGTATTATATTGGTGGTTATTTTGGTAAAATTGGCGAAGGAATTAATTTAGAATTAATGACCTTTAGTGGTTCAATTAATATAATGACAACAAATTATTCGGCAAACTATGTCGGCGGTATAATTGGTTATAGCAAGGTAGATATTTCTGGCTTATATATTGATGACACAACTTCAGGACAAATCAACATATTTAACAAAAATGTTTCGTATGCTGGAGGTCTAATCGGTTGCTTAGAAGACGCTAATATGGTCAATTTAATTGTAACTGATGATGATGGTCATTATTTGACTACTATTAATAATGGTTATGCTGTAAACAAGGTGATTTTTGCAGATTCAGACAACTTAAATTATGGCGGACTTGTTGGTGTATTAAGGCAAACAGATGAAAATATAAATAGTTTAACTATAGAAGGTGAACATTACTCACAATTTACTGTTGATACAATTGAAGTAACTGGTATTAAAACTACATCTTCTTCAATGAGTTCTAAACAAACTGATAATAATTTCATTTTGTCAGCAACTGCTAACTATACATTAAATACAGAGTTCAAAATATCTAATTCTAGCAACTTTACAGAAGATGTTATTAATGGTGGAAATCCATTCTACAATGGTAAAAATTGGTCAAGTGATTATACTAAATTTAGAAGAATGCAAAGGATTATAGATGATGAAGCGAACGATATTTATTCGCTTGAAGAAGTATTTAATTTTGAATCAGTCTATGATTATGATGGAACAAATACCACATTAATTTTAGATAGATATAATGCCGACTATATTGGTCAAACTGGCGATAGGCAAGATTTAATTAAATATTCAGGTAAAATTTATTCGACCGAAAATATTTCTGAAAAACCTAATACTAGAAATATTTGGTATTATATAAAGGATAGTTTTAAAAAGTTTGCTAATTCAACTCTTACTGATGTAGATAGAATTAATAATTATACTAATACAGGTAAAGCAAGTTTAATCAATGATTATCTAAATCAAAATTCATCAATGTCTGGCGTTTTGTCTGCATTAAATTCTAGACAAATTGCATACGACAGTAGCGGTAGAATTCTTGCAACTACTGATAACTATATTGTCCTAAATGATGCAGAAGGAAATAATTTAGTTTACTATTTCTATTCTACTAGTGAACCTACAGATTTCGGTGAAAATGAAGGAAATTACATTTTAAGAAATGGTGTATATTACATTTATTCTGGTGCATATATATCAGACGAAAATTCATCTGAATCTAACTTTGTTTCAAATGTTCCTACTGTAAATAGCAGCAATATGCATGAACTTTATTATGATGAAAATAAAGTTGTTTATGTTTACGAATTTAGTGAAGACTTTAAAGATTTTGTTTCAGATGACCCAGATGATCAAATTCAAGTTAATTCTTATTATACTTTAGACTTGTCAGATGAAAATCAATCAGCATTTGAAGTACAAACATATTGGCAGTATATGGGCGTTTCTAATGAATTCGACTCACTTGAAACTGCGTTAAATTCTGTTCCAATTTATAAGACTTTATACAATGGTTTATCAGAAAATGAAAAGTTGTATGTTGAAGGGAAAATATTTACATCTAAAGTATTCTATAGATATTCAGATTCTATAAATAACACAAGACCTTCAAGACAAGTAACTGAAAATATTTATAAAGATTACAATAGTTATCTTGATGGCGAAGAACCAATTTCTACTTCTACAACTGCACAATATTTGACAACAAGTGATTATTATAAATTGGGTAATTATTATTACATTTACAACAAAACTGATTTAGTTGAACAGTATAATAGTTATGAAGAATTGTCAAATGGAAATTATAAAGTAACAACTTATAATTCAGCGACTGAAGGACTAAATAAATATAAATTGTGGTTTGCTTCTGTTGATAGGTATGGAAAGTTATATAATCAAGATAATGATAGTGCAATAAATATCACCAATCAAATTTTACTGCAATATTTATTTACAGATGAGAGTTCAAATTATAATTTACCAACAATAAAAATAAATCAATATGTAGGACACGTTCATAATGGTTACGTAGTTGGTGCTCAAAGAACGCCTGTTTTAAAAGATGGCTATTCAGGTATTTATAGTTATTCAAAGAAAAGCAATAATGGTTTTGTTCAAGTTACACCTGTTGACGACTATGAATATGAACCAATAATTACTTTTGTTGAAAAATTGGATTATTTAAAATATGGCGAGGGTGAATCACAAATATATACATTGTATTTTGAAACAAGTTCTACCTTTATAAAATATGTTAACAATTCTGATATGCTAATTGAAAAGAATGATAGTAAAATAAACACTTATATTAGTGCAACAACTAATGGTACTGATTTGACAATATTCGATGGAAATGGAAATGAAAATGTTATAACATTCTATAGGGGTACAGGCATAAATGGTGCTGACCAGTACTCTTTAAATAACTCTTCGGTTATAAACGATATAACAGATAATTTTGTTCAACAATATTCAAATTATTATTGCATAAATGATGGTAAAACAATTCCTTTTGTAAGTTCAGACGAAACTGTTTTGACTTTTATTAAAATTTCAGGAAATCGTGTATTTATATTGTCAACTGATTTTGTTGCAAATAATATTATTGAAAACGGTGAAACTAATTCTTCTATTTCAGGAGATGTAAGAAAAATTATATACAACATCGCAGATACTGATACTGCTTACACTAACAGATATCGTTATACTATAAATGGTCAAGATTTCTACACAAGATATTATTATGATTACAATTCTGGTAATACCAACATAGACATAGAAGAATTATTGCAAGAACAATTAAATGAAAATTTGAATTATACATTAATTTATGGTATGAATTCAGATAATCTCGAAAGTTTATCATTAAACGAATTATTAGTAAGAAATGTTATCTTTGCAGAAGGACTAGTCTTCAATTTCGCAGGAAATATTTCTTAATATTAAAACTAATAGATTATTGAATAACTTAATATTTTGAATTTAATTGATTTTAAAAAGATACTGACTTTTTGCAGTATCTTTTTTTTAATCTCATTACTATCTTTATTGACAATCTTGCATTGAGTAAATAGTGTCTTTTAATAAATAATGTTTTAGTGTCTATTTAAATTTTAGTATTAATTAAAATTATTGAAATAATTAAATCAAAAACAATTATATTAAAATGGTAAAATTAACTAATAATATATTAATACTAAATAAATGTAAAGTTGTTTATATTCCTATTTATATATATTTATAATACAATTATCTATAAAGTAATGTTAACCCAAACATCAATCAAAAAAATTAGAGAATTATCTATAAAGCAATGTTAACTTAAATATTAATCAAAAAAATAGAGATTGTTATTTTAACGAAACATTAAAAAAGCCTTATTGTATTATTATTTTAACTAAAATGATAATGAAAAGTTTTATTTGAATAATATCAACAAAAGAATTAAAGACTTATAAAAAATAATTTAATTTTTGAGATATGATTTACAGTTTTTAAAAATTTAACATAAGCATAGAGTAAATGAATAGATTTTACAGTCGATGAATAAATTTTATTAGTTAATATCAAAAATTTTGCTAATTATTTGTAATACATTGCAAATTACTGACAATATGTTGATAATTATCCTGTAGTACATTTTAATCTTATGAAAATAAGTTGTATATAAAATTTTCAGTATTGGATTAAGGTTAACCTTTATAGGTTATAGGTTTAAAATTCTAATTAAAAAACTTTTTAAAAAAAATTTGTCAAAATTTAAAAAAAACTTTTTAAAAACTGTTGACACAAATTTATTCTTGTGGTAATATTACCTTGCAACGTCAATGACGGG
>CASFHD010000005.1 GCA_949294455.1 uncultured Christensenella sp.
TTTATAAAAATCAAATTTTTTTAAATTTTTGAAATTATTTATATTTATATATATATTTATTTGTTTTTAACTTTTATTTTTCATAAATTTTATATTTTTTATTTTGCAATAAATAAAATTTTTTATAATTTTTTTATTAAAATCTTATAAAGGTTTGTTAATTTTATTTATTTTTGTTATAATATTTTTATATACTTTTTATTAATAATTAAGGGGGTTTTGTGGATTTTGATGTTTCATTAATTGTTGGAATTGTTAGTATTTTTGTTTCAATTTTTGCTGTTATTTATATGTTTATGACTAGAAGTAATATAGTGTCAATTTTAGATAAAGAACAAATTATATTTGATGAAAATTTAGAAATAAAAAAGTCTTGTTTGGTTGAAAGTATGGATTTAATTGATGAGATTGCTGACAAGGGCGATGGAATAAAATATGATAAAATTTTTGTAAATAAAGCAAAACATATTTATAATGACTTAGTTTGCATTACAACAGATTTAAAGATAGCACAAGAATTTTATAATATTGCCGTAAAAAATGGAGAAATTCAAAAAGAACAACTAATTAATTACAAATTGTTGTGTAGAAAAGAAATGGGTTTTAAAACTAATAACAAAACTAAAAAAAATGTTATTAAAAATGAAAATATTGATTTATTTGATAATAATTTAAAAGATGTAAGTGTTACGAAAACACATCATTCTTTAAATGATGTTTTTAATTCTACTAATACACAACAAAACTTTACGGAAAATTTGGGGAATAATTCGAATAGTGAATCTAATATAAATACTAATGCAGTTATAGATAAAACTCATAATTTCGATGGATTGTCAAAATTGAAAATTGACAACAACAGCAATGAAAATTCTTCTAAAAAAAGAGGAAGGCCGACAAAAAAATAAATATTTGTTAAAAAAATAAGGTTTTTGCCTTATTTTTTTATTATTTTTTGCAAAATTATGTCAAACTTTATAAATTAATCAACAAATTTGGTAAAAATAAAAAAAACACGCATTTTCAAAATTTTTAGATTTTTTTTTAAAATATTTACTTTATTTATTTTTTACTTTATGTTATATTATAACTAAGGTTATATGATAACTACTGATACTGTAATAGCTTTATTTAATTATGATATGATTATTAATTGCTATGATTAACTCTATGGGATAATGTCTAATGTTGGATATGGCGACATACTTGAATACTTATAGATGTTGTTCATTGCAGTAATAATTATGTTTTTGTGATAAAGTCATTAACAATCTTACAATAGCAATTTATTTTATTTGATTTGTAACTATTTGTTATCTATTTCACTTTTGGTTAACATTGTAAACTTGTTGATAATTTGGGAGGATTTATGGCTGATAATGTGAATAATGGTTTAAGATATGACGAAAATGATATACAAGTTCTTGAAGGTTTGGAACCAGTTAGAAAGCGTCCTGGTATGTATATAGGGTCGACTGATGAAAGAGGACTGCACCATTTAGTCGCTGAAATTGTGGATAACTCAATTGATGAAGCACTTGCTGGTTATTGTACAGAAATTTCAGTTACCATTAATGAAGACGGGTCAGTAAGCGTGCTAGATAATGGTAGAGGTATTCCAACAGGCATACATCAAAAAGAAGGAATTAGTGCTGCAGAACTAGTTTTAACTAAACTTCACGCTGGTGGTAAGTTTGGTGGTGGAGGATACCGTATTAGTGGTGGATTGCATGGCGTTGGTCTTTCTTGTGTAAATGCTCTTTCTAGTACATTATTGTTGGATATATATCAAAAGGGAAAACATTTTCATCAAGAGTATCATAGAGGTACTCCAACCGGCAGACTTGAAGTTGTGGGGGATTCAGATAAAACTGGTACAATGGTTACTTTTATGCCAGATTATCAAATATTCGATAGCATTGAATTTAGTTATGAGATTTTAAAATCAAGACTTAGAGAAATCGCTTTTTTAAATAAAGGTTTGATAATCAACCTTAAAGATTTGCGACCAAATAAAGAACAATCTGATAGATTCTTATTTATGGGTGGTATAGCAGAATTTGTTCAAGATTTAACTAAAAACAAAAATTGTGTATTTGATGAACCTGTTTATATTGATAAGTCTTACGAGTATAAAAGAAGAAATGAAAACGGAGTTGAAGTTGATGCAAAATGTGAAATAGAAATAAGTTTTCAATACACTGATACTTATACTGAAAACATTCACACTTATGCTAACAATATTAACACCGAAGAAGGTGGAAAACATTTAGACGGATTTAAAGCAGCTATTGCAAAAATTATTAATGATTATGCGAATGCCGATGTAAAGCAAAAAGATGTTGTAAAGTTAAGTGGAGAAGATACTAGAGAAGGTATTGTTGCTGTAATATCTGTGAAAGTTGAAGAACCTCAATTTGAAGGTCAAACAAAAACCAAACTTGGCAACGATGAGATAAGGGCTTATGTTTCAAAGGCAGTAAGCGAAGTTTTTGGTGAATATTTAGAAGAACACCCTAAACAAAGGGTAGAATTAATAAATAAGTGTTTGTTAAGTCAAAAGGCAAGAGAGGCAGCAAGAAATGCTAGAGAGCAAACCAGAAGAAAAAGCGTTTTAGAAAATACAACTTTACCCGGAAAACTTGCAGACTGTTCAAGTAAAGACGCAAAAGACTGCGAAATTTTTATTGTCGAAGGTGATTCGGCTGGCGGTAGTGCAAAGCAGGGTAGAGATAGGCGTTTTCAGGCAATTTTGCCTCTTAGAGGTAAAATTTTAAATGTTGAAAAAGTTCGTGATGCAAAAGCGCTTGAAAATGAAGAAATTAAAAGTATGATAACAGCGTTTGGCTGTGGCATAAAGGAAAATTGTGATATTTCAAAATTAAGATATGACAAAATCATTATAATGACAGATGCCGATGTCGATGGTAGTCATATTAGAATTTTGCTTTTAACTTTCTTCTTTAGATTTATGAAGCCTTTGATTGAAAATGGGCACGTTTATATTGCTCAACCGCCTTTATACAAGGTTACAAGGGGAAAGCAAATTAAGTACATTTATAGTGATGAAGATTTAGTAAGAGATGGCGAGTTAAATGGCACTAGGAATAGGGATATTCAAAGATATAAAGGTTTGGGTGAAATGAATGCTGACCAATTATATGACACCACTATGGCTCCTGAAAGCAGAACGCTTTTGCAAGTAAGAATGAAAGACAGTGTTGAAGCAAATGAAATTTTTGATACTCTTATGGGTGAGCGTCCAGAACTTAGAAGATTGTTTATAGAAAACAATGCAACTTTAGTTAAAAAGTTAGATGTTTAGGTGTTATATGGATTGGAATTATGATGATGTTGTTAAGTTTGCGACTGTAAAACACGCTGGGCAATTTAGGGCAGATGGAATTACTCCATATATCAATCACCCTTTAAAAGTTGCTGAACTTGTCAAACAATATAAAATATCTAAAAATATAGATTTAATTATGGCGGCGGCTATATTGCACGATACTCTTGAAGATACTTATACATCTTACAGAGAATTAGAAGACAATTTTGGAGAAATTGTTGCAAGTATGGTTATGGAAGTTACTTCTGCTTCATATATGCCAAAACTTGTAGGAAAAGGCTCTTATTTAAAAGAAAAAATGTGTATGATGTCAAATTATGCACTTGTTATAAAATTAGCCGATAGACTAGCAAATATAATAGATAGCAAAAATCTTTCGATTGAGCGTTACGAAAAAACTAAATTTGATACAATAGAAATTTTAGAATACTTGGAATCTAAAAGGACACTCACAGTAGCCCAAATTGATTTATGTAATGCGATAAAAAAACAAATTGAAGCGAATGACAAAATGATGGGAGGCAATAATGAGTAAGCACGAAAATTACGAAAAGATTGATAATACTAAATATATAGATGTTGAAGTTGAAAATGAGATGAAAACTTCATTCATTTCGTATGCTATGGCAGTCAATGTTCAAAGAGCAATTCCTGATGTAAGAGATGGTTTAAAGCCTGTACATAGAAGAATACTTTATGCTATGAGTGAGTTGGGGCTTTGGAATGACAAACCTTTTAGAAAATGTGCTAGAATTGTCGGAGATGTTTTAGGTAAATATCACCCACACGGAGATAGCGCTGTATATGAGGCGTTAGTTCGTTTAGCACAAGATTTCTCTATTAATTGTCCACTAGTTGAAGGACACGGAAATTTTGGTTCAGTTGATGGAGATAAGGCTGCTGCTCAAAGATATACTGAAGCTAGACTTTCTAAAATTGCCGCAGAGATGCTCAGGGACATTGATAAAAATACTGTTGATTTTCAGCCAAACTTTGATGAAGAAACAACTGAACCTATTGTTTTGCCTTCAAGATTCCCTAACCTTTTAGTTAACGGTGCAGACGGTATTGCAGTTGGTATGGCAACTAATATTCCTCCTCACAATTTAGGAGAAGTAATTGATGGCGTTGTTGCATTAATTGATAATCCTAACATAACAATTGATGAATTGATGGATATTATTCCTGCTCCAGATTTTCCGACAGGTGGTTATGTTTTGGGTAGAAATGGTATTCGTGAAGCATACAGAACAGGTAAAGGCGGTTATGTTATTCGTTCTAAAGCAGAAATCGAAGAATTTGATGATGGCAAAAGATTTAGAATTGTAGTAAATGAAATTCCTTATCAAGTCAACAAATCAAAACTGATTATTCAAATTGCAGATTTAGTAAAAGATAAAAAAATTGAAGGTATTAGCGATATTCGTGATGAAAGCGATAGAGAAGGTTTGCGTATTGTTATTGAACTTAAACGAGATGCTAACCCTCAAGTTGTATTGAATACTTTGTATAAAACTACACAAATGCAAATTTCAAATGGTATAATATTATTGACTTTAGTTGACAGAAGACCAAAACTATTAAATTTGCAAGAAATTTTATATTATTATTTACAATATCAAAAGGAAATTATTGAAAGAAGAACAAGATATGACCTTGAAAAAGCAATTGAAAGAGAACATATAATTGAAGGCTTAGTAATTGCTGTAAATAATATTGATGCAGTTATAAAAATTATTAAAAATTCATCTGATAAAAATGATGCAGTTGAAAAATTAATGTCTAACTTTAATTTAAGTGAAAAGCAATCTAATGCTATTCTAGAAATGAAGTTATCAAGGTTGACTGGACTTGAAGTCGAAAAATTAAACGAAGAATTGAAAGAGTTAAAGGCTACTATCGAAAAATTAAATGCAATTTTATCTAGCGATGATGCGATTACACATATTATTAAAGAAGAACTTTTGGAAATTAAAAATAAATATGCGCGTCCTAGATGTTCTGAAATTAGTATGGCAGATGAAGATTTTGATTTAGGTGACTTTATTGAAAAACACGAAGTTGTTATTTCAATGACAAATTTAGGATATATCAAGCGTTTGCCTGTTAGTGAATATCGTTCTCAAAATAGAGGTGGTAGAGGCGTGTCTTCTCACAAAACTAAAGATGAAGATTTTGTAAAAGATATATTCACTTGTAATAGTCATGATGATTTATTGATGTTTTCAAATAAAGGAAAGGTATATGCTTTAAAAGCGTATATGATTCCTGAAGCAAATAAACAAGCAAAAGGTAGAGCGATTGTAAACCTATTGCAGTTAGAAAGCGATGAAAAAATTACAGCAGGATTGATTTATAATTCTGAAATGACCGGATATTTAGTAATGGTTAGCGGGAATGGTAACATTAAAAAGACTGATATAAAAGAATTTGATAGCATCAGAAAAACAGGTAAAATTGCCGTTAAACTCGAAGATGGTGATAGTCTAATTAGTGTAAAACATGTTCAAGAGGGCGATGAATGTTTAATCGCATCTACAAACGGAAGATGTATGCGTTTTGACCAAAAATCAATAAGAGCAGTCGGTAGGACTTCACAGGGTGTTAGAAGTATGTTAATGGAAAGTGGAGAACAGATAGTCTCTATGATAAAAGTAGATAAAACAAAAGATGTTCTAACTGTTACAGAGAAAGGTTTTGCAAAACGCAGTTCACTTACTGATTATAAAGTGCAAGGCAGAGGCGGAAAAGGAGTAAAAGCAGGAACTTTTAATGAAAAAACAGGTAAAGTAGTTGCAATGTGCCCTATAGGTCAAGATGAAGACATTTTAGCAATTACAAACGCTGGCGTGGTTATTAGAACACCAGCAAGTCAAATAAATGTAGTAGGAAGAACGTCACAAGGTGTTAGAATTATGCGTCTTGATGACAATTCAGAAATTGTATCAGTAACTGTACTAGCGCACGAAGATGTGGAAGATACTGATTCGCAAGAAGAAATAGTTGAAGAATAAAAAATATTGGTGCATTTGCCAATATTTTTTTTAAACTTTAGAAAATTTTAATATTTTTATTTTCGTATATGAAAATTAAAAAGCACGCTATTGTAAAAAATGTTTTTAATTATTTTTAAATTTTTTTGTATTCGCTTTGAAAAAAAACATCGGCAAGTAAGCCAATATCTTTTTTATGTTTTATTTATGCTTTATTTTTAATTTATAATAATTTTTCGTTTAGTATTAATTACTTAACAAATGGCAAAATATAGTCAGTTTTAATTCATTTGTTACTATAATTTATCAAAACAAATTGTACAGATTATATAAGTTGGATACTTAAGTAGAATAATATAATTTAAAGTTATAAATTAGGTTGCGAAATTTTTAAGATTTTTTTTCTATAATTTCTACAAGTTTTAAGTCTATTCTTCCTTTATCATCAACTTTGATAACTTTTGCTCTGATTTTATCGCCTACGTTTACCATATCTTCCACTTTATCAACTCGTTTATCGCTTAACTTTGAGATATGAATCATACCTTCTTTTTTATAGCCAATTTCCATAAATGCACCGAAATTTGATATTTTGGTAATCTCGCCTATATATTCATTTCCAACAACAATTTCTTCAACAATTTTTAATATTATTTCTTTTGCTTTTTCAAGCATTGCCTCATCAGTTGATGAAATATATACATCGCCTTCGTCTTCAATTTCAATTTTAACATTAGTTTCAGCAATTATTTGATTAATCATTTTCCCGTTGGAACCAATAACATCTTTGATTTTATCTGGGTTAATTTTAAATGTTATTATTTTTGGAGCATATTTTGAAATGTTTTCCCTTGGAGCACTGATTGTGTCTAGCATTATATTCATTATTTTTAATCTGCCAATTCTTGCTTTTTCTAATGCGACTTTAAGAATATCTCTATCAATACCGTGGATTTTCATATCCATTTGTATTGCAGTTATTCCTTTTTCTGTTCCTGCAACTTTAAAGTCCATATCTCCTAAAAAGTCTTCAAGCCCTTGAATGTCTGTTAATACTGCAACTTTTCCAGTTTCTTTATCTTTTATTAGCCCCATAGCAATACCAGCAACAGGTGATGATATAGGTACACCGCCGTCCATAAGTGCTAACGTACTTCCGCAAACGCTTGCCTGAGATGTTGAACCATTAGAACTTAATACTTCACTAACCGTTCTTATAGCATAAGGAAATTCATCTTCGTTAGGTAATACAGGGAGTAATGCTCGTTCCGCTAACGCACCGTGTCCTATTTCTCGTCTTCCAGGTGTTCTTAATGGTTTTGCTTCTCCTGTGGTGTATCCTGGCATATTATAGTGATGCATATATCTCTTTTCTGTGATGTTATCAAGTCCTTCTAATTCCTGTGCTTCTTCTAACATCCCAAGCGTTAATGTTGTCAAAACTTGTGTTTCGCCCCTTGTAAATACAGCACTTCCGTGTACTCGTGGAAGTAGCCCAACTTCACACCAAATTGGTCTTATTTCATCTAGTTTTCTGCCATCTGGACGAATTCCGTCAAATATTATTTTGTGCCTTACTTTTTCTTTTTTCATATTGTATAATATTTGACTAATTGCTTTTTCTTGCCCTTCATAAAGTGGAATAAATTTTTCCATTACAAGACTTGTTAATTCTTCTTCTTTTTTATCTCGGATATGTCTATCAAATTCTTTTAATACTTCATCGAATTTTTCGCTAGCAAATTCTCTTACTTCTTTATCTAATTCGCTAGGAATTTCATCAAATTTTATATTTTGATTTTTTTCTTTACCAATTGAGGTTTTAATACTTTCAACAAATTCTACTTGTTTTTTGATTTCATCGTGTGCAAACATTATCGCATCTAACATCAATTCTTCACTAACTTGATTTGCACCAGCTTCCACCATTAAAATTGCCTCTTTTGTTCCGCTTACAGTTAAGTCAAGAATGCTGTTTTTTGCTTGTTCTTCTGTTGGATTTATTACAAATTTCCCATCTACATATCCTACATTTACCGCACCTGTTGGACCGTCAAATGGTATATCTGATATAGATAGTGCTATAGAACTGCCTAACATTGCTAGGGGTTCTGGTTTAACATCTGGGTCAACTGATAATGGTGTAGCTACTATTTCAACATCATTATAAAACCCTTTAGGAAAAAGTGGGCGAAGTGGCCTATCAATTAATCTACTTCTTAAAATTGCGCTATCGGCAGGGCGACCTTCACGCCTTTTCCAGCCACCTGGAATTTTACCAACTGAATATAATTTTTCTTCATAATCAACTCCAAGTGGGAAGAAATCTTGTCCTGCTCTAACACTTTTTGACATTGTAGCATTTACCATTACTACTGTATCTTGACATCTAATAAAACAACTGCCATTTGATTGACCACAGTATTTACCTGTTTTTACTTCGACTTTTTTACCGCCTATTGTTGTTGTAAATAAATTTTCCTGCATAATTACTCCTATTTTTTTATTATACCACAAATATTTACATTTGACTATTATTTGAGTATTATTACTTTATTAAAATTAAAAAAGAAAAAACGCCTTGTGCGTTTTATCCTCTGATTTTTAATTTTGATTTAATGCTACGATATCTTTCAATATCTTCGCTTTCTAAGTATTTTAACAACTTTCTTCTTTGTGAATTCATTTTGTTAAGACCTCTAGTTGAATGCAAGTCTTGTTTGTTTGTTTTTAAGTGTTCTGTTAAGTTGTTAATCCTTGCTGTAAGTAATGCAATTTGTACTTCAATAGAGCCTGTATCTGCTTCATTTGCACCGTACTCTTTAATTATAGCCTTTTTATCAATATTAGCCATTTTCTCTCCTTTTAAATACGCCTAAAACCACGCAATAGTCGAGAACTGTATGCTGTAGCAATAGGTAATATATCGTTATCTTAACATAAAAAATCTGTTAGGTCAATATATTTTGGTAATTTTTGCATTTTTATAATCTTGCGAATATTAGAAAGCGTTTTTAACACACTAAATTTTATGAAGAAATTTATAATGATAATATCAACAATTTTTTTGGCTTTTGGGATTTATTTAATGTATCCTGTTTATTCCGCTATAAACTTGCCAGATAATATGTATGTTACAGATTCTGATTTGGATTATGTAAATGATAATAATGTTTTTAGTCCGTTTGTTAAACTTGATTTTGATAGTGATATAGAAGTGGGAAGTCTAGATTTTGGTACAAGAACCGTAGATGTAAATCTATTTAACTTGTTTACAATAAAAAAAATTGAAGTAAATTATTTAAAAGATGAAGAAGTAACTGTAGGTGGAAATGCTGTTGGTTTTAGTTTAAATTCAGATGGTGTAATAGTTGTTGGTACTAATCCGGTTTTTACAATAGATGGAGAAAAAAATCCATTAAATGACTCTGGCATTGTAGAAGGAGATGTAATAACGGAAATAGCACACACTAAAATAAAAAATATAACAGATATAGATGATGTGATTAACTCTTTGGACAACCGAGGTAGAGAACTTCCTATCAACGTTATGAGAGATGAAAAATTGATAGAACTTAAAATAACACCTGCACTTGATTTGCTTAGTGGGAAATATAAATTAGGTATGTGGGTTAAAAATAGCACAAGTGGGGTTGGAACAATTACATACATAAAAGATAATGGTAGATTTGGCGCAGTAGGACACCCCATAACAGATGCAAATTTTAAAGAAAGTTACGATTTGGGTGGTGGAAAAGTTTATCTGTGCAAACTATTAGGAATAAAAAAAGGTACAAAATTGCAAGTTGGTGAATTAAGAGGAAGTTTGGATTTATCAGAAGATGCAATAGGTGTAGCTGATACAAATTGTAAATATGGTGTTTATGGAAATTTAAACTCTACCAATCAACTAGATGTTAGCAGAAAAGCACATTTAGGTGGAAGACTTTCAATAAAATGTGGAAAAGCACAAATTTATGTTGCACTAGATGGAATAGAAGCTAAACCTTATGATATAGAAATTGTAAAAACTAACACACAAAAAAAAGCAGATGAAAAGTCTTTAGTTTTGCGAATTACGGATGAAGAATTGTTAGAAAAAACGGGTGGAATTGTTCAAGGTATGAGTGGAAGTCCTATTGTTCAAGATGGAAAGCTCATTGGGGCTGTAACACATGTGTTTGTAGGAGAGCCTACTATGGGTTACGGTGTTTATATAGATTGGATGATTAATAATTAATTTGATTAATGATTAATTGTTTTTATATTGTTCAAATGCTTATGATGAAATTTATTATAGCAATAATTTATCACTTTAATCTTTGATTAATCTTTAAGTATAAATATTAAATATTCACCTTATAAATATTTTAACAAAAACAATATAAATATTAAAAATTTACTGAAAAATAAAGAGCATATTAAAAATTTTAAAATAAAAACATAAAATTAAAATAATTATTTGTCAAAAATATATTTAAGTGGTATATTATTTACGCAAGGGGAGTACTTATGAAAAAATTATTAAGTTTTGTTTTATGTCTTTTTATTGTTCCGTGTGCATTAGTTTTGTGTGCTTGTTCAGATGGTAATACTGAAAATAAAACACCTGACGCTTTTGTTGAATCTGGAAAAACTTTTGTATATGTTGACACGCAGACTAAATGGAATAATAATATTACAGATGAAGAAATAGATAGCATTTTATCAAATTTTGGATTTTCATCAGCTAATGACTATCTACAAGCACAAGCAAGTTTAATTCACGAATTTGCTAGAACTTACAAATTAGAATTCGGTAATAATGGTGAATTAAAAATATATTCAACATCTGATAGTGAACCATATAGTTTGTATTATGAAAGAAATAATGACACTATCAAAATTTATGCAGACCAACAAAAAACTGAATGGGTTGTTCCTGTAGGATTATATATTGATGATGAATTTAAAATTGTTGGAAATGAATTGCACACTAATGTGTCAATAGATGTAGTAATCGCAGATATTAAATTTGAAGTTCAAGAATAAACAAATATGATAGGAAACGCCTATCATATTTTTCTTTACAATATTATTATTTTGTGTTATAATACGCTCATAAATAAATATAATTAGCAATATAAATGTGAAAAATCTTTATAATACAAACGGTTTAACATTAAATAAAAGAATTTAATAATAATGAAATAGAGTTATATTTTTGAATATCAATTTGTATTTTTAAGGGTTTGCATGCGAATGTAGTTTAATGGTAGAACTTTAGCTTCCCAAGCTAATAGCGGGAGTTCGATTCTCCTCATTCGCTCCAATTATTCAAACATTTAGTGTATTTACAAACTATATGTTTGTTTTTTTATTTTTAATAAATAATTTTTATTATTTTTTATTTAGCATATTTATTTGTCTATTGATTGATTTTTATATTATTTATTATTGTTTTTAAATAAATATTTTCATTTTTAATTTTATTTAATTCTCTTGTTTTCGTATCTAGTGCGTTTTGTAATAATTCACACTCTTTTTGTAATCTATATAATTCGCTTTCACTTTCTATAAATATTTTTTCTTTTATTATATTTAATACACCACTAAACAATGCACTGATATCTTCATCAGTGAATTCACTTTCATTATTATATAATTTTGTGTCGATAACTTTTATAAAATCATTTCTATCTTTCATACATTTATTATTTACTAAATTTTATTTTTAACACTTGATTTTTTAACTTCATATAAATATTTGTGAGATTTTTTATAAATTTTAGATTTGATTGTTTTATTGCAAATTATAATTCAAATGCTGTTGCTTCACCATTGGATTTTTTTGAATTAAGCAGTGAAGAATTATCATCTCCTATAAATATATTCCCAAAGAGTGATATTTTGCAACAAATAGTCATTCTACCTATTTGGGAAATGCAAAGGAATAGAACTATAATAATAAATGATTGCTGTCTTATATTTGTTTGCCCTAAATATAAAATTTTTAATTCGAGATGTGAAAAATCAATCGAAATTGATGATATTATTTATGATATAAAATTATCGTTAAATCATATAAGCGTGTATAAAAATGGCAATTTGTTGATAGAAAAATATTTTGAAAAAAGTATACAATCTTATCAAATTTCTAAGAAAAAAATTAATGAAAAAAGCATATTATTTATTTCTTTGGTTTATGATAAATATAACTACATTATAATATTGAAAGATGATAAAAAAATTTATAGTGATTTTGTACTAAAAGATGTTAATTTTAACAAAGATGATTTAGAAAATACGAAAATAATTTCTTATAATGTTAATTGTTTTGGTTTTAGAAAAATGGTTATCTTAAACAAAGACAATTCAATTTGCCATTTAGTAAAAAAGAAAAACAATAAATTTGTTTATGATAATTTAGATATTACATTTAAGTTTTTACAAGCAATTCAATTTAAGGCGTTTTCTTTAACTCGTGATATGCTATCTAGCAACTTTTCAAAAATTTCTAATGAAAATTTAATTAATTATTTCAAAGACTTTGATAGTTTTGATAAATTAGATTTTATACGAAATAATTTATATGTATTATTTAAAAATGATAAAGTATTATCAGTTATATCATTTGATGTAAAAAATAACTTAATTTACGATATTAAAAGACATTTTTGATAAAAAAATTTATCTAAGTATCTTGAAATTCATAAAGTCTAATGATATAATTTGCGTAGTTTTTATAATTAAATTTACTAAGGATAAATATGAAACAAGATTCAACAAATTATTTGAAAAAATTAATATCAAGCGGAACTAGAATGAATAAATTTGATTTGTTAGTTAAGGAAATTTTTGAAGAGCTAGATTTAAAAAGAAGTTATATGGATATGACTCCTATTTATGATATTTGCAATTCTTTAGGTATTAATATCGTTACAACAGATTATAAAGCTGGTGGAGATGTGGCTCAGTTTATTTCAAGGAAAGATAAACGTCCATACATAAGCGTAGATTATACAACTAATTGCAGGCGTGTTAGATTTAATATTGCAACAATGTTATATTGTGCTTTGTTAGACAATAATAATACAAATTATGTTGTAACAAAAATTCCAGATAATAAAAAATTACATAATGCAAAAAAATTTGCTTCTTGTCTATTATTGCCTAGAAATCATTTAGAATCTGTGTTATTTGAAAAAACTGATATAGGAAATTATAAATATTTAATTAAACAAAACGATAATTATGTAATTCCTTTTAGCTACATACACTATATAGCCGAAAGATTTGGTGTTGAATTTTCTGTTTGTGCAAAACGCATTTTTTACTCAAATTTAGTAAAAATTGATGGTGTAGATAATATTTATACATTAAGGAGCAAACTTTTGGAGCCTGAAGCTTCAAAAAGTGTAAGAAAAAAGTATATTGATTTTTATGATGAACATGATTTTGTTTTATTAAAATATTTGATTAATAATCTTTATTTTCCGAAAATAACAAAAATAAGTGAAGAAATTTGTGAAAAATTAAGAAGAGAAACTGTAAAAAATGACTCAATAATTGAAGGAGTTGTTAGTTCAGCGAGGGGTATAGAAAAATTTTTAAACAAATATAAATCAAATCAATTGCAAGAACTTTTTAAATTATCCATTTCTCAAAGAATAATGATTGGACATTATGAAACTATTAAAGAATTAGAAAATATTCCATTTAATAAGTATTTTTTTAACGAATTACACTCTCGATTGTTCAAATATGCTCAAACATCGCCCGAAGAAATCGAATGGTTGGAAAATCCTCAAAATTGTAATAGAAGTGGTAAAGATGATTTTATAGATTTTATTCCTGGACAATTTAGAAAAACTCAAAATGCTATTATGAGGGCAAGATTTGAAACAGACAGTATTGAAGATATTTATTTTAATATGAATAATTTATATTATGATGCAAAATATTTATTAGATAATAAAGACAACTATAATAATTATGATTATATAAACAAAGTCAACAATTTAGTTCATAGGTTTTGTGTTTGTCATCCTTTTGAAGATGGGAATGGCAGAGTGGCAAGATTGTTTATGAATTATCTGTTTGTAAAAAAAGGTTTGCCGCCTGTGTATATAAATGCATCTAATCAAAGAAAATCATATATAAACGCATTAATTTGTTTATCAGATGCTTGTAGAAGAAAATTATGCGAACAAATTGATTATAGAAAATTGAACTTAATTATTATGAAATGTATGTTAGAAACAGAGTGTTTATTTTATCCTAAAAAGAAAATGCTCTCTCAACCAATAGAATATATAGAAGACCAAAAAAGAAATGAAGAAATATATGAAAGAACGCATAATCTTTAAATAAGTATAAACGATAATGATTATTATAATAATTGTATATTTTGCTAAGATAGATATTTTTGTATCATTAAATTGTTTCAAAATAAATTTAAAGGTATAGCTATAAATAAAAAGTTCAGTAATTTATCAGTTGCTGAATTTTTTTATAAACTATTAGTATTTAAAATTAATAAATTGTGGTGCTCCACGAGGGATTCTAACCCCCAACCCTTGGTTCCGAAGAAATTGAAACCATTTGCCATGAGTTCGACTTTTTGTATCATATTTTACCATAAAATACCATATCAAAAATATCTCAATCCCTTTATTTATCGGCATTTTAACCACTTCATCTTATCGAACAATATTATACAATACAAACACGAAAAAATACAACACTAAACACCCCATTTGCAAAAATCTTGCATTTTTCTTGCAAAAATTTGTAGCAGTTATGAGTTTAGTAATTTTCTACCAATGTTTATATCTCTTTTGAAGTTATCATTTTCTTTGCTTTGTTTCCAAAGTTTTTCTTTTCTGTCTTCCAATTTTCTCTCAAATCCCAATGTTTTAAAACACTTTTCCACATCTTTGCAATAATACATTTGGTCATAGATAAACCATTCATAATATCCATCTCTTATATGTAGAACATATTCATTCGGAGAAATTGGTTCGGATTTATTGCCATCAACTTGTAAATTTACAACATCTTGATACCAATAGTTTCCGTTTGCATCTGCCATATAACAATTTAATTTTATGTTTTTAAGTTGTTGTAATTTTTTGGGATAAAATAATTTTAACTTAAAACATTCGTTTGGAAGTATCCAGTGAGGTATATACTGGTGATCTGAATAATAATTTTTTGCCCATGGCGTATATTTCCACGAATCAAATTCGTATTTAGAATAAATATTTACACCACTTTTGTATTCCAACTGAACAAAACCTGTTTCAATGGCACATTTGCCACAATTACGAATAATTATTTCTTTACAATCCCAAAAATTTTCATTTAGGTTTAATTTATCATAATCAAAAATAATTCTTTCTTCCGTTTCCAATTGGGGTTTTATATATGGCAAAACATACAATTCTAATTCATCTTTTATTTTACAATCATTTTTTTGAATAACTTTTAATTGTGGACGATTAGCTATAATTTGCTTATTTTTTTCTTTATTCTTCTCGTATCTTTCTTGTTTCTTTAATTCATTTTCGTTTTTTATTGTAAGTTTCACACCTAAATATGTAAATAAACCACCAATTAAACCACCTAAAATTGATGATATTATTGGAATAAAAAGGTTGTATAAAAAATCCATATAATACAGCTCCTTTACTTACAACTATTATATCATAGTATCCTGAAATTTTATATGTGTTTATGAAAATTTTAAGAATAAACAGCATTGAGTTTCGCAACAAATATTTGCTAAATTATGATAAGAAAATCAACGAAATTCTTAACTTAAAAATTTTCCTAATATATATTGATAATATATTAGCAATTAGTTGACATTATTGAATAAAATTGCTAAAATATGAGCATTATGAAAGAAATGTATGATATAAATGATTTTGTTTCTGTTCCAACAGAAAGTAAAACGACAAATGATTTAGTTGAAAGATTTAAAAAGAGAAGAAAAGAATTAAAACTTTCACAAAAAGAATTGTCCAATAGGTCTGGTGTTTCTTATGCAAGCATTAGAAGATTTGAAAGTAATGGTGAAATATCTTTAACTTCTTTAATTAAACTAGCAAATGCCATTGATTGTTTAAATGATTTTGACGCATTGTTTAAGAATGCAAAAATCTCATCTTTAAAGGAGCTATAATGGAAATTCAAAATGTTAAAAAGCTTGTGGTAAAATATAATGGCACAATCGTTGGATATTTAGCAGAACTTGAAGACAATAAAATAGGTTTTCAATATGACGAGAACTGGGTAAAAACAGGTTTTTCTATTTCTCCATTTTCTTTGCCACTTTCAAATAAAGTTTATATAAATGAAAAACTAACTTTTAATGGATTGTATGGTGTTTTTCAAGATAGTTTACCAGATGGTTGGGGTGAACTATTATTAAGTAGAATGTTATCTAAAAAAGGAATAAATCCTAATAAAATATCTCCACTTACAAAACTAACCCTTGTTAGTAGAAATGGTCTTGGTGGACTTTCATATGAACCTTGCCAGACACAAGAAGAGAGTGAAATAGATTTTGATTTAGATGAAATTGCAAAAGAAGCAAGGGAGTTACTAGAAGATGAAAGTATAGATATTGATTTAGATAAAATCTATAACCTTGGTGGAAGTTCTGGTGGCGCTAGACCAAAAGCACATATAAAGATAGACAACGGCTATTGGATTATCAAATTTCCTTGCATTATAGACCCAAAGAATATTGGAGAACAAGAATACAAAGCAAATACACTAGCAAAAGAATGTAGTATAAATGTTAATGAATTCAAGTTGTTTAAATCTAAAATATGTTCAGGTTATTTTGGAGCTAAAAGATTTGATAGAAAGGACGGCAAACGAGTTCATATGATTTCTTTATCATCTCTACTTGAAACAACCCACAGAATACCTAATTTAGATTATATGCACTTGTTTCAAGTAATACAAAACATTTGCGTAGATAAAAGCGACATTATAGAAGCTTATAAAAGAATGTGCTTTAATGTTTTATATAAAAATAAAGATGATCACGGCAAAAACTTTTCTTTTTTGTATGATGAAGATAAAAAGGGCTATGTTTTATCCCCAGCATACGACTTAACAAAAACACCAAATAAATTAGAACACGAAATGACAGTCAACGGAAACGCCAATCCAACAAAAGAAGATTTGCTAAATATTGGTAAACAATTAAAACTATCAAACAAATTTTGCAATGAAATAATTGAGAATATATTGTATGTGATTTATTACTAAAAAACGAAAGGAGAAAGATATAATTTATGTATTTGTATAAAATTAAAATAAAAAACTTTAGGAATATTAAAGATTTGGATTGGAAACCTAATAAAGATTTTAATATTTTATTTGGCTCAAACGGTAGTGGCAAATCAAATATAGCAAGTGCAATAAATTTGCTTTTTAACGGAAATTACAATGATGATATTTTTGATTTTTGTGATTTTTATGAATGTAATACTGATAATAAAATTGAAATTGAATGTTGGCTTAATGAAGTTAACTCAATAAATTCCGTGATTTCAGAGTATATACAGCATATTGATAAGAAAGATAAAATAGTAGAAGATGATACGGATGAAGAACTAAAAACAGTACTTATAATTAGTTTAACTAGCGAAGGTTTACAAAAGAAATGGAGTATTGTTCAATCAACAGGTATTTCAACATTACCTAGTTCAATACGAAAAGAATTTCGCTACGACTATCTGAATTCAGACAGAGTTCCAGAAAAAGATATTAATTTAACTAAAAGTGGATTATTTTATAAGAATACAAAAAATAATGATTTATTGTGGAATAAATTAAATGAAGTTGGCAAGGATGCCGTTAAAAATACAAACAATAAAATAATAGGAAACACAGAACTGACAAACGAATTAACAAAAGTTTTTACTAAAAATAAAAATTTGTTCTTTAATGGTATATCTATTGGAATGAAAGATGTCGCCTCTTCATATTTCAATAGTGGATTTCAATTCATAACTAACCATACTAATTATTCAATTCCGCTTTCAAAACATAGTAGAGGAAAACAGAATTTGTTTTTGTTTGATTTGATTTTAAATTCATTAGATGAAAATTCAATGGTGTTTATTGAAGAACTTGAGCAAAACTTAGAACCAATAAATCAAAAGAAAGTTGCTTTGCAATTTAGGGAAAAAATCAAAGGACAATTGTTTATCACAAGTCATTCAGCTAGTTTATTGGAATATTTTAGTTTAGAGGATATGTTCTTTGTTAGAGATGGAAAAGTGATTAAATTAATAGATACAAGTGTTAAAGAGGAGAAGAATTTTCTAACGCAAGTACTTAAATTTAATAAACATAATTTTATATCTTCATTGATGGCTTCAAAAGTTTTATTATGCGAAGGTAAATCTGAATATAATTCATTACCTTTGTTTTCAGAAGTAAACGATAATTTTTTATTAGATAATAATGTTAATGTATTAAAAGCGGAAGGTAAAACAAACTTTCCTCAATATTTGAAAATGTATAAAAAATTAAACATTCCAACAACTATGCTTTTAGATAACGATAAAGATAATACGAGCTTAATAAATGACTGTAAGGATATAACTGATACAATAATTTTACAAGAAAATGATTATGAGGATATTATCTACCCAGGTTTAGAGAAGATTTGTAATAACTTAGAAGATATTATACCTATCATAGATATTAAAGACTTTTTAAAAAATTTTCCTACTAGCAAAGAAGGTAAAAAAAATAAATATAATGATGTTAATGGAATGATAAATAGCCTAGATATCGATTCTATTACTTCATACTCGGATTTGTATTCAAATAAGGAAATCTTTACATTGGTACTGCATCAAAAATTAGTGTCAGATTACCACTGCTTATTTATTACAAATTTGTTTATAGAAAATGATATTAACCCAGAACAATATAAAAATCTGTTTGAATATTTAATTGGCAAAATAGTATTAAAAGATTACATTGAAAATTCTAATGTGAAATTATTGGGTGAAAAATGTTAATAGGGCAAGAAGAATTATATAAACAAGTTTTAAATTTTAACAATGCTATTTATGTAGAAGCTCCAGCTGGATGTGGTAAAACTCATTCATGTATAAAGTGTGTAGACATTTTGTCCAATAATGGAAAATTAAAAGATTTTCAAAAGGTTTTAATTTTAACTTTTTCAAAAAACGCTAGGGCCCAAATACTTAATGAATTGTCCAAATATAACAAAACTGAAAGTATATATAAACATATAGAGATTTCTAATTATCATAGTTTTTATAAAAAATATTTAGACAAATATCGAGATTTGTTGGGCTTTAAAAAAGAGTTTACTATTGTAGATGATGATGAATATAAGGAACAATTTGGCATTCCAAAGAAATCTAAAATTGCATTTGGGGATTATTATAAATTATTAGATAAATACTATCAATCTAGTGATAATCAGGAAATAACGGATATTAAGATTATAAAAAATTATAATAGTTGCTATAATTACAGCAAAGAAACTGGTGTTATAACATTCAATATGTTCGGAATTTTAATTAACGAGTTATTTGCAAAATCTCCAAAGTTGATAGAACTTATTTCTCACGATTTCCCATACATATTTTTAGATGAATATCAAGATACAGATGATTTACAAGAAAATTTTTTAGTTGGTTTATTTCAATATTCAAAATGTATTTTCTTTGCAGACCCAATTCAAATGATATACAAATTTAAAGGAGCATCGGAAGATAGATTAACAAAATTAAAAGAGTTCTTTCCTTCCATAATAGAAATAAAATTTGAAGAAAATTATCGATATAAAACAAAAACAGATATTGTATCTATATTAGAAAACATAAGAACTGGAACTAATTTAAGTTATGCTTATTTAATAAATGGTAAGGTTTTTGATGTAAAAATTAAATTAGATGGTCCCGAAGATTTTCGAACAAAATTTGGTAATAATATTCACCCATCTAGTATTTTTTACTCAATTTTAAATGCAAAAATAATTGATATAGCATTAAAAAAACAAAAGAGTATATGTATTCTTGTTAGAACAAATGAAATGGTTAACAAATTATGTTTGATGTTTGATGAAAATAAATATAAATGTAATGAAATTTCAGATTCAAAATATATGTTAAAGTTGAATATTATTTTAAAGAAATTTTTCAATGTAACCGATAAAGAAGAAGTTATAAATTATGCTTTACAAATATTTTCACTATGTAAATATAATAAGCGTATTGAAGATGTTATGTTTGAAAACATTAAGGAATTATCCTTTGTTCAATTTATGAGAAAAAGAAAAGAAGAGTTTGTTAAATTACAAAATGTAATAAAAAAATATAATTTGGATATTATGACAATACCTGATAAACAAAAAATGATTTCTCAAATGATAAATACCATTTCAAAAGAAAACAAAAATTATACGGCTTACAATTTTGTGGATAACATTGTGCGATTAGATTGTATTTCAGAAAAGAATATAGATAATATTTACACTCAAAAACAATATATATCATCATATACCAATATTAAGCCGGGATTATATGTTGCGAATTATTATCAGTGTAAAGGTAGAGAATTTGATGAAGTAATTGTTATATTAGACCCACAAATTGAAGATTTAGAGAAAAACAGAAATATATTATATGTTACGCATTCTAGGATGAAAGAAAAGCTTTTTATTGGAAAATACAAATTTATAGGTAGAAAATAAGAAGACTAATTAAAAGTCTTCTTTTTTTTAAATATAAATTATAGACTTATTTTGCTTTTGGGCGTATTTGACAGTGTTATAGGCTCCGCTTTTGTAGGCTTCTTGGATATGGCAAACAAGGATGTCACAGTTGTCGATTATCCACTCGTTTCGTTTTGTAATTTTTTGTTTGTAGTGCAAATCTTCTAGTTCTGGTAAAATGGTTTCATCGTAATATGATGGTATTGGATATTTTTCTTTGTCATGATGATAATATGTTAAAATTAAAACTAGTTTTATATGTGGATATTTATTTTTAAGTTTTAAAACTGCGTTTCTGCACTTATTGTCAAAAGCTCCATAATTTCCGTCATAAAATACTGTATATCCTTTATTGATTAAATCTTCTAACACTTGTAATAGTTTTTCTTCTACTCCTATCGATTGCCATTCATATCTATGACCTGCAAAAGCAACAACTTTATTTCTATATCTATTCATTTTACTCACCTATAAAATGGGAATAAAATAGATGGTATTTCCACTTATTATAACTAACTTCTATTTTTATATTAAGTGGCAAAGGGTTATAAAAATACTATTTAAAACTATCAATCAATATAATTATAAAGGCTAAACTAAAATAGTTTTGGCATTAAAATTTAATAAAAAAGACTAAAAAGGGAAGAAAAAAGACCATCTATTATAAAATTAGATGGTCTTTTTTTACTTTCCAGATTTTCTTCTATTACAATCTTTACATAACATTTGACAATTGTCAACCGAAGTTTTCCCACCAGCATGCCAAGGAGTTATATGATCAGCTTCCATTTCTTTTATATCAAAATGCTTCCCGCAGTTTTTACATATTCCGTTTTGTTTTTCGTAAGCACTTCTTTTTTGACTTTCTGTAAATGCACGGATATTAAGATACTTTTCATTACGAGTGAGAACATAAAAATATATACCTTTTTTGTTTGTAACATCATCGTCTATCATAAGTGTTTGTATTTCTTGTTCTAATTTTTCAGTATCGTAAGTATTAGTTTTGAACTGATTATATAGAGCACCCCAATTTATGCCTTTCATCTCTTTTCTATAATTTGTAAATGTTAGTTTAACCCATTCAATAACATTTCTGAAATAAGTCCATAACTCATTAGCATTAGGATCGTGTTGATGAATTGACATATATTCTTCCATATTGCCATTATTTATCCACGAAAGTGCTGTTTCTAAATATTCTTGTCTTATAGGCGTACCGTTAACATAATCCTTTGCTAGAAGATAAGCTGCACAATTTGTTTTACTAAAATGCAATTTTGCATTTGTTAACCATGGGCCTGTATAAACTGCATTTCTTAACTCTTGGTCTGTCAACTTTTCTCCTGCGATGTTTATAATCTTAAACCAATCTAATTTTTCTTTGTCATTTCCTTCACAAAAATAAATCATTAATTTATAATCCAGAATTAAATCTTGTTCTGTTTTTGTTAAATTGTGAAAAGCACGATTATCTATGGAAAAATCTCCGTTTATATATTGACAAAAACTAATTGTTCTTTGTTGTCCGTCTAAGACTTCATATGTTCCATCTTCATTTTTAACCCAATACATAACATTAAGTGGGAAACCTTTTCTTATTGTATCAATAACTGCATTTCTTTGTTTTTCATCATAAACAAATTCTCTTTGATATTTTGGTCTAATATTTAATTTGCCATTATAACCAACAACACCATCTTCTGCATTATCAACATAATTTTCCGCTACTTCTCTAATAGAAATTTCATTCAACTCAATTTTCATTTGCTTTTCTCCTTTTAATTATGACTCTAGCGTAAATACTAGAATAAAGTTGATAATTTTCAGCATCTCTAAAAGCTGGAGGCTTTTTATCTGTTGTAGGATCATACTTTCGATATAATGTACCTTTTGCGTTTATAGTAAATTTACCTGTTGGTAATCCATTTTTGTCTAAAATTTCCATTTTTCTTTCACTTGAAAATTGAATACTTCCCACGATCCCCAAAGCAACTATCTCAAATTGATCTGGGTTATATTTATCCAAAAAGGTTATAGGAACACCCATGCAACCATCATAATCATAGGGAATATCAGTGTATTTATTCACATTTATTGCGTTGTAATTATCATATTTAGGATATTCTTTTTCATTATAAGTTTTATATAGGGTTATGAATTCTTTGTGCTTTGAAACTTGCAAACTTGTAAACCAACAAGAAGTAGAAACTCTAACCATTTTTTTACCATCAACAATTTTATGAAATTTCTCACAATCATCTGGGACAACGAAATACATTCCAACATTAAAATTTGTATAACCCGTTCTTATTTTATCTTCTTTAAATAGTTTAAAAATTTCTTTATATGTAAGAGCATTAGTATTACCCATAATAATGTAATCTTTATTGAAAGTTGTTAGCTGTTCAATATATTCTCTAAACAAAGAAAAAGGTGGATTTGTTACAACAATATCAGATTGTTTTAATAATTCTATACATTCTTCAGATCTAAAATCTCCATTACCTTTTAAGAGAGTCATAGAGTTCTTTTTGTTTTTTAAAAGATATTCAACATCAGCAAGATCTGTTGCTCCATCTTGATTGTAATCTTGAACTTCATTTATTTCAATCTTATAAGGATGTCTATTTTTATTTGGTATTGTCTTGCTTTCTCCCCAAATATTAAATTGTGTGTATGCAATTGGTGAATCGTCATAGCAAGTTGCAATTAGTTTTTTCAATCCTAAATGATTAAAATTCATAGCAAAGTATTTAAAAAAGTTACTTTCGTAAGGATCATCACAATTACAAAAAATTACTTTATTTTTCAATTGATCTTTATAGTGCTTTAATTCTAATTCAATATCGTTAAGTTGAGTATAAAATTCATCTGCTTTATTACTTTTAGCATTATCCATTAATTTTGTGGCCATAATTTCTCCTTGACCACGCAAATTACTGTAAAAAGGTGTATTTTTATAAAAAAATAAAAATCATCTATTCTTGCAATAAATGACTTCAACTTTTACTAATATTATTCTTTTGATACATCTATTTTGGGGAAAATGGTAAAAACTTATACATTTTTAGAAAAAGTATGTTATAATTGTTTTATATTAAAAGCAAAAGAGACCACCGATTGCAAGATAAGGTGGTCTTTTTATATGAAAATTAAAAATTTTTTAGAAAAATTGAAAATATTTCATTTACTGCCTAAATTTTTGATTTTTAAATGTCCTTATATATGTGAGGGGCAAAAATCAATTAAAATATTTTAGGAGGTAAACAAAGATGAAATTAAAAGATTGGCTTGACACTTGGATGAACAAATATGTTAAGCACACGGTTAAAATAAGGACCTATAACACTTATTTACAATTTATAGAAAAACACATAAATCCAAAACTCGGAGATTATGAACTTGAAGAATTAACTCCACAGGTTCTTCAAGAATTTGTTTTAGAAAAATTAGAGAAAGGAAATTTGAAAACAGGTAAGAAGTTGGCAAACAACACAGTTATTGTTATGACAAACATCTTAAAGCAAGCAATTGAAGAAGCTAATGTTTTGGAAATAACAAACAAAAATTCTTGCAAAAAAATCAAAATGCCCCTGCAGGAAGAAACAAAAGTTTGTGCTTTTGAAAAAAGTGAACAGGACAAAATAGAAAAATATTGTTTGTCTAGTAAAAAATCAAACTATATTGGAATTGTTATTTGTTTGTATACAGGACTAAGGATCGGAGAACTTTTAGCACTTACTTGGGAAGATATTGATTTTACGCGAAACTATATGACAATTTCAAAATCTGCTTTTCAAGGGAAGCAAAATGATAAAATTACAATTATTGTTGACACACCTAAAACAAAGAATTCTAATCGTGTTATTCCGCTTCCTAAACAACTTGTTGATATTTTAAAGAAAATTAAGAAAAAATCTACATCAAGATATGTCATAACAACAAAAAACAATGGAATGGTTGGAACAAGGTCTTATCAACGAACATTTGAAAGGATATTAAATAAGTTAGATATCCCATACAAAAATTTCCATGCGCTTCGACATACTTTTGCGACTCGTGCTCTTGAATTTGGTATGGATGTTAAAACCGTTTCCGAAATTTTAGGACACAAAAATCCCATGATAACACTGCAAAGATACACGCATTCTCTTATGTCTTATAAAACGGATATGATGAATAAATTTGGAAAACTTTTATGTGCTATATAAACTCTTAAATTTCACTTGCAATAATCAAACATTTGTTCTATAATAAAAACGGAAGTTAGAGTTTAACTTCAAATTTATAGCGAACCTTAGCGTTCCAACAAAAGATAAAGTCTGAGCGAGCCTTAGTGCACCGAAATCGATACCCGACCAGAAGTATCATATAGGTGAACTGGGCTTTTTTCGTAAATGAGATGATTGCAAAAAGTAAAGTTCTACCTAGTTAAATAAAGGAAGGTAAAATGGAAACAATCAAATATTACGATAGAATTCATAATAAATACATTGATTTGGAAGTGAACGATGAAGTTGCTCAATTTTTGCGTAGTGACAATAAAAGACTAAAACGTCAACAAAAAAGAGATAGGCAATATATTGCAGTTTCTTTGGATGAACAAACAGAATATAATGGTGAAGAAGCATTAACATATCACGAAATAATTGCAGATGAAAATGCTTATATTGAAAAGAATTTAGAGAAGAAAGAATTTGCAAAATGTATTTGGAGAGTTGTTGACGAACTCGAAGACAAGCAAGCGAAGATTATAAAAGGTTATTATAAATATGGCTATAAAAACAAAGAACTTGCGAGTTACTTAAAAATGAGCACTAGTGCTTTTTGTCAATTTAAAGCAACAGCATTAAAACATTTACATATTTTACTTTCTTTTGACCCTGAATTTAGCAATACAAATTTTTATCAATCTCATTATAAAGATTTTGCAGATGATGTTATAGAAGAAGTTATAAAATCGGCAAGTAAAGATTTCATATCAATTGATTTAGGACAAGTTATGGATTTAATGAAAAATGTAACTCAAATAAAGAAAATAGCAGAAAAGAAAGGAATAAAAATTCCTATTACGACAATAAAAAAATTAGAACAGATGACAAAACCTGTGTGGGATTTTTTAAAACAACTAAAACAATGTGGGAAGTTTAATGAAAAAGAAAAAGTATATTTGAATATTCCAACTTACGAAATACTTCAAGAATTAGCAAAACATAAAATTTCATAATAAGCAAAAGAACTATTAAAAATTTGATAGTTCTTTTTTGTTGCCCCTATTTAAAACAACAACAAAAGGAGAAAACAAAATGCCAAAAATAAAACAAACATTAAAATCACAATTAACACTGCGAATTTACAATCAAGAAGATAAAGATATTTTAGATAAAGCATACAACAGGACAAAATCGGGATTTGATAATCTTTCTGACTTTATTCGTTATTGCACTGTTACTGGTGCTGAAAAATTACTTGGAGATAATGAAGTTGACCAAAGAGCAAATTTAGATGAGATAAGACAAAGCTTGTATTATCTTAATGAAGAAATTAAAAACACAAAATGCGAAATTAAACAAAACAAAAACGAATATGAAATAGATATTGCTTTAATTAAGAAAATGCTAAATTATATAGCTTATGTCGTTTATAACTTGGAATGTAATAAAAAATGTGATTACGATATAAATGACGGATTATTTGATTTGTTAGATGAAGAACTTAATTGCATAAGGGAAACAAATGGCAGATAGAATTGTTCCTAATGTGAATATATTTTTGCATTATTACAACTCTCATGGTGGGAGTAAAGAATATCAAAACAAAAGGCAATTTTATTCATCTAACACAAATAAAGATTATATGAATTACATTTTGACTGGAATAAATGACATGAAAAAATTTGACTATCTTTCATATATGAACAACAAAGATAAAAGTCGCGGTGTGTTTGGCAAGAATGGGCTTTTGACAAGTGATGAAAGAAAAGAGATAAGACAGTCTTTAAGGAAAACAAAATCTGTTATTTGGGATATGGTTATAAGTTTTGAAGAAAAGTTTGGTAAAACTTGGTGTAATAGTTTTGAGCAAGCATACAATTTAATTAAAAGTGAACTACCAAAATTTTTCAAAAGTGTTGGACTAAATCCCAACAATATAACTTGGTTTGCAGGACTTCACGAGAATACAGACAACCGACATATTCACATTTCATTTTTTGAAAATACTCCACAAAGAATACGCCCAAATAAAAAAGGAAAGAAATACTCTAATGGCAAGTTATCATTAAATAAAATCAATGAGTTAAAAGTTAATGTTGAACTTTCAGCAACAGACTTTAAGGCAAGAGAAATACTTGCAAGAAAAAGACTAAACGACAAAATGAAAGAAAGTTTAATGACAAATGTCGGGTATATTTTAAAGAATAAACTTTTATCTCTTGCAAACGAATTCCCAAAAAATGGACACACATATTATGACTGTGAGAATATGAAATCCCTAAAACCTAAAATTGATAGTATTACAAATTACATTTTATCAAAGGACTATCAAGCAAAAACTTTGAAGGAAGATTTTATAAATTTAGCAAAAGAGAAAGATGAAAAGTTTGAAGTGTATTGCAGGCGAAATCGTGTTAAAAAACCTTTTAATTTTGAGAAAAAATATATGCAAGATTTTTACCGAAGAATTGGAAATGTTGTTATTGAGCAATCGAAAAATTTAAAAGCAAAAGATGATGAAAGATTAAAACTAAATGCAAAATATAAAGCGCAAAAAATAAAGCAAAAGAAAAAACTTTTTAATGAAATTCAAGAGTGTTTATATATCAGTCAAAAAGTTAATTATGAGATAATAAAGACATTTCAAGAATTTTATAATAAGTTAGAAGAATTGAGATATCAGAATTTGATAGAACAATATCAAAGCCAAAATGAAATGTAAAATATAAAATGGGGTCCCCAAACAACTCTTGCTTGCAAGAGTTTTTGGGGAAAGGAAAAGCCGAACGAAAAGGCGATACAAATTGCAAATTTTATCTGCAATTTTGAGCAAAAGTGAGTGTTTTGACGCGACAACAGGATAAGCGAGAAACAAATTGCTTTTGATAACTACAAATATCCTTAAAATAAAGGACTTTTTTAGAATCAAGCAATTTTTTGTTTTCTCGTCATTTTTTTGAAAGCTGTTAGGATACCTAACACTTTTTTATTTTATTACAAGGAGGTTAAAATGCTTAATATAAGTGAAATGAATTCTTATAACACATTCACAAACGGAGAGGCAAAACAATTTTTAAAAGTAATTAAGGGGCATAAATATGAATGCTTTTTCAAGTTAATGATGACATATCAAATTTCAAGAATAGAACTTGTTTGTCTTGAATGGAAAGATATAGATTTTGAAAATAATACTATAACAATTTATTCAATAGAACAAGAAAGAATAAACAAAGTTTATTACAAATGGAAATTAAATAAAAAAGAAAATTTATGCAGAACTTATCCACTTTTGCCACATATAAAAAACTTACTTTTAGATTTAAAATTAAAAAATGAAAACGATAGTTTAACAAATAAAAATTATGATTTTTCAAACCAAAATTATATTTGTCTTAAAGAAGATGGAACAAGATTAAATTATAATACACTTAGTAGAAATTTAAGATATATTGGTAGGGATAATAATTTGCCACAAATATATCTTGACGGCTTAAGAATATGTCTTGATGATTTTATTCGTAATAATTGTAATAGTTATGAATATTACAGAGCATGGACTCGTTTTGACTTGCATAAGAAAAATGCAATCAATATATTTGAAAACGTAAGGTTGGATAGAAATAAGAAATTTATAAATAAACTAGATAATTTGATTTCTTCTTGCGAGCATAGAAGAAAATTAGATTTTGAGATGTGAGGTGAAAATGCAAGAAATTAACGAATTAAATAATGTTATGTTTAAAGAATTTCCAGATTGTGTTGGTGTGCAAGAATTACAAAAAATGCTTGGAATTAAACGGACAAAAACTTATGAACTCTTAAAGAATGGTGAGATAAAATCTATCAAAATTGGTAAAGATTACAAAATTTCAAAACTTAATGTTATTGCATATTTGATGGGAGGAAAGCAAGTATGAAAGGAAGTTTAAAAATTAAACGAGGATATTTTTATGCTGTTATAAATTATAAGGATAATTACGGTAAATATAAACAAAAATGGTTTAACACAGGTCTTAAAGAAAGAGGAAACAAAAAAGAAGCACAAAAAATTTTAGATGAGAAATTAAGCACATTTCAACCAGACGTATTTGAAGTACAACCAGAACCCGTAGTAAAAAATGATATAATCTTTATGGACTATATTGAAAATTATGTTAAGGACAAGAAAAAAGAATTGTCGCCAGCTGTTTATGTCAGCTATACACATTGTGTTAAAGTAATGAAAAAGTTCTTTAAAAATAGTTTAAAACTTAAAGATGTTACATATCATCACCTGCTTGAATTTTATGATTATCTTAAAAATAAACGTGGTAATAAAAATGTAACGATTAAACATCATGCTGTAATATTATCCCCTGCATTAAAGCAAGCGTATAGAGATGATTTGATTGCAAAAAATCCTTATGAATTTATGCCTAAAATAAAAAAAGAAAAATCAAAAATGGAATATTATAACAAAGAAGAACTTGAAAAACTATTTGAAGTAACAGACAAATCTCCATTAAAACTAATTGTTAGAGTAGCTGCCTATTATGGATTTAGAAGAAGTGAACTTGTCGGACTAAAATGGGACGCGATAGATTTTAAAAATAAAATGATAACAATAAAGCATAAAGTTCTTCATGTTGATAATCAATTTTATTTGTCTGACACTTTAAAAACTACTGCAAGTCATAGAACATTGCCACTGCTACCAGAAATAGAAAATCTATTGATTGAAAGAAAGGAAGAAATAGAAAAGAATAAAGAACTTTTTAAAAAGAGTTACAATCATCAATATGATGAATATGTTTTTGTTGATGATATTGGGGATTTAATAAACCCCGATATCATATCCAATAGATTTAGAACACTATTAAGAAAAAATCATCTTAAACATATTCGTTTTCACGATTTAAGACATAGTTGTGCCAGTTTGTTAGTTGCAAGCAAAGTCCCTATGAAAAACATTCAAGAATGGTTAGGACATTCCAATTTTAATACCACTGCCGATGTCTATTCGCATTTGGATTATTCTTCTAAATACGAATCTGCAAACGCCATTAACCAAGCACTAACACAAATTAAAAAAGAAAAACAAGTTGACGATAAAAACAAACAAAAAACAAGACAAGAACTAGAAGATGAAATTTTACATCTTCAACAACTTATTAAAGAGCAAGAAGAACAAGATCGCATAGAACAAGAACTAGAAGAAAAGCGTATACAGAAAAAGCGACAACAAGCAGAAATGTAAAAATCTTGCAAAAAACACTTTATAATAAGATATAATATCGCACGATAATAAACGGCATTTTGCAAAAATTTGAAACTAATTCGTGACAAATTCGTAGACATTGCCAATTTTTTAGTGTTTTTAATAAAAAAATAAACAATTTTAATTTAAAAAATTTGAACCTACAAGTTGAGATTTAAGTCTTGATTTGTGGGTTATTTTTTTGTCATAAATAAAAAAATCTAGCGAAACCTAAAATCGCTAGATGTCCCTAAAATAAAGGGTTTTATGGTGCTCCACGAGGGATTCTAACCCCCAACCCTTGGTTCCGAAGACCAATGCTCTATACAGTTGAGCTAGTGGAGCAAAATGATAATTTTTTTATGGGGATTATCGAACCCCAAAATATGTGTTCCGAAGACCAATGCTCTATACAGTTGAGCTAGTGGAGCATATTGATATATTTTTTATTGATTTTATAGCCTATAACAATTCGATTAAAAGATTTTGTCTATGTAACCGGATTACTTAAGCAGGTTAACAAATTTATTACTTATATTTATCACTTGAATATAAAATGTTTTGTTTCTAATTTGGTGCAATCTTAAGAATAATTTTGTTGAAGTTAAAAGGTAAATCATAACTATCAAATTTATTACTTGAATATAAAAATTTTTTGTGTAATCCTAATTCAGTGTGTTCATAAGACCACTATTTAGCATAATTGTATTGTCGGATTCTAATAATAATATTTGAAAATAATCTATTTATTAATTCGCTTTTGTTTTTATTGCTTTATCTTATTATATCAAATTTTATATTTTCAATTTTTGTGTTTCATTATACTTATTAAATTGATATACATTGCATTATATACTTTTTTGTTCTTTTTTGCAAGAACTATTATTATTTTTAATTATTTCATTTCATAATTGATTTACTATTGATAATTTGTTTTTGTTTTGTTATAATATTACTATGAATTCAATTAAGGAAGATTCTATTACCAGAGTATTAGTTAAAATGGCAAAAATATCCATTTTTATCTTTGCTGTTTTAGTCTTTGCTGTTGCCGTTTTCAACTTTACTTTTATCAAAACAACAGTAAAAGGCTCTTCTATGTATCCTACTTTAAATAGCAGTGTTACTACAACAGGTACTTTAGGTGATACAGTTTATATTAATAGATTTAATCACGGCGATGTTGGAGATATTGTTGTGGCAAAGGTTGACCATTGGATAAATTTAGATGATTCTAAATATATTATCAAACGATTAATAGGTCTTCCTGGAGATGAAATTACTATTAAAAAAGTTCAGGGTGAAAAAAAATTGACTATTCTTTGTAATAATGAAGAAGTGTTTTCATATTCTTATTCTGAGTCAAGTGAATATAATGTTTATTCATATTATAATTTTTTAAATTACGTAACTGACAACAAAAATGATACTACTAGAGTGATAAATGCTCAATTCATAAAATATGATACTATAACAAATAAAAATCTTTACACGGGTACAATAAAATTAAAAGACGGTGAGGCTTTCATTATGGGGGACAATATGTCTGTTTCGCACGACAGTACTATGGAAGGTCCTGTACAAATATCAAATATTATAGGAAGGGTAGATATTATTTTAGACAGTCAAAAATCTAGCAAGGCAGATTTAGTTTTGGAAATTTTGAAAATGGTTTTTAATATTGATTAATAATTTTATTTTTATAATATATAACCTTTTTATTATTATAATTTTTTTATAATATTAATTAGTTTTCAATTAAAATATTTTTAAATTCATTATATATATCATCGTAATTGTGGATTTTATATTTTTTATGAACTAATTCAATTTGCCACGGCTTGATATTAATTGTATGAAAAAAGGGGAGCCACTTAATTCTTTTACAGAAATGATGTACAACTGTGTTGTTTTTTATTTTTCCTTGTTCATTAAATTTTCTTGGAAGATATAATACTTTTTTCGCACATTTATTTAATGCTGTCTGGTCTGGAAATGCCATTTTTTTATTTACACATAATTCTTTTACCTTTTCAAATAAATTTGTTTCCATTACCATTTTTTTATTTATCAGTAACATACCTGAATTAAAATAATTGTGCTTTATAAATTTTTTTCCGTACCTATCTAATACAACTGCTAATTCGTAATTTGATATGTCAATATCAAATAAATTTTTTATATCGCCATTAATCATTATGTCAGTATCTAAATATATGAATTTGTCCGGAAGAACACTTATTTTAACAGAAAATAATCTTAAAAAAGTGTATGGTGTATAAAAGCTTAATTTATTTTTAGAAGAAATTATCCAGTCATTGAACTCTTTACCTAAAGTTATTAAAGTAACTTTACTGAGTATGTTTTTAGATTTTATTATTTTTTCAATTTCTTTTATATCTCTTTGTGTTATAGGTATATAATTTTTATCTAATTCTCTGATGTCTGCAGTAAAAATATATACATTAAGTGGAGATTCTGTGTGCTTTATCATAGACAATAAACATAATAATATTCCATTTTTAACTTTAAGATTTCCACAAAAAATCAGATTAATCATTTTCACTCCTTTTTATATATGTTAGATATTCGTAGTCGCTTAAACTAGCGCGTTCATTCATTTTGTTATACACTAAATTTCTTAAATTTATAGTCTGTTCGAGTTCGTTTAATGATTTGTCAGGGAAAAATGGACCATCTATATATATTTTTTGTACTGGTTTTTTAAAATGCTTTGGTTTATTATACACCATTGTAAAGGTAAATACTGGTTTGTTTTCTCTTATTGGATATTTAAAACTAGTTTCTTTAAAAGTTCGAATTTTCGTGTAATATGGCCATAAATGTGCTTCAGGATATATTATTATAGGATTTTTCTTTGACAACAATTTTATGGCGTTATTAAAATTTTTGGCGCTTGATAATGTGTCGGGTAAAGGTAATGCACCCCACATAGGTGTTAGGCGTCCGAGTATTGGTATGCTTACATTGTCAGAGTTTACTATAATATATGGTTTTTTAGGAAAACATATAAGCGATGGACTTATCCCGTCAGACAATTTATCTGTGTGATTTGAATAAACAAAATAGCCTGTATTTTTATATTTTTTTAAAACTTTTTTATTAATATATTTTATCCTTTTAAATATCTTAAAATACGAAAAAAATATTGGGAAAGCAATAAGTCGGTATGTAATAAATGAAAGTATTTTATAAAATGGGGTTTTATGAATATATTTGTATTTTTCATTTATTTCTTTTTTTTTAATTTTGAAGTCTATTATTTCATCTTCTAATTCATTTTGGTAATAAATTATTTCTTTATATTTCATTTTTGATATTCCTTATTTTTTTTCAAAGTCGAACAATTAAATTCTTTATATACTATATTTAATATATATTTTTCTTTAAGACATAATTTCTTAAAATTAGTATTTATATAAAATTTGATAAATTTTGTATTTACAAATATTCAAAAAAATGTTAATATTTTGTTAAAATTAGTGTCTATATAAATATTTAGGAGGTTTTTATGCCATCTGGGTCTAGAGGCGGAGGAAGTCATAGAAGAAGTTCAAGACGAATTGGTCGTGTTGGTGGTTCTCATTTTTCGACTCGTAGAAACATCTCAAATTCTTCAAACCTTTCAAGAAATAGAATTGGTGGTCCGGTAGTTTTCTTTTATGGCGGAAATACGATTTCAAATAAGGGTAAAAAGTTTGGTATAATATTTATTTTGGTATTAATTGCTTTTTTTATAGCTTTGATTTGCGGAACATCTATTTCTAATGCTAAGGAAAATATAGAATTTATAAAAAGTGATTATTCGTATTATCAAAACTTTATAGACAGAGCAGAGGCTAATGGATATATTGAAGATGCAACAATAACTGATATAATCTATAATGAAGATGCAAATAGGTATTATTTTACATACGAAATAAGATATGATTATAATGATATTTTAATAGGTTATACTTTTTCAGTATATACAGAATCTGAAATTTCTAATTTTAAAATAGGACAAATTATAAAAGTCGCTGTTGATTCAAATGACATTAATCAATTTACAGATTCGATACCATTAGATTATAAGGATATGCCTATAGAAAATGATGGTGAGTATTCAAAAGAAGTTAGAAGTAAATTAATAAATACTATAATTTTATCAACAGGATTAATTGTAATTTTTGTGTTAATTGTTATAATTGCTATAAAGAAAAGCAAAACACAAAAGGTTGAAGAAAATGCTGGTAGTAATGTTAACAATAATAAAACCGAGAAAACTGTTTGTGAATATTGTGGTTCAACAATTTCAAAACAAGATGATAAATGCCCAAATTGTGGGGCAAGTACAAGATAGTTAAAAGTATTTAAAATTTTAACAAAAAATTAAATTCATTTACAATTTTATAAAATTATTATATAATTAAAAAAGGAGATTTTATGGTTAATTCTGAAAAATGTTTAGGTTGTGGTGCTTGCGAAAGTTTATGCCCAGTGGGTGCTATCAAATTAAAAAAGGGCAAAGCGGTTATAGATACAAAAAAATGTATTAAATGTGGTAGTTGTATGAGTCTATGTCCAGCAGAGGCTATCGTAATTAAAAAGGATTAATCCTTTTTTTATTAGTTAATTGACAAAAATTATGAATTTTTGCTATAATACGTTTTATTGAATTTATTTTATTAGGAGCAATATGTTAAGCAATAAATATAATTTTAACGAGTCAGAAAGAAAATGGCAAGATTATTGGAAAAATGAAAAGATTTATAGTTTTGATAAAACAAATAATAATACATATTCAATTGATACACCACCTCCAACGGTTAGTGGTAATTTACATATAGGACACATTTATGGTTTCGTTCAAGCAGATGCTATTGCTAGATATAAAAGAATGTGTGGGTATAATTTATTTTTCCCTATAGGTTTTGATAACAACGGTTTGCCTACAGAATTGTTTGCTGAAAAACAAACAGGAATTAAGGCTTATACAAAAACTAGAAAAGAATTTAGAGATATTTGTTTAGATGTTGTAGAAAAATATAACAACAATTACAAAGAAACGCTTCTTCAGGCGGGCATTTCTGTCGATTTAGATTTGGAGTACAACACAATTAATGATTTAGCTCAGGCAACAAGTCAAAAGTCATTTATAGAATTGGTTGAAAAAGACAAAGCATACAGAAGTGATAAACCTTCTGCTTGGTGTTGCAGATGTAGGACAAGTGTTGCTAATGCTGAACTTGAAGATAAAGACATTGCTTCTACATTTAACTATTTGAATTTCAAAGTTGTAGATAGTGATGAAGTTTTGTCTATTGCTACTACTCGTCCAGAATTATTACCTGCGTGTGTTGCTGTTTTTGTAAATCCAAAAGACAATCGCTATAAAAAATTTGTCGGTAAAAAGGTAAGAGTGCCTTTGTTTGAAGATATTAGCGTAGAAGTGTTAACTGATGATTTGGTAGGAATGGAAAAAGGTACAGGGGCAGTAATGTGTTGTACTTTTGGAGACCAAACTGATGTTGAATGGTGGAAAAAATATAATCTTGAATATAAAAAAGCAATTGAAGACGGCGGAACAATGAGTGAAATTTGTGGAAAATATGCCGGACTAAAAATAAATGATGCAAGGAAGATGATAATTGAAGATTTAAAATCTGCAAATTATCTATACAAACAAGATGAAATTATACACGCAGTAAAAGTGCACGAAAGATGTGATCAGCCAGTTGAATTGCTTTGCAAAAAACAATGGTTTATAAAATCTTGTAGTGAAGAAGATAAAAAAATATGGTTAGAGGCAGGAGATAAGATAAATTGGTATCCAGTTAATGCTAAAAATAGATATATTTCTTGGGTAGAAAACTTAAATCAAGATTGGAGCATATCAAGACAGAGATATTTTGGCATTCCTTTCCCTGTATGGTATTGTAAAAATTGTGGAAAAGTTATTTTAGCAAAATTAAGTCAATTACCAGTAAATCCTCTTGAATCTAAACCTTTAGAAAAATGTGAATGTGGTTGCACAGAATTTATTCCAGAAATTGATATTATGGATACTTGGGCTACAAGCAGTTTAACTCCTCAAATTAATTTGCATTGGGCAGAAAATGAAGACTACTGCAATAAAAATATGCCTATGGGAATGAGATTCGCAGGCAGAGATATAGTAAACACTTGGTGCCTTAGAACTATAATTAAAGCACACTATCACCAAAACAATATACCTTGGAAGAATTTGATGATTAATGGTTGGGTTATGGCTGATAAAGGTGTTAAAATTTCTAAACACTTGAATAACTCTAAAATGGATTTGCAGACTATGATTAATACTTATTCATCAGATGTAGTAAGATATTGGTCTATAAATGGTGCGTATGGCAGAGATGTTTTATTTAGTGATGAAGAACTAAAAAATGGCTCAAAACTTTTAAATAAAATTTACAATGTTTCAAAATTTGTTTTAATGTTTATTGATAACTATTCACCTAAAAAACCTAATGAAATTTTACCAGTTGACAGATATTATATGAACAAATTCAATGTAATGTTTGATAAGGCGTGTAAATTTTATGATGAATTTGAAATGGGTTATGCTAAGGCAGAAATTGAAAAGTATTTTTGGGATTTTTGCGACAACTATATAGAACTTGTAAAAAATAGACTATACAAAGTTGAAATCTATGGAGAGAAAGCAAAAGAATCTGCAATGTATTCTTGTTATCAGATTCTGTTCTCTATGTTAAAAATGTTATCAATTACAATGCCTCACATTTGTGAAGAAATTTATCATTCTTATTTTATAAGATTTGAAAAATCTAAATCTATAACAACTTTAAGATTATCAAAAATTGATATTGAATATGATGAAAATTTAATGCACGCAGGTGATGATTTAATAAATGTTTTATCGCAAATTAGAACTTATAAATCTTTAAATGGATTGTCATTAAAAGATGAAATAAATCATATTCAAATAAATACTCCTAATATTGAATATTTTGAAAAGATGATGTTTGATTTAGAGCCTACTGGCAATTTGGTAAGTTATGAATTAAATAAATCAGAAAAATTAGAAGTAAGTATAAATAATTAATGTGCCACTTGACTTGGTGCATTTTTTTTATTATTCTTTATATATGACAAATTTTTGTATAACAATTGAAGGACCGCAAGGCACTGGTAAAACAACTTTGGCAAATTATTTAAGGGAAAATTTGTTGTCAGTCAATTTGTATAGACTGACTGGCATGCCTGACAAAAGTATTAATGCAAAACAAAAATCTTTAAAAATGTATAAAGATTTAATAAATTATATCAAAACTGTTCTTAATGTGGATATTTCATTAGTTTTTGATAGAACTTTTTTTAGTGAACTTGTGTATGCTAGAATCGGTTTAAAAGAATACGATTATGAAAATCCTTTTAAAATATTAATGAACAAATATTTGAAATTAAATTGTAAACATATTGCTATTTTCCTTTATTTAGAGAATACCGATTTATATATTGAAAGATTGCAAAGAATTAGGAATGCAGAATATGTAAAATTTGATATAAATAACAGCATTAATCAACAAGTTGAATATCTAAAACTAGCTGATGAATTGAAAAAGTTTACAGACATCGAAGTTATAAAACTTCCTATGGATAATTTTGAAAAAGCGTATAAAATTATTAATGAGAGATTTAATATAAAATGATAAATTTTAATAAAATGAATGAAATAATTATAGAAAAATCAAAATTTATTACATATTCTTTTGACCTTTTTAGCACTGATAAAATAAAAGATATTTTATTGGAACTTAAAAAAGAACACAGGAAAGCAACACATATATGTTTTGCTTATGTGTATAAAAGAGAAGTTGTTTTAGAAAAGTGCTCTGATGATGGTGAGCCTTCTGGGACTGCGGGATTGCCAATACTAAATGTTATAAAGAAAAAAGGTTTACAAAATGTAATGGTCGTTGTTGTAAGATATTTTGGTGGCAAAAAATTGGGCGCTGGTGGACTTGTGCGCGCTTACACCAAATCAGCAAGTTTGGTTTTATAAATATAATAAAATTTATTGAAATTATTTTTTTTGTGTGATATTATATCATTAAATAGATTAATTTGTCGAAAATTTTTGGAGAGCAAATGAATAAGTTAGAAAAAGTATCAAAATATTTTATCGTCTTTTTAATATTTTCCTTTTTAGGCTGGTGCATGGAAACAGTATATAAATGGATACTATTAGGTCATTTTGAGGATAGGGGATTCTTGACTTTACCATTTTGTACTATATATGGTTTTTGTGTAATAGTAATATTTCTTTTAATGGGTACACCACAAAATAAACGAGGTATATTGTCTAAAGTCAACAATCCTGTAATAAGAGTTTTTATCTATGCTGTACTTGCTATGGTGGTTGCAACTTTAGCTGAACTTGTTACTGCTGTTTTTTTTGATTTATGCTTTGATACAATGCTATGGAATTATTCTGAAGAACCTTTAAATTTTCGTGGATATATTTGTCTTACATATTCGATAATATGGGGAATTTTAATTACAGCAATTATGGCATTAGTATTTGACCCATTATTAAAATTGGTTTCAAAAATCAAATCAAAACCAGCAATAATTATTTCAATAGTTTTTGCAAGTTTATTAGTTATTGATTGGATAATTAATTTTATATTGTTAATAGTTTAATATTTTAGATTATTTTCAATTGCTTTGACCATGGATTTTATTTTGTCAGAGCAATTTTTTAATAATGTTTTTTCATCTTTATTTAAATTTAGATTGATTATTTCTCTTATTCCAGATTTATTGATTATAGTGGGCATTCCTATACAAATTTTTAATTTTTTATCATAAGCAGATATTGTAAAAATTGAATTAGAATTTTGCAAAATTGCATTAGTAATATTTTTTAAGCACATTCCTATTCCGTATGAGGTATTACCTTTTTTATTAATTATTTCATACGCACTGTTTCTTACATTAAATAATATTTCATTTTGAGAATTCTCATCTATATAATTTAAAATTGGATTAGGGCCAATAAATGCATTTGACCAGTTGATAAATTCGCTATCTCCGTGTTCACCGATAACATAAGCGTGTACATTTTTAGGATTAATACTTAATTTTTCGCTTAATATTGATCTAAGCCTTGCAGTGTCTAGAGTTGTGCCACTGCCTATAACTTTGCAAGGTTTAAATTTTGAAAGTTTTAAAGTTACATAAGTCATTATATCCAAAGGATTAGTAGCTATTAAAAAAATTCCATTAAATAAAGTTTTATTTAATTCTTTTATGATTGATTTAAAAACTTCAACATTTTTATCAATAAGGTCAGTTCTTGTTTCTTCTTTTTTTTGATTTTTGCCTGCACAAATACAAACAATGTCAGCGTTATTACAATCATTGTAATCGCCTGCTTTAATTTTTATAAATTTATTTGAGCAAGCAGAAGCGTGAATTAAATCTAATGCTTCGCCTTCCGCTTTATCTTTATTTATATCAATTAAAACTATCTCATCAACAATACTATTACTATTAAGCAAACAGTAAGCATAACTCATACCTACATTTCCACAACCTATAATTACAATTTTGTTCATACGAATCCATTAATATTAATTTATATTAAATTTAATTATTTACTTAAATATTATTTTTATACATAAAAATAAATGCATACAAAAAAATATAAAAAATTAAATAATATTATAAATAAAAATTAAATTTTTAATGAATTTTTAATAATTTTTTAAACAATTTATTATTTTTTGTTTTTTTTAACTACTTTTTATTTAATAAAATATTTTTATTTATAATTATTTTATTTTTATTATAATCAAATTAATTTTTTAAATTTTAAAAATACTTTAATATTTAATGATATTTTTTATAATTAATATTGGACTAAATTTATTTTATATTTAATATTAAATATATTTATTTTCATATTTAAAATATTTATTATATTTTTAATTATCAATTGTTTTGTTTTAATACAAAAAAATATTATAATAATAAAAGGAGATTATATGAAAGCAAATAAATTAAACGTTGGTGATAAAGTAGCGATAGTAAGTTTATCTAGTGGTATGTTAGGAGAACCTTGGGCAAAACACGAGTTGGAACTTGGAGATAAAAGATTGAAAGAATTAGGTCTTGTGCCTATGTATATGGAATATGCTTTAAAAGGAATTGAGTTTGTTAAAGACAATCCACAAAAAAGAGTGGAAGATTTAAAAAGTGCTTTTGAAAACAAAGATGTAAAAGCAATTATATGTGCAATAGGCGGTAGTGATTCTTATAAAATAATACCTTATATATTTGAAAATAATAATGTAAAACAAATCATAAAAAATAATCCAAAAATTTTCACAGGATATTCGGATATAACAATCGTACATTTTATTTTAAGAAAACTTGGATTAAATACATTTTATGGTCCTGCTTTTATAACTGACTTTGCCGAGTTTGAATTAGATATGTTGCCATATACTTATAATGCAGTTAAGAAGTTTTTTGAAAATAAACTTTTCGATATAGAATCAAGTGATATATGGTACAAAGAAAGAGTTAATTTTGGTAAAGACCAAATAGGAGTTAAACGAATTTCAAACAAAGAAAATCACGGATATATTTCATTGGGTAAAGATTGTAAAGCGCAAGGGGAGTTGCTAGGTGGCTGTATAGATGTAATAGGTAGAATGTTGGGTGTAGTTGATGATGGTTTTGATAATAAATTAAATTCAAATATAATTGAGTGTCAAAAAATAGTGGATAAATATAAAATTTTTCCAACAAAAAAAGAATGGGTTGGTAAAATATTAATGATTGAAACTAGTGATGAAAAACCATCGCCTAACTATGTAAAAAAAGTATTAGATAAATTAAAACATATTGGTATATTAAAAGTTATAAATGGTGTGTTAATAGGTAAACCTATTGATGAAATATATTTTGATGAATATATTTCGTTGTATAAAGATTATTTTAAAAAATACAATATTCCTATTATTTATAATGTGAATTTCGGTCATTCATATCCAAGAGGAATAATGCCTATTGGTGTAAAATGTGAAGTTGACGCAAAAAATAAAAAAATAAAAATTATTGAAAAGATGTTTAACAATTAAAACAATAAAAAATAAATATCTACAATTAATTAATAATATAATAAACTGCATAAAATCAAATAAAAAAATTAAAAAATATAAAAATAAATAAAAAAATAATAAAAAACATTGAAATTTATTAAAAATATATAAAAAATGATAAATTTTATAAAAATTATAACAAGAATACAACAATCAATAAAAATAAAAAAATATAATTAAAATTTATTGTTGCAATAATTTTGTGACTTAATTTATTATAGATAAAGTAAAAATTAGATGATGAGTTTTAAAGGTAATTGGAGATAGATTTGAATTTAGTATTAAATGAATGGACAGATGAAAGTATAAATAAATTCTATGATTATTTTATTCAATTTTCGAAAGGTTTAAATGGTATAGAATTTGAAAAAAAGTTTCAAATACTTTTTATGATTGTGTGGCAATACCATACTCTATTATTGATTCAATATCAAAAGAAATAGCAAAAGGTAATTATTCTGATTTTATTAATAAAATAGAATTAAAAAATTTTAGTTTGACTATACTTTTGGGGAAAATTATTTCAAAAATTAAAAATGCAGATGAACAAATAAATTATCTAGAAAAAATTTATATCAGTTTGTGATTCTTGGGCTCAAGTGGATAGTTTAAGTTTCTCGTTTAACAAATCAAATAAAGAGAAATATTTTGATTATGCGACAAGTTGTATAAAGGACAAAAATCCTTTAAAAAAAAGATTGGGTATAATTATTTTATTGAAAGGATTTATTAATAATACAGATATCAACAGAGTGTTTGATATAATTTTAACATTATCTAATGAATCAGATTATTATGTTAATATGGCAATTGCTTGGTTGTTGTGCGAAGCATTTGTTAAATGTAGAGATAAAACAATGTCTTTTTTAAAAAATAAAAAAATTTCCACATTTGTTTTGAATAAAACTATATCAAAATGTAGAGATAGCAAACGAGTGTCAACAGAAGATAAATTGTATTTAAAGACACTATTTTTAAAATAATTATCCATATTAATATCTATAAAACATTATTTATTTAAACAATAATTTATAAATTTAATAATATTAAAAATTTTATTTTGATATAAAAATGAAATTGTTTAACGACAGAAAAAATTCTATAAAAAAAATAATAGTAAATTAAATAATATATATAATAAGCAATTAAAATATAAAAAATATAAAAAAAATATAAAATATAAAAAAATAAAAATTTAAAAATATTAAATTTTTTCTTTAAAACAAATAAAAACAATAAAAAATTAATATTAATTAAAATATTTAAAAAATATTTGTCGATATTCTAAAAAATAAATATGAATAATAATAAATCAAAATATTTAAAAATTAAATAAATAAATTTAATAATAAAATTTAAACGACAACACAATCACGCAATCAAACTAATAAAAAAACATATTGAACTAATTAACGCAATATGTTTTTTATTTTTATTAATGCCATACTATGTCATAGAAATAATAAGTTTTTGTATTTTCACCACCTAGAATATAAATATTTATATCATTACTTGATGTTACTTCTTGAAGCTTTAGTGTAGTTGAAATATCCATTAAGTTGTTTTGTCCAGTCTGACCTGTTCTAATGTTAAATACATCACAATATTTTGAACTATCTGTGTAATCAAATTCAAGGTTGTATATGAATTTTTCACTAGTAAATCCACTGCTTGCACCAGATTTAAAATTAATAGTGAATAAATCCTTACTTGGTGTTGTTGTGGTTATTTCATTCTTTGTTGTAATATCTACTATATAGTCATTTACAATACATATAATTTTCCCAAAATTTATTTCGCTGTCAAATTCTATCATTTCGCCATAAACATTTTTATAAGTTAATTTTATTGTTATTTCACACGCAAATGCTGTACCACTTTTTCCAGGAAGTGGAATATAGTCAACTGTTCCATTTGAAGAGTTATAAACATAATATGAATTATAACTGGTTGTTCCACTATATTTATCTTGTAAAAATTCTTGGGTTAATGTTAAATCCATTTTGTTATCATGATTGTTAGAATTTGATAGTATTTTTATGGGTATTAGTCTTCCAACTATATTACCATTGGTGCTATTTGTGTCGTATAAATAAATTGTCATTTCGTAATTTTCTAGATTAGATGATATTTCATCTTTTGCTACATCAATTTCACTGTTGTCCACATAAATTTTTTTCAAATTTATAAAATCGCCTATACTTAATTGTTGCCCATAATATAATTGATAAAAATTATTTGATTCAGTAAGACTATCAAAATTTGTTGTCATCTCGTAGCCTTTTATCGCTAATTCATCTTTGTTGTCATTGTCTTGATACAACAAAAATACTATAATAATTCCGATAAATAGCAATAGAAGTAACAAAAGAATAATTGTTATTATAGTTGCTTTTTTACGATTTTTGCTATCATCATAATTTTTTATATTACCCCTCATAATAATACCTTTATCCTTTTTACGATTATACAATTTTATTTTATTTGTTGTCAACAAACATTTTAAAAATAATTTTGTACAAAATTAATATTAAGTATTGATTTTTTAAAAAATTATGATATTCTAATGCTTGCGAGGTAATTATGACGCTAGAAATCAATAAAGATAACTTGAATGCAGTTTTACATTATTATGAAAGAAATATCAAATTTGATATTTATAATTTTTTATTTAATCTAGGTATGAATTGTAAGTATGTAGGTTTTAATTACATCGCTGATGCTATAGAAATTATTGCTAAAAAGAAGCAAATTGTAAATTTTGAATTAGAAATTTATTCAATATTGGCTAAAAGATATGAAGTTTTACCTGATAGTATTGAAAGGAATATTAGAACTGCGATAAAATCAAGTTATTTACAATCTGTAAATATGCAAAAATTGTTTAAAATCAATATGCTTTCAAATAAAAAATTTTTAACTAATTTATCAACAAGGTTTTGATTTTAGTAAATTTTCCCTTTATCAAATTATTGTTTTAGTAATTCTTATTTTATATTGGTATGATTTTTATAAATATTTGATAATATTCGTATTTGAAATGACTAATTATTAATGTTTGCTTTATTTTTATTTAGTTTATATTTTACGCATAATGTAAACTATAAATTAATAATATTAAATTAAGTTGTTTTTTTTTAATCGTTTGGGTATAATATGAAGGTGAGGGGTAAATGAAAAAAATTTTTAAAAGTATAGTATTATTATCATTTGCAATTATTTTTTCAGTATGTTTATCCGGTTGTAGTTTGATGGGAACTGATAATTACAATGTTGAAAGTTCTTTTACCACTGTTCAAGGAGATGACTTTACTTTACGAGAAATTTATGACGCCTATCTTGATGCAACAGGTAGAATTGAAAGTGAATATAGTTTTGAAACATTTTTATTAGATTTTTATATTAATGCTGAAACTGAAAGTGATTCTATTGTCGCAATATCAAATGGATTAAGGTCTTCTGTTTCAATTTTTTGTGCGTTAGAATTAGGTTATTCAGCGGGTTCAGGTGTTTTATATGATATTTCTAGTGATGGAAGTGCCTACATTATAACAAATTATCATGTAGTATATGACACAGATAAACAAGATATTTCTTCATATATAACTTGTTATTTATATGGTTTGGAGTACACAGATTTTGCTATTCCTGCTCATTATGTTGGCGGAAGTATGTCGTACGACTTGGCTGTTTTATATGTAGATGCTAGCCCTGTTATTAGAAGCAATTATGAAAATTTAAAAGCAGTTACTTTTGCTGATTCTGATAGTATAAAAGTAGGTCAAATTGCCATTGCAATAGGTAACCCTGAGGGTGAGGGAATTTCTGCAACTACAGGTACTGTTAGTGTAAAATCAGAGACTATTAATATGACTGCAGTTGACAATGTTTCTATTATTAGTATGCGTGTTATAAGAATTGATACTGCCGTAAATGGAGGAAATAGTGGTGGTGGATTGTTTGATAGTAATGGGAATTTAATTGGTATTGTTAACGCTAAAATTGAAGATACTGCAATAGAGGGAATGGCGTATGCTATACCTAGCAATCTTGTTAAGGCGGTAGTGGAAAATATATTAAGAAATTCTACAACAAAACAAGTTCAAAAAGCAGTATTAGGTCTTGAAATTAACATTGATGAAATAAATTATATAACTACTGATTCTGGAGCGTTGGATTATGAAGAAAAAGTAGTGATTTACAGCGTTTCAGGGTTTGCAAGTAATAGTGGGTATACGGATAATGGAGAAAAGTCGAGTTTAAAAAAGGGTGATATTATAAATAGCGTTACTTTAAATTTTTCACAGGATTCAAAAGCCGACTTAACAGTAGTTGTTAACAAAAGTTATCAGATTTCTGAATTATTGCTTCAAGCAAGCATTGGCGATATTGTAACATTTAATGTTACTTCTGGAGGCGTAACAAAAAACATAAATTATACAATAACATCATCAATTATTACATCTGTTGTTTAATTATCAAATCAATTTTATTTTTAAACAACATATATTTAGATGAGATTATAAAATTTATTGAAAAGAACTTTACAAAAATTGTATAGTTCTTTTTTCTTTTATTTAGATATTTTTAAATTGGTGTGACATTTTAGATGCTCTTTTTTGTTACTTGTTATTGAAAAAAAATTATTAAACTTATTATTGATTTTGTAAATTTATTTTTAATAATATGTATTTGTTTTCAAGGGTTTTACTCTTTATTTTGCATATATTTTAAAACATTTAATCTTTTGAAGTTTGTTTTGTTTATTTATATATTGATAATTTTATAAAGATTATGCTTTGTTAGCACTCACTATTAAGATTGTTAACTCATAAATACTATTTTTATGAATATTTTATTGACCGAAAAATTAAAAAGTGTTAAATTATGTTAAGTTTTTAATGGTGGATAAAATTATTTTTTCAAATATAATTATAATTTGAAAATGTATTAATATCAATGTAACAAAATTTAATAATTAAAATTTGTTTGGAGGCAAGATGTTAAAATTAATTAGAAATGTTAGAGGAAAAGATATTTTTTTCTTTTTATTGGTAATTTTATGTATTGTTTCTCAGGTGTATTTAGACTTGAAATTGCCTGAATTTATGAGCAATATTGTTCGTGAAGTCGTGTCAGATGGCAAGTTATCTAGTGTTTTATATCTTGGAGCTAAAATGCTTGGGTGCGCTTTGGGTAGTAGTGTTTTGGCTGTGATTACTGGATATTTTATAGCTATAATTACTTCAAATATGGCGTACAATATTAGGACAAAAGTTTATAAAAAAATCCAAAGTTTTTCTCCGAATGAGTTCAAAGAATTTTCTACTGCTAGTTTGATTACTCGAACAACTAATGATATAACTCAAATCCAATCAACTACTGCAATAAGTATGCAGGTTTTAATAAAATCTCCTGTTTTAGCAATATGGGCTATTTTAAAGATTACAAATATAAATATCTCTTGGTCAATAACAACTGCCGTCGCAGTAGGAGTGCTAATTTTAACAATTTCTGTTATTATGGCTGTTACTATTAAAAAATTTAAAAAAATGCAAAAATTAACGGATGATATTAACAGAAAGACTAGAGAAAGTTTGACAGGTATTAGGGTTGTTCGTGCTTTTAATGCAGAAAAATTTCAAGAAGAAAGATTTGAAAAAACGAATGAAGAATTAACATCTAATAACTTATTTGTTCATAGAGTTATGAGTATTTTGAGTCCTGTGATTTCACTTGTTATGAATTTTATGAATCTTGCTATTTATTGGATAGGAGCATATCTTGTGGATAAGGCAAGTCCTTTAAATTTTGAAAAAGTAAATTTACTTAGCAATATGATGGTATTTACTTCATACGCTATGCAAATTATTTTATCTTTTATGATGCTTACTATGATTTTTATTATGCTTCCTAGGGCACAAGTTTGTGCGAGTCGTGTAAACGAAGTATTAGACAAGAATAACTCAATAGTATATGGAAATGTATTGGCTGGTAGTAATTCAAAAACTTCTATAGAATACAAAAATGTTTGCTTTAAATATCCAAATGCTGAAGAATATGTTTTAAAAGATATTTCATTTAAGGCAGAGGCAGGTCAAACTATTGCTTTTATTGGTTCTACAGGTAGCGGAAAATCTACATTAATTAATTTAATTCCTAGATTTTATGATGCTACTAGTGGTGAAATCTTGATAGATGGTGTTAATATTCTAGATTATGATAAAAAGGCTCTAAATAATAAATTGGGATATGTTTCTCAGCGTGCAATTTTATTTAAAGGTAGTGTAAAAGATAATATTACTATGGGGGAATCTGAAAACGGAAAGCCTAATGATTCAGATGTTGAAAATGCCTTAAAAATTTCTCAATCAAAAGAGTTTGTTGATAAACTTCCTGATGGGGTAAACAGTATGATTGCACAGGGAGGAACAAATGTGTCTGGAGGCCAAAAACAAAGACTTAGTATTGCAAGAGCTTTGTCTAGAAATCCTGAAATTTTAATATTTGATGATAGTTTCTCTGCCTTAGATTATAAAACTGATTTGTTGCTTAGAAATGAATTAAAGAAAAACAAATTTGCAATTAAATTAGTCGTTGCGCAACGTATAGGTACTATTAAAGATGCGGATAAAATTATTGTGTTAGATAATGGTAGTATGGCAGGAATTGGAACACATAAAGAACTGTTAAAATCTTGTAAAGTTTATCAAGAAATCGCTGAAAGTCAACTTTCAAAGGAGGAATTAGATAATGCCTAAACCAATTAATGTGAATTCTTATGGAAAACCACAAAATTTCTTGAAATCTATTAAAAGATTATTTTCATATATAAAAGTTCATTTAAAGTTTGTAATTATCGCTATAATTTTAGCAATATTAGGTACAGTTTGCACTCTAGTTGGACCAAATCTTTTAAGTGAAATTACAGATATTGTAACTGATGGTACTAATTATGCTCAAATTTATAATGAAACAGAATTTAAACAAAACTTTAATTCTGGCTTATATGAATTAATTATTTCTCAAGATTCTTCAAATGAATATTATGATGAAGCAACTGAATCTTTTTTAATTCCAATAATTGTTGATGGCGAAGAAATTGTAACTAGTTTTAAACTCGAAGAAAATGGTTCAATATATGTTACTTATAATTCTTTGGCTAAAGTTAATCTTGTAAAAATAACTAAAATCGCAGTAACTCTGATTATTTTATATAGTTTAGGTGTCGTGTTTAACTATATGCAAGGTTTTATTATGTCTGGCGTTTCGCAACAAATTTCTAAAAAGTTAAGGACTGATATCACTAAAAAAATAAACAAATTACCACTTAATTATTTTGATACTACTTCTTACGGCGACACATTAAGTATTATTACTAACGATGTAGATACCATAAATCAGACTTTTAATTCAAGTGTTAGTAACCTTGTTAGTGCTATAATATTATTTTTTGGTTCATTATCTTTAATGTTTGTACACAATTATATTATGGCTTTTTCTGCAATAGGTGCCGTATTTATAGGTTTTTTGTTGATGATGCTGATAATGAAAAAATCTCAAAAATATTTCCTTTTACAACAGGAAAATTTAGGGAATTTAAATGGTGTCGTTGAAGAAAGTTATTCTGGGCACGATATTATTTCTGTTTATAACGCAGAAAAAGAGTTTGATAAAAAATTCGATGATGTAAATAAATTACTATATGTTTCAAATTGGAAATCTCAATTCATTAGTGGAATTATGAATCCTATTATGGCTTTTATGGGAAATTTTGGTTATGTGGTGGTTTGCGTTGTCGGTGCTGTTCTTTTGATTAATAATTTCCCCGGTGTTAGTGTAGGAACAATCACTGCATTTATGATATATATTAGATTCTTTACTCAACCATTAAGTCAAATAGCGCAAGCAATGACAAATATTCAGTCAGCGGCAGCGGGTAGTGAAAGGGTATTTGATTTTTTGGATCAATCAGAGATGGATGATGAAAGCGATATTAAACTTGCAATAAATGATGTAAAAGGTAATGTTGAATTTGACAATGTATATTTTGGCTACAATCAAGACAAAATGATTATTAAAGATTTTAACTTATCTGTAAAAGCAGGTCAAAAAATTGCGATTGTTGGTTCTACAGGTGCAGGTAAAACTACCATTGTGAACTTACTTATGAGATTTTATGAAATCACTAAGGGTAAAATTAAAATAGATGGAATTGAAACTAATAAAATCACGCGTGATAATGTTCATAGATTATTTGGTATGGTTTTACAAGATACCTGGCTTTTTGAAGGCAGTATTAAAGAAAATTTAATTTTTAACACTGAAAATGTTACAGATGAACAAATTGTCAATGCTTGCAAAGCGTGTGGTATTGATTATTTTATTCGCACACTTCCTAATGGATACAATACAATTTTAGATGATAACACTTCTATATCCGCAGGACAAAAACAACTGCTAACCATTGCGCGTGCTATGATACAAAATAGTCCTATGCTAATTTTAGATGAGGCTACAAGTTCAGTCGATACTCGTAGTGAAGAATATATTCAAAAGGCTATGGATAAATTAACAAAAAGCAGAACGTCATTTATAATTGCTCACAGATTATCAACAATAAAAAATGCTGATTTGATTATTTATATGAAAGATGGAACTATTGCCGAATCGGGTAAACACAACGAACTGTTGCGAAAAAACGGTGCTTATGCTGAACTTTACAATAGTCAATTTCAATCTTAACACCTTTACAGGTGTTTTTTTTATTTAAAAATTTAAATAATTAAACTTTTTTGATATTAGCCTCATAGAATATATAAAAGCAATTTATAATTGCATTTGTCTGGAGTTTTTATGAGTTTATTCGGTACTGATGGAATTAGGGGAATTCCTAATTTTGATTTGTCGTTTGATTTGGTTTATAAAGTTGGTAGGGCTTTATGTTATGGTAAAAAGCCTTTAATAGTTCTTGGGTGTGATAATCGTCAAAGTTCTGATATAATTTGCTCTTTTCTTATCAGTGGAGTATTGTCTAATGGTGGTGATGTAAAGTTTGTTGGCGTTGTTCCGTCTGCATGTGTCGCATTTTTAACTAAACATTTTAAAGCGGATTTTGGTGTAGTCATTACTGCATCGCATAATCCTAAAGAATATAATGGCATTAAAATATTCAATTCTTTCGGTGAAAAAATTTCGGTTGAAACGGAAAAAGAAATTCAATCAAATTTAGACATTAATAAAAATGTTAGTGATTTTGGTAAACTAGAGTGCGATTTTACTGCAAAATATATTTATGAAAAATACATAGTAGAATTATTTAATGATATGAATATTCCATACAAAATTTGTGTTGATACAGCAAATGGTGCATCGTGTAAAATTGCAAAAAATATCTTTAATAAATTAAATATAAATGCTACATTTTTAAATAATTCGTTTGATGGAAATAAAATTAATGAATCGGCAGGTTGTTTATATATTGATAATTTTAAGTCGTTTGTTAAAAAAAATAAGTTCGATTTTGGCGTTGCTTTTGATGGAGATGCTGACCGCTTGGTTTTTGTTGATAAAGAAGGATTTGCTTATAATGGCGAAAGACTTATGTATTTGATTGTTTCAAGCGAACTAAATAAAGGCAATAAAATTGATTCTGTTTGTGGAAATATTTATTTAAATTCTGCTCTTGTTAGAATGTTTACAAAACTAAATGTCAATGTAACTAGGTGCAATGTAGGGGATAAATTCTTAATCGAACATATCAATAATTTTAAAAGTTCTTTTGGGGCAGAGGCTTCTGGTCATATTATTATTCCGAAACTTGAATCAACGGGTGATGGTATTTTATCTGCTTTATATGTTTTATCAATTATTAATAACAACCCAAAATTATTAAAATTGGCGAAATATAAAGAAGATTTTTCAATTATGAAAAATATTAAGTGTAATACTGCCTTATTAAATTTTGATAATCTTAATTCAAAGATTGAAGCATTTGATGATGTCAGAGTAATTATTAGACGCTCGGGTACTGAAGATTTAATTCGTCTTTTTGTGGAAGGAAAGAAGAAAAAAAGAGCCTTAGAAATAGCAAGTGAAATAGAAAAAATAATTTTCAAACTTAATGAGGAGTGTATATGTGTGGAATAGTAGGATTTATAGGTAACAGTTGTGAACAAAATTTAATTGATGCACTCTACAAACTTGAATATAGAGGGTATGATTCTGCAGGTATTAGTGTTGTTAAAAATGGAAAAATAGACACCATAAAAACATCAGGGGAAATTAAAAATTTAGATGAAATGTTAACAACAAGAAATTCAAACACTGCAGGAATAGCACATACACGATGGGCTACTCATGGTGCTTCAAATGTATTTAATGCACACCCTCACAATAGTTGCAACAATAAAATTTCGATTGTTCATAATGGCATAATAGAAAATTATATAGAATTAAAGCAAACTTTAATCAAAAAAGGAGTAGTATTTTATTCAGAAACAGACAGTGAAGTAATCCCTAATCTAATTTATAAATCTAATAATAAAAGTTTTGTAAGAAAATTTATTTCTGCGTGCAACTTGTTAAAAGGTAGTTATGCAATAGCGTGCTTAAATTCAATAGAAAAAAAATTGTACCTTGCAAAAAATAAAAGTCCATTATACATATCTAAATTAAATACTGGCGAAATGATGTGTGCAAGCGACATAATTTGCTTTGAGGGGAAAGCTGTAGATTATTACACTCTTGAAGATGGAGAGTTTGCTGTTGTATCTAAAAATGATATAAGATTTTACAATAGTTCTTTCAAAATTATTAAAAAACAATCAAGCAAACTTGGTAAGTTTGATTTCTCATTTGATTTAGGGAATTTTTCACATTATATGGAAAAGGAAATTTGTGAAATACCAAAATGTATAGATAATCTTGCTAAAATTTATTCATCAAAACATTTAACAGAAACTTTAATAAATTTAAATATTAATTCTTTTAATAAAATAAAAATTATTGGTTGCGGAACAGCATATCACGCTTCTTGTATGGGTGAAAAGTTGTTACAAGATGTTTTAAAAGTTGATGTATCAAGTTTTGTGGCAAGTGAATTTAGATATTCAAAGCAATTAATAGATAATTCTACACTTTGTATTTTTGTAAGTCAAAGTGGAGAGACTGCTGATACTTTAGAGGCTTTAAAGTTGGCAATTGAATTAGGCGCTTCTACTTTAGTAATAACTAATACTATGCATAGTACTATGGCTAAATTAGCACATATTGTATTGCCTACTTGTGCTGGAGTCGAAAAGTCCGTCGCATCAACTAAAGCCTATGTGTGTCAAATATGCGTGTTTTATATTTTAAAGTGCTGGTTTGATTCTCAAATAAATAAAAAATGTTTTAATTTTTATGAAAATTTAGAAAATTTATCAATCTTGTTGCAAAATCAAAAATATGATTATTTAGATAATTTCGTTAAATTGTTAAATGATTTAGGTGAATTATATTTCATTGGTAGAGATAAAGATTTTATAACTTGTAATGAGGCTTGTTTAAAATTAAAAGAAGTAACCTATGTAAATGCTAATTCTTATCCTGCCGGAGAATTAAAACACGGATTTTTGGCGCTAATTAATCAATCTTCATATATGTTTGTTGTTGCTACCGAATATTATTTATTAGAAAAAACTTTAAACGCACTTAAAGAAGCGTCATCAAGAGGTGCTAATATAATTTTAGTAACGCAATTTAAAAAAGAAGTATCATCAATGTGTGAAAATGTTAAATTTATATATCTTCCTTGTTTTGATGAAGATTTAATGAGCATTGTTTCAATTATTCCTTTTCAATTATTAAGTTATAAACTTAGCGTATCAAAAAATATTAATCCTGATAAACCTAGAAATCTTGCGAAAAGTGTTACAGTAGAATAGTTGTCACTTATGCATATTTTTGTAAATTTTATATGTTATAATTCAGCGAGGTATTTTATGAAAAACACTGAAGATATTGAAGTAGTTATTGAAAATTTGAAAGATGATATAAAGTCATTGCGACACGGCGGACAAGACAATTCTAGCATTTTTAGCAAAATAGAAGAAGCGAAAGATGAATGTAAATCTTATACAAATACAGCAGTGGCAAGTGCAAAAAGTGAATGTGAAACTTATACAGATAATGCAATTGCAACACATACAGCAACTAGTAATTCATACACTGACACAGCTGTAGAGAATGCAATAACCGAGTGTAAAGAATATTCTGATACATCAGTAACTAATGCAAAAAACGAGTGTAAAACTTATACTGATAATGCAATTGAAACACATACAACAACTAGTAACACATATACTGACACAGCTGTAGAGAATGCAATAACCGAGTGTAAAGAATATTCAGATACTAATCTAGTTAATTCAAAAAGTTATACTGATAGTGAAATAGCAGATTTAAAATCAGAAAGTCAGCAATATACAAATGATTCAATAACAAGTGTTAAAGCGCAAATGTGGGCGTATGTAGATGTGGCAGCAGCTTCTACAAAAAATGATTGTAATAATTATACAGATACATCAGTAACTAATGCAAAAGAAGAATGTAAAAGTTATACAGATAATGCTATTGAAACACAAACAACAACTAGTAACACATATACTGACACAGCTGTAGAGAATGCTATAACAGAATGTAAAGAATATTCAGATACTAATCTAGTTAATTCAAAAAGTTATACAGATAGTGAAATTACGGATTTAAAAACAGAAAGTCAATTATATACTGATAATTCAGTAAGTTCAGCAAAAGGACAGATGACTGCTTATGTCGATGTTGCGGCGGCATCTACTAAAAATGATTGTAATAACTATACAGATACATCAGTAACTAATGCGAAAAACGAGTGTAAAACTTATACTGATAATGCTATAGCAAATATAAAAACAGAGTACAAAAGTTATGTGGACACACAGGATTCTGAACTTAAAAGTTCTATTGAAGAATTGCAGTTTATTGTTGGTTCTGGTGTTTCTGGCGGCAGTGCAGGTGTTGAAAGATTTTCAGCGTTTGGAAGGTGTAATGACAAATTAGAAATTTATTGTTTGGCTGAATATTATAGGTTTGCTCCTAAAAAAGGATTTTTAAATTTAACTATAAGTGTTCCGCCTAATACAAGTATTAATAGTTTTGATATGATACAACAAACTAAATTAAACGAATTGTTAGGGTTAAATTTTGTGCTGGAAGGAAATTATATAACAGGAACGTGGAATTGTAATCCATATCCTTCAAAAGAAAACAGATTAGGAGTAATTCCTGTTTGTAGAGTTTATAACAATATGATTGCAGTAGGTCGTGTAACAAATGCCACTACGGGTGGAATTGGTGGGTGGCCAATAGGATACTTCTCAAATTATGTGGTACAAATGACTAATGTTTATGTGGAGGAAGCATAATGTTAAATGTTCCTTCTTTAGAAAAAAAACAGGCATATAATTTTTTTAAAAACGAAATAAAACTATTAGAATTTTGGCTATCAAGTTTGTATGAAAAAGAGAAAATTAAACTCGTAAATAATTTAAATACTAAAACAAGTTTGATTGTAAAAACTGTTGATAAAAATAAATTATACAAATTAAATCGTATAGCGAGTGTAAAACTTAACAGAATATTAGAATTAAAAAAATTAATTAAACAATATATTTAAAATTAAAATATATAAAATTATAGTATAATAAAAACATAATATAATATTAAAAAATAAT